>NZ_CM001977.1:4225787-4261953 GCF_000406165.1 Dickeya zeae NCPPB 2538 | reverse complement strand
CTGTGAACACCATGCAGCACGGGCAGGTGCATATTTTTAACAGCATCCCGTCGGTAAGCCTGACTCCGGTGAAGCGATTTCGCTGAGCGGTAGTAACATTTCAAATCTATAAATCCTAATGGGGTGACGATATCTGATAAAATTCAAGGTTAAAGAGATGATGAATAGAGAAGATAGATGCTTGCTTTCTGTTATTGAAAAAATTGGGAATTTAGAGTGGAAACGCTACAGTGAGCGTTATCCTGAAATATGGAACAATGATCACTTTGAGAGAACTGACTGCTCTAATATACCTCCTTCTACAAGTTTTCGTTTTAAAGAAGAAAATCCCAATGTGATTAAGCTTCTCCGAGAGGCGTTAGATTCTTATAAAGGGAGGCTTCAATGGAGTCTGATAGAACAGCCTAAAGAATATACAGAAGGCGTGAATCGATGCATTATGCCTAAATATGTAAAAGAAATAAGAGAAAAAAGACATGAAACATTTGAGGTTTATGATTATATATCGGAGCACTCGCCAGAATTTGGCCTAATGGCGTATGAAGATCTTGTTGGGTTGGCTGACCATGTGCGTTTAGTATTCAAAGATGCTGGATATGATATGTAAATGTTCATGTGATTTTTTAGCAATTTATTAAGACGAATTAAGACGAATGTTGTATTAATTGACTATGAGTATCTCTGTTCTTTCTCTGTACCAGCCAGACTCTGCGTACCACCTCAATTGCTCTTCACTCATGAGCATAAGCGGTCTGAAAGTACTTTAGGAAATGTTTTGTGGCTACCGCTATGATGGACTTTCCCAAAAACATCCGATCAAGGTTATGTCCCGACAGCCAGGCACTAAAAATAAATACCCCAGTATGACCGGGGGGACTTGGGGAGAGTCAGCTAATCAGCTAATCAGCTAACCAGGGTAATGCTTGATATTGTGAGGTGATGGTATGGGTGGAAGTTTATTTATCGGTTGGAATGATAATGGGCAAAGGGAAAGTAATTTTCAAAGGACCGGGGGCTTCGTTAATAGGAGTTATTGGGATGCCTTTGGCGATCTGCTGGATGCTGTTTTTTTACCAGACTACCCGAAACTGCATGAAATAATTAAGTCTGAAGAAGGTGAGTATCTGAAATTTTATTCATTTGTTGAGTTAGATAAGGTGAGTTTTAACCAGGCTGTTAAGCTAATCAGGGATTATATTGTGAAGCAACAAAATCCGACAAAATGGCAAAAAATGGCGATTGTTGTGTGGGAAAATGTTGCAGTTCCTTACATTATTCAGGATGAGCGTTATGACGTTAATCCATAAATAAAGTAACGGACCTCTATATTAACGACAACAGTATCCTCCCTGGGATAAGTTGTTCTGAATTTAACAAATGGGATTTCGGTTGCTCGAAGTATATAACCAATGAACAGGGATTGGTATTTTATGAAAAATGAATTGGACGAAGTTATCAAAGAGATAGAGTTATTATCTAATAATGAAAGACTAAATATTGCACTGCCTGATGATGGATTAATAATGCAGTATGAAGTTGAATTGGGAGTTAATTTTCATGAAGACTATAAAAAAATCCTAAAGGAAATTAGCAATGTTTTCTATGGGGCAATTGAGTTGCTCACTTTGAACAGAGATAAAACGTATTATAGAGAACTATCTTCGGCAGTGAAAGATACGAAAGCTATGGGTGTTCCTGATAATTGGTTACCTATATGTGAAGATAATGGGAGTTATTACTGTATATTGCCAAATGGTGAAATAAGGTACTGGACTCCCGATGGTTATAGCGATGAATCATGGAAAAATATAGCATCTTGGGTTAAGAGTGTGTGGATTGAAGGGAATTGAAGATGACCCCTGATCTGCGTCTGGATCGTCGCTTTATCAGTCCGACTCTCATTGATTCATTTAAAATATTGAGAACAGAAAAATGATTACTTTTGATGACGCCATAAAAAAAGCAAATGAATATTTGTATGATGGATCCATTCCCGTAGTAATAACATCTTTGGGGCGTTTTTCGGGTGGATGGTTTTTCTGTTTTCAATCCAGAGAATATCTTGAAACCGGCGATAATAGTGCGTTACTTGTAGGTAATGCTCCTTTTATAGTGGATAAGGATACCGGAGAAATACATGAGCTTGGAACAGCTTATCCTCTTGAAAAATACTTGCATGATTATGAAGAAAGGAAAAATAGCCTGAGTTAAGACAACCTCTCAGGCTCCCATAAAATTTATCCTGAGAGTTAGGCGTGCAACAAGTAAGGGGACGACAGGATGGCGAGTTCAGACAAAAAACGTCTGGATAAGAACACATTTATGCTAGTCGATATTTATAACCCTGCAATTCTAACCTACGCATACCACCAGGCAATGAGTTGAGAGCAAACAGTTTCTGAGTTTCATGTTGAAAACTGCCTGTAGGTGTAGTAGATAACTGATGGTGTAAAATGGCGTTTGTAGACTACAGCGTAAGCACTATAGGGAGGGACGATGAAATTCAAAAATGAGTCAGTAAACGGAGAGGATAGATATGCAATAGGGATTGAGTTAGATTCTGGTAAATATTTTATCTCGATACCAGTTAGAAATAAATTTATTGAGTACTCTGAATTTTATGAAATAGATAAAAATGAATTTTTAGAATTTAAAAAGGAGATTGCTTTAGCTATTCCTTTGGCAGAGAAATGCAGAAGGCATGAAAATGACAATAAATTAATCTTGCCTCCACCGGATGATCGTGGTGAGGCATTTTAAATGTTCATTGTGGGGTTAACTATGTCTTGCATGAAGAATATAGATGGGATGTAGATTAATCATAATCACCCAATCTATGTGCGAATAAATTTCACATGATAATTTTTATAGTTTTTTTATTATCATCAGGATGTGACTAAAGTATAATTACACCTATTTTAAAGTCATGCGTTTTTGATATTTTCATGATTTTCAATCATCAGCAGGTATCCTTCTGGCATCAGGTTACTCAGGAATTTCTGGGGATGCCGGTTGTTATATTTACATAGCCAACGTTCCGTTATTTATCTGATGTCATTCAGTTTTTTGAAAAAAATTAATTGATTGAATTGTAAAGATAATAATGGCGGTGTGCAGATCTAACGATATATAAAAATAAGTAGTGGTGTTCTGTATTGATAATAGTGGTATAAAAAATTTCAATAGGGAGATGAATTGATGAAATCTGAACTTGAAGCAGAATTTTATCTATCAGGTAGAAGCTCTTTTACTAGAATACGTAGACCCGAATGGTCTGACGTTGAGGAATTATTGTTAAAACTGAGGAATAAGAAGGGGTCAATGAGGCTTGTTGTATTGCCTGAGCCTAGTGTTGGTCCAGTAAATATAGATGTCTCAACAGAAGAGGGCTTTTATCTGATCACGTTGTTGGAATATTCTGAAAATGACTCTGATGTTCGCTCATATTGGAATATGTCAAAATCAGATAACAGAGTTATTGTTTTCGGTAATTACTGGCCTGAACGCCAGCTTATAAGAGACTTCGATCTTGTTGTCATGATCTTTAAAGAGTTCTTCGTTACTGGCAACGTATCAAAAGATCTTCTGGATTAATATATAGGTCTCGTGTGGTGCTCACCGTGCAGCCATCATGATGCGTATTTTTAACTATATCTCACCGTTGGTGAGTTAGGCTGCCATAAGCTACTAAGTCGAGCTGCCTCTGGCTGAGCCTTAACACGATGAGGGTGCGGGCCAAGAATGGAGTCTTACCACGTAATTGCATTATCTGGTTAATATACAACCAGTGGTGTCTTTTACTCCCACAAAGAAACGGGCCACAGGAGTACCGTGGCCCGAAGATGACTTTATTACTTCAGGCCCATCGCGTTTTTCATGGTGTAGAACAGGTCGGTTTGGTCGGTCAGCCCCACGACGTTGGCGGCGTGCGGGCCGTAGGCGGCGATGCGCAACTGGGTGCCGGTGTGGCCTTGGGATTCCTCTTCCGAGTTACCGTAGCTGATGGTCATCACCGCATTATCTTTGGTGTTCAGCGCCTGCGTCAGGCCCGGTGCTTTGGCTCCATTTTCGATAATCTGGCTGGAGTGGGCGTGGTCGGCGGTGACAATCACCAGCGTGTTGCCGTCACGACGGGCGAATTCCAGTGCTTTTTGGACCGCTTCGTCCAGGTCGACGGTTTCGCCGAATTGACCACATGGGTTGGCGGCGTGGTCCTGTTTGTCGATAGACGCGCCTTCAACTTGCAGGAAGAAACCGTTTTTATTCTTGCTCAATAACTGGATAGCCTTATCGGTCATTTGCGCCAGTGTCGGCACGGTGGCCGCGCGTTTGGTATTCGGCTCACAGGTTACAACCGGTTTGTCCAGGTTGCCGTGGTAGCTCGCTTGCGGCCCCTGCCAGCGCACCGGCATGTTGCCATCGGCGAATAGCCCCAGCACCGGCTTGCTCTGCGTGGCGGCGGTAACGGCGTTCATGCCATCGAGATCCGTCACGATGTGGTAGCCCAGCGCTTCCGCCTGTTCTTTCAGGCTTTTCCCCTGATATTTACCCGCTTTGGCGAGTTCTTTAAAAGTGGCACCGCCACCGCCCAGCGTGACATCAGCACGGGTGACCAGTAACTGTTCAGCAATAGAGCCGCGACCGCCGTTTTCCAGTGCGTTGGTCGGGCACTGCTGGCTGGTTTTTTCCGGGCCGTAGCACTTGCGGGAGGTCACGTGGGACACCATGGCGGCTGGTGTGGCGTCTTCCAGTTCGGCGGTAGAGACGTTACCCGTCGCTTTGCCCGCCGCTTTAGCGATTTCAATCAGTGTCTTATGGTCTTTGCCATCCACATCAACGCCCAGTGCGCCGTTGTAGGTTTTGACACCGCTGGACCACGCGGTGGCCGATGCCGCGGAATCGGTGACGTAGTCTGGTTTACGGGTTTTCTTGTCCAGCGAGTAGTGGGTGTACTGGCCTGTCAGCGGCAGTGCATCGATACCTTTGAAGAAGCCGCCAGCCCCCATCGCGTAGTTGCGTGCGGCCGTGATTTCCGAATCGCCCATGCCGTCGCCAATCAGCAGAATCACGTTTTTGGCAGTCTTCGCGTTGAGTGAGGCTTTCAGCATCTCGGTCTGATCGGCACTGAGGCGGCGGGCACCACCGGGCTGGGTGATGTCTCCCTGCGCCTGGCGTTGGTAGTCGGCGCTGGCGGCCAGTGCGCTACCTGCTACCAGTGTCATCATTAGGGAAGAGAGCAGTGTTTTGCGAATAATAGCCTTACGAGTCATTTTCATTCACTCTTGGTTAAATTAAGTAACAAATAAACACGACTGGTAAAACCTAGACGGGAAAAATGACAAAATAATGAATGCAGGCGGAGTCAGTGGGAAAAAGGCATAAAAAAACGGCTCCAGTCTGGAGCCGTTGTGCGGTGTTCGGGCAGGAATCAGGCCAGGCCTTTGGCTTCGGCCGCGGCTTTAACGATAACGGCGAACGCATCGGCTTTCAGTGAGGCACCGCCCACCAGCGCGCCGTCGATGTCCGGCTGGGTGAACAGCTCAGCAGCGTTAGCCGCATTGACCGAGCCGCCGTACTGGATGATGACCTGTTCAGCGACTGCCGCATCCTGTTTAGCGATGTGGTCACGGATGAATTTGTGCACGGCCTGTGCCTGCGCCGGAGTGGCGGACTTGCCGGTGCCGATGGCCCATACCGGTTCGTAGGCAATGACTGTGTTTTCGAACGCTTTCGCGCCCAGCGTGTTCAGCACCGCGTCCAACTGACGTGCACAGACCGCTTCGGTCTGGCCCGCTTCGTTTTCAGCTTCGGTTTCACCGATGCACAGTACCGGAATCAGGCCGGTTTCTTTCAGCACGCCAAATTTTTTGGCGATAAACTCATCACTTTCATGGTGATAGGTACGGCGCTCGGAGTGGCCGATGATGATGTATTTCGCGCCGATGTCTTTTAGCATCTCAGCGGATGTTTCACCGGTGAAAGCGCCCGCAAGGTTGACGTCCACGTTCTGGGCACCCAGCACAATACGGCTGCCAGCCAGCTGGTGTTTCGCCTGATCCAGATAAATAGCGGGCGGCGCAATGGCTACGTCACAACCGGTGACGGCGCTCAGTTCTTTGCGCAGGCCGGCGATCAGTTCGTGAACCATGCTGGTGCTGCCGTTCAGCTTCCAGTTGCCCATGACTAAGGGATGTCGCATCTTGTTTCCTCCAGGCGAATTGCCAGTTAATCAATACATGGCTGCGTCAGGCAGCCACTCTGACGATGATACAGAACTGCCGATAGTATAGAGTCGAAATGGCGCGGTGGCTCTGTTTTTCGTGCCTAATTCTCGATGTGATCACGAATCAGATAGCGCTAGCTTAATCGGTTCAACAGCGAAGGTTAGCCCTTTTTCGCCATGATCCGCCACAACATAGCGCAATGCCCCCTCAGTTTGCTGGTAAAAGCGCTGCCCTTTGCCTTTTTCCAGCAATGTCTCGATTTTTTTCAGGCTTTGTTCGTTGGTGAGCGATGGCATAAAAGTGCGTACCAGTGCTGCCATGTAACCGATGGCTTGTTTACGTCGCCCGCTTTGGTCGGTGTCTTTAGGTTTGGGAAGCCAGGTAATTTGCATGGTTTTAATCTTGCCGGTGCCTTTTTCCAACGCGGTGGATGAATACAGATGATCGTTGATACGGCTGGCTGCACGCGTCAGGTTCGGTGAGTCGTCACCGGTGTCGATGACCCGGTATTCACTAATCGGCAGTGACGGGTTACTCAGGTTATAACGGGTACGAAATTGCACGATGTTCATGTCGAACGTGGGAGAACCCGGCAGCAGGTAAGGGGCGGCAGTCGGGGTTTGAGGCTGGAATAAGCCGTCACTTCTGGCAAAGGGGGGGCAGAGTAGGCCAGCAGACAGGCAACAAACAATCAGCAGGGCATTTTTCATCATCAGTTTATTCGTATCGTCACTCACTGTTGGCACGCTGTGTGATTAAAGCGGGATTCAGGATCAATTGTCAAAATGTGCGGTAAAAAACACAACCTGACTTAAGGTAAACTCATACCCGTAGAACCGTATTCGGGGATAAGAAGACATGACAATACAACAATGGTGTTTTTCGTTTCGTGGCCGCGTTGGTCGCCGGGATTTTTGGTTAGGGATGGTGATCGTGCTGGCGCTGATGGTGGGATTATTCGTGTTGGCCGGTACCGGTTGGCTGGATACCCAGAAGGCGGCGTTTGTACTGGTGATGCTGATGTGGCCGCTGACGGCGATACTGGTCAAAAGGCTGCACGATCGCAACCGAAGTGGCTGGTGGGCGTTATTGCTGGTGGTGGCCTGGATGTTGGGTAACGGCAATTGGTCGATGCTGCCATCGCTCGCACAATGGGGCGTAGAGCGTTTTTTGCCGACGCTGATTACTGTGATGATGTTGCTTGATTGCGGCGCGTTTGTCGGCACGACAGGTGCGAACCGTTTCGGACCGGCAGCGGAACCGTTGCGGTTCCGCGCGTCCTGAGTGCAGTGTGTTTCTACCGTTTTGTGGTTACTCGACGGTCGTCGGGATAGTCGGGATTACCAGTAGTGCTCGCTGGTCATATGGCCGGGACGACGACGCAGGTGTTTGCTCATCTGCCGCGTCTCTTTGAGCAACTGCTGGGTATCTCGCACCATCTGCGGGTTGCCGCATAGCATGACGTGGCTGGTAGCGGCATCCATTGGTAAGCCGACTGCCTCTTCCAGCGCGCCGCTTTCAATCAGTGCCGGTACGCGGCCAGTGAGTGAGCCGGGCTGTTCCTCCCGGCTGACAATGGTCTGGATGCGTAACTTACCGTTGTAGCGCTGTTCCAGTTGTTGCATCAGTGGCAGATAGCTTAGGTCGCGAGCGAATCGAGCAGCGTGGACCAGCACGATGTTTTTGAACCGCTCCAGGTCGCGCCCTTCCTGCAAAATCGACAGATACGGGCCGATGGCGGTACCGGTTGCCAGCATCCACAGGGTATCGCAGTCCGGGATCTCCTCAAGTACGAAGAAACCAGCCGCTTCCTGGGTTACCAGCACCTCATCGCCTGGCTGGCAACGGTGCAGATGCGGGCTGAGCTTGCCGTCCGGCACGTTAACCAGATAGAACTCCAGCAGCGTGTTGCTGGGTGCGTTGACGTAAGAATAGGCGCGCTGTACCCGCTCGCCACCCAGTTCCAGCGCCAGTTTGGCGAACTGCCCGGCGGTAAACGGCGCTATCGGCGCTTCCAGCCGCAGGCTGAATAAATTTTCCGTCCAGTGTTCAACCTGAATAACTTTACCGGTCACCCACTCTGCCATGGTTATCTGCTCCTGTTTTTGATCTCTCGGGTGTCACAGGGCTGTGTGCAGCCGAGCTTTACGATACGCGATCTATTAACAACAGTGAAACAATTCATGCTGAGCTGCGCATCCCCTGCCGTGATTACAGCAGAAAGTCGTGCAACGCCTGATCTTTGCGGTCCAGGTAATGGGTGGAGCTGATACGACGGATGGTTCGTGACTTGCCGCGGATCAGCAGCGTTTCGGTGGTGGCGATATTGCCACGGCGTGAAATGCCCTCGAGCAGGTCACCTTTGGTGATGCCGGTGGCGGAAAATATCACGTTGTCGTTGCGCGCCATGTCACTCAGTGCCAGTACTTTGCCTGCTTCAATGCCCATTTCGCGGCAGCGTGCTAATTCCTGCTCGCCCAGGCGGCGGTTCTCCTCGTTATCTTCCTTCACCTGATGGCGGGCCAGCAGGCGCCCCTGCATGTCGCCATCCAGCGCACGGATCACCGCCGCAGAAATAACGCCTTCCGGCGCACCGCCGATGCCGTAAAGTACATCCACTTCGCTTTCCGGCATGCAGGTCAGAATAGACGCGGCCACATCGCCATCAGGAATGGCAAAGACTTTTACCCCCAGCCGTTGCATATCCGCGATGACCTGATCGTGGCGCGGTTTGGCCAGTGTGATGACGGTCAGTTCGCTCAGTGGTTTACCCAGTCGCTCGGCAACGCGTTTGAGGTTCTCTTCCAACGGTTGGTCAAGATTGATAGCGCCTTTAGCCTGCGGACCGACAATCAGTTTTTCCATGTACATGTCGGGTGCATGCAGGAATGCGCCCTGCTCGCCGACAGCGAGTACTGCCAGAGCGTTCGCCTGCCCCATAGCGGTCATACGGGTGCCTTCGATCGGGTCAACGGCGATGTCTACCGCGTCGCCGTTACCGGTGCCCACCTGTTCGCCGATATAAAGCATCGGGGCTTCGTCAATCTCACCTTCACCGATGACAATCTGGCCGTTGATGTCGACCTGATTGAGCATGATGCGCATCGCCTGCACGGCAGCGTTATCGGCGGCGTTTTTGTCGCCGCGCCCCAGCCACTTGTAGCCGGCCAGCGCAGCGGCTTCGGTCACGCGGGAGAATTCGATGGCTAATTCACGTTTCATGGATACCAGTCCTGCACAGGGAATTAAGGAACAAAAGAAGAGTTCAGTCGGGGCGTTATGGTAACACAGACGTGTTGGCGGGCGGGTGAGGGGGAGGGAAAGAAAAAGGGCGCGATAGCCGCGCCCGATCAAGGATAGTGGTGATTTTACTCGTCGTGATCTTCCCACGCACGTGCGCGTTCCACCGCTTTTTGCCAGCCACGATAGCGGAAATTACGTTCCACGGTTTCGATGCTGGGGCGGAATTCACGCTCAATGGTGGCCTTGCTCTTCACTTCGTCCAGATCGTTCCAGAAACCGGTAGCCAGACCCGCCAGGAAGGCAGCACCCAGCGCGGTAGACTCGCGTACTTGCGGGCGCTCGACGCGCGTACCCAGAATGTCGGACTGGAACTGCATCAGGAAGTTGTTGGCGACAGCACCGCCGTCCACACGCAGCGCCTGCAAGCGGGTATCGGCGTCAGCCTGCATGGCATCCAGCACGTCACGGGTCTGATAGGCGATGGATTCCAGCGTAGCGCGGATAATGTGATTCGCGTTGGCACCACGGGTCAGGCCGAAAATCGCGCCACGGGCGTACGGGTCCCAGTAAGGTGCGCCCAGACCGGTAAACGCCGGTACCACATAGACGCCATTGGTGTCTTTCACTTTGGTGGCGAAGTATTCAGAGTCCATCGCGTCGCCAATCAGTTTCAGCTCGTCACGCAGCCACTGGATAGACGCACCGCCGATAAATACCGCACCTTCCAGCGCATAGTTCACTTCACCGCGTGGGCCGCAGGCAATGGTCGTCAACAGGCCGTGTTTGGAGCGAACCGCTTCTTTACCGGTATTCATCAACAGGAAGCAGCCGGTGCCGTAGGTGTTTTTCGCCATACCCGGCTGTACGCACAGCTGGCCGTACAAGGCGGCTTGCTGGTCACCGGCGATACCGGCGATAGGAATACGGGTACCGCCTTTGCCACCAATATTGGTCTGGCCGTACACTTCAGAGGAAGGACGGACCTGCGGCAACATGGCACGTGGGATATCCAGCACGTCCAGCATGCGTTCGTCCCAGTCCAGTTTATGGATGTTGAACAGCATGGTGCGTGAGGCGTTGGTGTAATCGGTGACGTGGACGCGACCCTGAGTCATTTTCCAGATAAGCCAGGTGTCGATGGTGCCGAACAGCAGTTCGCCACGACGGGCACGTTCACGCGACCCTTCCACATGGTCAAGGATCCATTTCACTTTGGTGCCGGAGAAGTACGGGTCAACCACCAGACCGGTGTTGGCGCGGATGTACTCTTCCATACCGTCTTTTTTCAGCCTTTCGCAGATATCTGCGGAGCGGCGGCACTGCCACACAATGGCGTTATAAATCGGCTTGCCGGTCTCTTTTTCCCACACCACAGCGGTTTCACGCTGGTTGGTAATACCGATACCGGCCACTTCATCGCTGCTGATGCCCGCTTTCGCCAGCACCTCTACCAGCGTGGAGCTTTGCGACGCCCAGATTTCCATCGGGTCATGTTCTACCCAGCCCGCTTTGGGGTAAATCTGGGTGAATTCCCGCTGGGATACGCTGACGATGTTGGCGTCATGGTCAAACACAACAGCTCGTGAACTGGTCGTACCCTGGTCGAGCGCGACGATGTATTTTTTTTCCTGGTTCATAAACGTAATCCTGTTAGCGGAGTAGGGTCAGACCTTACGGGTTTGGGCAGAAGCCGCCGTGTCGGTGTCGCTATCAATAGCGCAGACATCACAAGGCAAGTTACGGCCAATCAGGGTGCGATAACCAAATGCGCCCAGACAGGCTCCGACGATCGGGGCGAAAATCGGTATCAGTATATAAGGGATGTCACGTCCGCCAGTCAGCGCGATTTTGCCCCAGCCAGCGAAGTAGGCAAACAATTTCGGACCGGCATCACGCGCCGGGTTCATGGCAAAGCCGGTCAACGGGCCCATTGATGCACCAATCACCGCGATCAGAATCCCGATTAACAGCGGTGCCAGCGGGCCACGCGGAATACCATTGCCGTCATCGGTTAGTGCCAGAATCAGACACATCAAAATAGCGGTGATAACGGTTTCCACCATGAAGGCCTGCATCACTGAAATGTGCGGGTTCGGATAGGTAGAGAAGACACCTGCCAGATCGAGGCTTTCCACACTACCACGCACAATATTGTGCGTTTGTTCGATGTTATCGAACAGGTTGTGGTAGAGGCCATAAACCAGTGCCGCCGAACAGAACGCGCCTGCGACCTGTGCAACGATATAAGGCAGGACTTTGCGGCCATCGAAGCAGGCGAACAGCCACAGGGCGATGGTGACCGCAGGGTTGAGGTGAGCACCGGAAATCGCGGCGGTCAGGTAGATCGCCATCGCGACCCCCAACCCCCAGATAATACTGATTTCCCATAGCCCCAGACTGGCGCCTGCCAGTTTCAGAGCCGCTACACAGCCAACGCCAAAGAAGATCAGCAGGCCAGTACCGAGAAACTCGGCAACGCACTGGCCTTTAAGGGTAGAAATATCAGATTGACTCATAATGCTTGTTCCTGCTTGTAGGCTACAGCATGGTGGTTGACGCATTCCTCTATGGGTCTGCGCGTTTCAGGCCTGTCTCGTTCATCTTTGGCGATTCGCGGTCAGGCTCTTTTTGTATTTCGGATGTGAATTTATCGTTAATGTTCGAAAACGAGAAATATCGAAATCAAAATGTGTGTGATGCGTCAAGAAAATGCGCGCATTCGCGTAATTAGACACAAAACTGTCATCTGGTCAGCGGATAGGTGTTAATCAGGGTGTTAAATTTATTAACATTAATATCGTTTAACAATAATTCGGGCAATTTTCGGCCTGTACTGATAGCGCATGAGCGAAAAAGCAGGCAGAGTCGCTGTTTTACCGGCAGTGCGCTGGACACGTTTGATCTGGCTACATACAATTTGGCTGGCGTTTACGTCCGGCGTCGCCATAACAGCCATAACAGATGTGCAGGCTGAGTGCACAAGGCGGCATGAGATATCTGTTTGTGAAACCCGTGTCGGTGCATACCTGCTCGCGGGATACCGTGCGTGGCACACCTGTTCGTGATACATCTGTGATACATCTGCGTTAACCGGCTCAGGCCGTGCGATCAAAAGGGGTTAGAAGTTATGTCATTTGAAGTGTTTGAGAAGCTGGAAGCGAAAGTTCAGCAGGCGATTGACACGATCACGCTGTTGCAGATGGAAATCGAAGAGCTGAAAGAGAAGAACAATACGTTGTCGCAGGAAGTGGAGAGCATGGCGGGTAACCGTGATGCATTAATGAGCGAGAACGAGCAACTTAAGCAGGAACAGCTGGTATGGCAGGAACGTCTGCGTGCGCTGCTGGGTAAAATGGAAGACGTTCAGTAACCGCCGACGTCACACAGACAACGGCACACAGGGCGTCAGTTGACGCCCTTGGCAACCTGGCTGGTTATTCCAGATCCAGCGGGTCTTCAGACAGGATAATACCGGTGTTGTCAGCATAAAGGTGATCGCCGGAGAAGAACGTCACACCACCGAAATTCACCCGGATATCCGTTTCACCAATGCCTTCGCTTGCTGCACCCGCCGGTGTCGCCGCCATCGCCTGAATGCCGATATCCAGCTCCGATAAATCGTCTACCTGACGTACCGCGCCATAGACCACGATACCTTCCCATTCGTTTTGCGTGGCCAGACGGGCCAGTTCAGCGTCAACCAGCGCACGGCGTACGGAGCCGCCACCGTCGATCAGCAAGACGCGGCCACTGCCGTTTTCTTCCAGTACATCGAATAGTAGGCCGTTATCTTCAAAGCATTTTACTGTGACGATTTTGCCGCCGAATGAACTACGTCCACCAAAATTGGAGAAAAGAGGCTCAACGACATTGACCTCTTCATGATAGATATCACACAGTTCGGAAGTATCGTATTTCATAGGAGTCACGTTTGTTGCCGCTGGGGAGTGTGGGACTGAGTATATCCCTTTATGTTTGTTGTTGGCAAAATCATCAACAGCGGCTTTGACCCGCATCAGTAATCGGTTGTGATTTTGCCAACCAGCACAAACGTGTTGTCCGTTCCATCCTGACTGAATCCGGTTTAGCTCAGCAGTACGCCTACCGCGAACAACAAATTGGTGAGTAACGCGCCTTTCACGGTTTTTTCCAGCATCGGACGCATGCTGAACGCGGTGGTTTCGCGCATCACATAGCGGCCTTGTTTCACCAGTAACGGCAGTGCCAGAATAAACAGCCAGCCCGCCAGCGTATGCAGATACAGCATCGCGAAGAGGGCCAGACAAACCGGCGCCGTCATCAGTAACATCATGTGGTAGCGGCGGGCCTTATAAGCACCGAGCCGTACCGCCAGCGTGTTTTTGCCGTTTTCCCGATCACTGTCGATATCGCGCAGATTGTTGATATTGAGCACTGCGACGGCCAGCAGGCCACAAGCGGTTGCTGGCAGGATAACGCTGCTGTCGAAGTGGCCGGTTTGCAGGTAGTACGACCCGGCTACGCTGAGCCAGCCAAAGAAAATCAGCACCGAGATATCACCCAGCCCAATATACCCGTAAGGTCGGTTGCCGACGGTGTAGGTAATCGCGGCCAAAATCGCCAGCAGGCCGAGCGCCAGGAATACCACGATATCCACCGGTTTTTCGCAGGCCAGTGCTACCAGCGCGCTACCGGATACTGCGGTTAGCAACACGGTGATGAGCAGCGCCTTGCGCAGTTCCGCCAGCGTGATAGCCCCCGTCTGGATGCCGCGTAGCGGGCCGATACGGTCTTCCTTGTCGCTGCCTTTCACCGCATCGCCATAGTCGTTGGCCAGATTGGAGAGAATCTGCAACAGCCCGGCGGTGATCAGCGTCAACAGCGCGACGCCGGGTTTGAAATTGCTGTGCCAACAGGCGATGACGGTGCCGGTAACGATGGAGGCAAAAGCCAGCGGCAGCGTCTTGGGACGCAGGCTGTCGAGCCAGGCTTGAGTTTTGCTGCTATGTGTCAATTGGGTCATGGTGTTAACTGGGTCATGGTATTAATGGGATCATGGTGTTTATGGGCCATGCTATCAGCCAGGTTGTGGCGCGTTAAGTGCAGGAATAATGCAGCCTGGTGACGGCATCAAAAACAACAGTGGGAGGCCAACGCCTCCCACTGTTTGGTCATCAGTGCGATCCGCGAACGGATTATAAGATAAATCGGCTCAGATCTTCATCTGCTACTAACTCATCGAGGTGACTGCGTACATAATCTGCATCGATCGTCACGGTTTGGCCGTTCATTTCACTGGCACCGTAGGACACATCCTCGATCAAGCGCTCTAATACCGTATGCAGACGACGAGCGCCGATGTTTTCCGTACGCTCGTTAACCTGCCAGGCCGCTTCCGCGATACGGCGGATACCATCCGGCTGGAAGGTGATGTTAACGCCTTCGGTTTCCATCAACGCCTGATACTGACGGGTCAGCGAGGCGCTGGGTTCGGTCAGAATACGCTCGAAGTCTTCGGTGGTCAGCGCCTGCAACTCAACCCGGATCGGCAGACGGCCCTGCAACTCGGGGATCAGGTCCGATGGGCTGGCAACCTGGAACGCGCCGGACGCGATGAACAGGATATGGTCGGTTTTTACCATGCCGTGCTTCGTGGACACCGTACAGCCTTCCACCAGTGGCAGCAGGTCGCGCTGGACGCCTTCGCGTGATACGTCCGGGCCGGAGGTATCGCCCCGTTTGCAAATCTTGTCGATTTCATCGATGAAGACGATGCCGTGTTGCTCCACCGCCTCAATCGCCTGCTCCTTGAGTTCTTCCGGGTTAACCAGCTTGGCGGCTTCTTCTTCCACCAGCAGTTTGAAGGCCTCGCGAATCTTGATCTTGCGGCTTTTTTGTTTCTGCCCTGCCAGATTCTGGAACATGGATTGCAACTGATTGGTCATCTCTTCCATGCCGGGAGGGGCCATGATTTCGACACCAACCGGTGCAGCCGCCAGTTCGATTTCGATTTCTTTGTCGTCAAGCAGCCCTTCGCGCAGCTTTTTGCGGAATGCCTGACGAGCAGCGGACGGCTCATGGTTCTCTTCCGGCTGGCCCCAGTTGTTCTTGGCCGGGGGAATCAGCACGTCCAGAATGCGTTCTTCGGCCAGTTCTTCAGCGCGATAACGGTTTTTCTCTATTGACTGCTGACGCACCATTTTAATGGCCACGTCGGTCAGATCACGGATGATGGAATCCACTTCCTTGCCGACATAACCCACCTCGGTGAATTTAGTCGCTTCTACCTTGATAAACGGCGCGTTAGCCAGCTTGGCGAGGCGACGGGCGATTTCCGTTTTACCCACCCCGGTTGGGCCGATCATCAGGATATTTTTCGGGGTCACTTCATGGCGCAGGCTCTCTTCCAGCTGCATGCGACGCCAGCGGTTACGCAAGGCGATCGCGACGGCGCGCTTTGCTTTGTGCTGTCCGATGATGTAGCTATCAAGCTCGCTGACTATTTCGCGCGGGGTCATTTCAGACATAGTGGATCCTTACGCCTTGGAGGCTAATTCTTCAATCGTGTGGAACTGGTTGGTGTAGATGCAAATATCACCCGCAATACCCAGTGATTTTTCGACAATCTCCCGGGCGCTTAATTCCGTGTTTTCCAGTAAAGCGCGCGCCGCGGCCTGTGCATAGGGGCCACCGGAGCCGATGGCGATCAGGTCGTTTTCCGGCTGAATTACATCGCCGTTACCGGTGATGATAAGCGACGCATTTTCGTCGGCGACAGCCAGCAGTGCTTCCAGACGACGCAGCATACGGTCAGTACGCCAGTCTTTCGCCAGTTCCACTGCTGCTTTAACCAGATGACCCTGATGCAGTTCCAGCTTGCGCTCAAACAGTTCAAACAGAGTGAAGGCATCCGCGGTGCCACCAGCAAACCCGGCGATAACCCGATCGTTATACAAGCGACGCACCTTGCGTACATTGCCTTTCATTACGGTGTTGCCCAGGGTGGCTTGCCCGTCACCGCCAATCACCACCTGACCATTGCGACGCACACTTACAATTGTTGTCACGAGTTTATCCCCGTTACTGAGAAAAAGACCCCCGCGCGGACGCGGGGCGTATTGACGATAAACATGGGGGAGGGGCGAGGGGTTTTCAACCCCCGCTGGCTAACGGGATGCAGTTGGATTGCCCCATACCTTTGAGCTTTTGTGCCATTTTGTCGGCGAGAGCGCGGCTGTTGTACGGACCGAGCATGATTCGGTGCCAGCCACCGCTACTGGTGATACGACTTTCTACACCGGCAAACGCCAGTTCTGCGCGTACCGACTCTGCGGGTTCAGTGGTTTTGAACGAGCCACATTGCACCATCCAGCGCTGTTCTTTCTCTGGTTTGTTCTCAGATTTGCTGTCCGGCTTGGTGTTGTCGGTTTTAGCTGTTTCTTTGGCCGCTGCCGGCGGTTCTGTTTTCGTTACCTCTTTACGGGGTTCCGTCTGTACCGGTTTTGGGGCCGTTTGCGTCGGCGTGGTGGCGTTCGACGTGGCATGACGCGGCGTTGTCAACGGGGCGGCAGTCGTCGTGCGTGGCGTCATCGGTTGTATCGTGCCATTGGTATTGGTACTCGATACACCGGGCACCACGGTTTGCGTTCGGGGTGTGTTAAGAGAGCGGGCCTGCATCTGGCTCTGATCGTTGTAAGGCACTTCCGTCAGCGTTGTCGGCTGGCGTTTCATGTCTGATTGCATCTGTTCGAGCAGTTGGCGCTGTTCATTGGTCAGTTGGCCTGTTGACTGGATTTCTCCCCCTGCCGATGGTTCGGTCGGCGACGCCACGCCAATCTGACGGTTTTCCAGCTCTTTGATATAACGCCAGCGTTCTTCCGGTTTGGGCGGCAACCCATTGCCTTTGGTGCCCTGATGCGGCAGGACCGGCGATTCATCCGGCTTATTGTGGGCGATAAAATAGAGTCCACCGGCAAACGTGACCAGCACGGCAACGGCCAGCGCTATCATAGTTTTAGATGCGCCTGAGGACCCCCCTCGTTTCCGGCTGGATGTTTTTTTCCGGCGCGTTCCAGAACGCCCCCGGCTGACATAGTCTCGTTGTGCCACAATCGTTTCGTTGCTAAGAAAATAGGTAACAGGTCGCCATGTTACTGAACCCTAAAATGTTTGACCAGCACCGGAATTCTTAAAGCCTGTAACACGCAGCGGTGGAGCGGCAGTACTGTCGCGAATAATCAACTGACTGGACATTAGCCGTGACCCGCGAGCCACCTTGTGTTGCTGCAATTGCGTCAGCAGCAACAGCGTCGCTTCACGACCAATATCGTAGCGCGGCTGAGAAACGGTAGTCAGCGCCGGAAAGCAGTGGCTGGCCTGGGCGATGTCATCAAACCCGATAAGCGACAGGTCTCGTGGGACGTCCAGCCCCATTTTCCGCGCCTGGGTTAACGCACCCAGCGCCATCACGTCGCTATGGCAGAAAATCGCGCTGGGGGGAGTCGGGTGTGACATCAGCGTTGTCAGGCCGCGCGAGCCGGTATCGTAACTAAAATCGCCGTGTACGATGTACTGGTTGTCGATAACCAGCCCACAGCGTCGTAGCGCCTGAATATAACCCTGCAGCCGATACTCGCTGAGCGGAATCTGCTGTGGGCCGGCAATACAGGCGATGCGCTGATGCCCTAACTGATGGAGATAACTGACGGCTTCAAACGCGGCGGTCAGGTTATCAATGTGTACCGTGGGCATATCCAGCTCGGGCGCAAACTCGTTTGCCATCACCATCGGCGGAAGATGACGACGCTCATCTCTACCCGCATCGAACGGCAGTTGCGACCCCAATAACAGGATGCCGTCTATCTGGCGGGTGGCAATCAGGTCCAGAAAGGTTTTTTCTGTCTGGCGCTGGTGCGCGCAATCGCCGATCAAGACCAGATAACCGCGTTCTGCGGCGGTTTCTTCGATGCCGCGCAGCATTTCGCTGAAGAAGGGGTCGCAGATATCAGGCACCAACGCCAGAATCGTTCTTGATTCATGCCGCTTGAGATTACGAGCAAGGTTTTGTGCAGAGTACCCCACTGCCAGCGCAGCCTGCTCCACCTTCTTGCGGGTCGCAGCCGAGACTTTCTCCGGGTTGGTCAGGGCGCGTGACACCGTTGCGGTGGAGACGCCAGCCTTATCGGCCACGTCTTTCATGGTTGCGGGTGGGATGAATCTTTTCTGCTCCAACGCATTTCCTCCTTGCGTCAGCGTTTACTGGCGCCGTAGTCAGGGGGGCCGTTATGACTGGTCGGCCGCCGTTTTACAGAATGTCTGATCCGCCATGCGGCAAGCGCGGTTATGACATGCATGGCACTGATGGTGCGCCAACTGCCTGATCAGCATACTGCTTCCGCCATCACTCTTAACAGATTGCGCCCAGGATTTATCGAATAATTTACGCCTGTGCCGTTTGGATTATCGGTTTTTCGGTATTGTTCGCAAAAACCGTTGCTGCGACTGGCACCGCTCAGGCCCGCGGCGCAGAATCGGCTCAACTGTCTGTCGGGTCGACATCCATGACCCATTTCACCTTGCGGGTTTGCGGTAGGGTATCAATCAACACCATAGAATGACGGATGATGCGCTGCAGCGTGGCGCGCGATGGGTGTTGCAGCAGTAATTGCCAGCGAAAACGCCCGGCACGTTTTGGCTGCAATGCGGGGACCGGTCCCATCAGCCACAACGCGTCGTCGCGCAGCGGGCTGGCTTCCAGCAAATTGCGTAACTGCTGCAGGAACAGGCTGGCCTGCTGATTGTCATGATCATCGGCCCGGAACAGAACATGGCTGGTAAACGGCGGCAGAAATACGCTCTGGCGTTCTTGTAGCGTCTGGCTGGCGAACGCATCGTAGCCCTGATGCAGCAGCGTTTGTAACAGCGGGTGCTCCGGGTGATGGGTCTGTAGCACGACTTCACCGGCTTTACCGGCGCGCCCGGCGCGCCCGGATACCTGCGTGTAGAGCTGGGCGAAGCGCTCGGTGGCACGAAAGTCGGCGGAAAACAGCGAACCGTCGACATCCAGCAACGCGACCAACGTAACGTCAGGAAAATGGTGTCCTTTGGCCAACATCTGGGTGCCGATCAGAATGCGGGCACCGCCCTGGCGGACTTGCGCCAGTTGCTGCTCCAGCGCGCCTTTACGGCTGGTAGTATCGCGATCAATGCGGGTGATGGGGGTATCGGGAAACAACGCTGGTAGCGCCTGTTCGAGCTGTTCGGTACCCAGACCCACCGGCACCAGATGGGTGGAGCCGCATTGCGGGCACTGCTGCGGCACCGGACGCTGGCTGTCGCAGTGGTGGCAGCGCATCATGCGCTGATGTTGGTGCAAGGTGTAATAGCTGTCGCAGCGCTGGCATTCGGCTATCCAGCCGCATTCATGGCACATCACCACTGGCGCGAAGCCACGGCGGTTAAGGAACAGGATAACCTGATTATCCTGTGCCAGATGATGTCGAACACGCTGGATTAACGGTTGCGACAAGCCGCTGGTCAGCGGTAAGCCTTTCAAATCCAGCAAGTGTTGCTGAGCCAGCCGGGCGTTGCCCGCGCGTTTGCTCAGCCGTAACTGGCGGTACTTGCCAATCTGTACGTTGTAGAGCGTTTCCAGCGCGGGAGTGGCGGATCCCATCACGATGGGGATATCTTCCTGCCGGGCGCGAAACACCGCCAGATCGCGCGCATGGTAACGCCAGCCTTCCTGTTGCTTATAAGAACCGTCGTGCTCTTCGTCGATGATGATGAGCCCCAGTCGCGCAAAAGGGGTAAACAGCGCGGAACGCGTACCAATCACAATGGCGGATTCACCCTGTTTCGCCCGTAACCACACCGACAACCGCTCGCTGTCATTTAACCCGGAGTGCAGTGCCTCTACTGGGGCATTAAACCGATCGCGAAAACGGGCGATGGTTTGCGGGGTCAGGCCGATTTCCGGCACCAGTACCAGTGCCTGCTTACCCTGCGCCAGAATATTCTCCAGTGCGCTGAGGTAAACCTCGGTTTTACCGGACCCGGTGATCCCCGCCAGTAACCAGGCGGCGAAGTGGTCATCTTCGCTGCGTATGGCTCCGACAGCGGTGGCTTGCTCCGTATTCAGGCGCAGACGTTCGCCTGCCAGGCTGAAATGTTCCCGCCAGTCCTGCACCTGCGTTGGCTGCGCACGTAGCTCGCTCAGCCCTTTTTCGCGCAACGCCTGCAATGCCGTTTCCGTCAGTGCGGTTTCCGCCACCTGATGGCGATAGAGCGGCCCTTGTAATAACGCAGCCAGCGCCTGCTGTTGTTTGGGCGCACGCTTTAGTGCACCTAGCGGCGTGGCACGGCCTTGCTCGGTGGCGAACCACTGCCAGAGCGGGGCGCGATGGGCTGGTTTCCCTTGCCGCAGGAGTATCGGCAACGCATGGAATAACACTTCGCCAATCGGGTAGTGGTAATAGTCTGCCGCCCATAGCAAGATGCGCCACAGGCTGTCGGGGAATAGCGGGGCGTCATCAAGTACTTCATGCAGCGGTTTGAGCTGTTCCGGCGGCAACCCACTGCCCGCGCCCAACGCCACCACGATACCGATCATCTTGCGGTTGCCGAAAGGAACGCTTACTCGCATGCCCGGTACCGGCGGTGTGACGCCAGCCGCCAGCCGGTAATCAAATGTGCGTGTCAGTGGCACTGGCAAAGCAACCTGAACAACGGGCGTGGTGTGTGCGTTCAAATGCGTCATGAAGGTCTTAGGTTATGCATCAGGGGTTGTCAGCCGTCACGGTACTGTGCGCGACGACGTTGTGCAATCTTGCCAGTACCTTGTTGAGGTAAGGCTGTGTGTTTGCGCGGATCCAATTGCATCGGGTGGTTAATTTCTGTATGATCCGCCGCCTTTATACCTCGTAGTATAAAGACTATTTCACTCAACTTCGTGTGGTGTCTGGCGGAACAGGGCCGGATAGCGACACGGCCTTAAACAGAGGTTTCCCATGAAAGAAGGTATTCACCCGAATTACGTTGAAATTACTGCAACTTGCTCTTGCGGTAACGTCATCAAAACCCGTTCTACTGTTGCTCACGACCTGAACCTGGACGTCTGTGGTGCTTGCCACCCGTTCTTCACCGGTAAACAGCGTGTGGTTGACACCGGCGGTCGTGTTGAGCGTTTCAACAAACGTTTCAGCATGCCAGGCGCCAAAAAATAATTGGCTTCTGCGCTGGGGCAGAGAATCGGTTAACCGGTTATTCTGCCAAAACAAAGGCACCTTCGGGTGCCTTTGTTGTTTCAGCGGTGCTTTCCTGTCTGCTTCACAGCCTGCTCAGTATTCCCACGTATCCGGGTCAATCCCCATTTCACGCATAATCGCTTTGGCGGCTTCAGGAATTTCATCGCCGCGCTCTTTACGCAAATCGTCATCATTGGGTAAGGGTTGGCCGGTAAAAGCGTGCAAGAACGCTTCACACAGTAACTCGCTATTGGTTGCGTGACGCAGGTTGTTGACCTGACGACGGGTACGCTCGTCTGTCAGTATCTTCAATACCTTCAAAGGGATAGATACGGTGATCTTCTTAACCTGCTCACTTTTCTTGCCGTGTTCAGCGTATGGGCTTACATATTCGCCATTCCACTCAGCCATGGGATACCTTAAATATTGATCGTGATAAAAACAGTCACTGGCACAAAACGCCATAATTCTAACGATTATTGCAGGGATGCTCAATCTATACGCAAAGAAGTTTAGAAGTCCAGATGTATTGACGTCTATATTATCCAGGTTTACTCTCTAACCTAACTTCTTCACCTCAGTCTTCCAGTCAGGAAAAGTACCGATGACGCGTAAACAGGCTACTATCGCAGTCCGCAGTGGGTTAAACAACGACGAGCAGTTCGGTTGTGTTGTTCCCCCGATTCACCTCTCCAGTACTTACAACTTCACCGGTTTCAATGAGCCCAGAGCGCATGACTATTCACGGCGCGGCAACCCGACCCGTGATGTTGTCCAGCGCGCGCTGGCGGAGCTGGAAGGCGGAGCGGGCGCGGTCATGACCAGCAGCGGTATGTCGGCTATCATGCTGGTTTGTACGGTATTCCTGAAGCCCGGCGATCTGTTGGTCGCGCCGCATGATTGTTACGGCGGCAGCTATCGTTTGTTTGACAGCCTGAGCAAACGCGGTGCTTTCAACGTGAAATTCGTCGATCAGGGCAATCTGGCGGAACTTAACGCCGCCCTGGCGGAAAAACCAAAACTGGTGCTGGTTGAAAGCCCCAGCAACCCGCTTCTGCGCGTCGTGGATATCGCTGCTATCTGTCAGGCGGCCCGTGATGTTGGGGCGGTGAGCGTGGTGGATAACACCTTCCTGAGTCCGGCGTTACAAAATCCGCTCAAACTGGGTGCGGATCTGGTGGTGCACTCCTGCACCAAATACCTTAACGGTCATTCGGATGTGGTGGCAGGGGCGGTGATTGCCCGCGACTCCGATGTGGCGACGGAACTGGCCTGGTGGGCTAACAACATTGGTGTGACCGGCGCGGCGTTTGATAGCTACCTGTTGCTGCGTGGTATGCGTACGCTGTCGCCGCGTATGGCGATGGCGCAGAAGAATGCATTGCAAATTGTGGAGTATTTGCGGCATCAGCCACTGGTCAAGGCGTTGTATCATCCTTCTTTGCCCGAGAATGCCGGCCATGAGATTGCCTGTCGGCAGCAGTCCGGTTTTGGCGCGATGCTGAGTTTTGAGCTGGATGGCGATGAAGATACCCTGCGTCGTTTTCTGTCCGCGCTGGATCTCTTCACGCTGGCGGAGTCGCTGGGTGGCGTCGAGAGTCTGATTTCTCATGCCGCGACTATGACTCACGCAGGTATGGCACCGCAAGCGCGCGCCGCCGCCGGTATCTCGGAAACGTTATTGCGTATTTCTGTCGGCATTGAAGATGGTGACGATCTGGTCGCCTCTCTGGACAGAGCATTTCAGGCAGCAGCCAAGAGGTAACAATGAGTGCGTTAGGGATAGCAGCGGCCGTAAAAGGACGGCAACTGCATAAATTCGGCGGCAGCAGTCTGGCAGATGTGAAATGTTATCAGCGTGTCGCTGGCATCATGGCGAATTACAGCCAGGCTGGCGACTTGATGGTGGTCTCAGCGGCAGGCAGCACCACCAACCAGTTAATTAGCTGGTTGACCCTCAGCCAGTCGGACCGGATTTCCGCCCATCAGGTACAGCAGTCGCTGCGCCGTTATCAAAGCGAACTGATTTCCGGTTTGCTGCCCGCCGAAACGGCAGCACCGCTGATTAATGAATTTATTCGCGATCTGGAACGTCTGGCGGCGTTGCTGGATGGCAAAATGACCGATGCCACCTATGCCGAAGTGGTGGGGCACGGCGAAATCTGGTCGGCACGGCTGATGGCGGCAGTGCTGAATCAGAAAAACCTGTCGGCGGCCTGGCTGGATGCGCGAACCTTCCTGCGCACCGAACGGGCGGCACAGCCGCAGGTCGATGAAGGCCGCTCATGGCCATTGTTGCAGCAATTACTGACCCAGCATGCCGGGCAGCGGCTGGTCATCACCGGTTTTATCAGTAGCAACGAGGCCGGTGAAACCGTGCTGCTGGGGCGTAACGGCAGTGACTATTCCGCCACTCAAATTGGCGCGCTGGCGGGTGTTGAGCGCGTGACTATCTGGAGCGACGTGGCCGGTGTGTACAGCGCTGACCCACGCAAAGTCAAAGATGCGTGTTTGCTGCCGTTGCTGCGGCTGGATGAAGCCAGCGAGCTGGCTCGTCTGGCTGCACCGGTACTGCATGCCCGTACCCTACAGCCGGTTTCTGGTAGTGATATCGATCTGCAATTGCGCTGCAGCTATCAGCCAGAGCAGGGGTCGACTCGTATTGAGCGCGTGCTGGCGTCCGGCACCGGTGCCAAGATTGTCACCAGCCATGATGATGTCTGCCTGATTGAGATTGGCGTACCGGCGGATCACGACTTTGTCCGTATGCACAAAGACGTCGAGCAGCTGTTGCAGAAAGCGCAAATTCGGCCGCTGGCGCTGGGCGTACATCAGGACCGTAACCTGCTGCAATTGTGCTACACCTCGGAAGTGGTAGGCAGTGCCTGGCAAGTGCTGGAACAGGCGGCGTTGCCGGTATCGCTACACCTGCGTGAAGGGCTGGCGTTGGTCGCGTTGGTGGGGGCCGGTGTGTGCCGTAACCCGTTGCACAGCCACCGTTTCTACCAGCAATTGCGTGACCAGCCGATCGAGTTCGTCTGGCAGGCGGAAGACGATATCAGTCTGGTGGCGGTATTGCGCGTCGGGCCGACCGAGCATCTGGTGCGCGGTCTGCATCACTCGCTGTTTCGGGCGGAAAAGCGCATTGGCCTGGTCGTGTTTGGCAAAGGCAACATCGGTTCTCGCTGGCTTGAACTGTTCGCCCGTGAGCAGAGCCTGATTTCGGCGCGTACCGGTTTTGAATTCACGCTGGCGGGGGTGGTGGATAGTTCCCGCAGCCTGCTGAATTACGAGGGGTTGGATGCCAGTCGCGTACTGGCTTTCTTTGGCGATGAAGCGCAGGAACGTGACGATGACGAACTGTTCCTGTGGATGCGTGCTCATCCGTATGATGATCTGGTGGTGTTGGATGTCACCGCGAGTCAGTCGGTTGCTGACCTTTATCTGGATTTTGCCAGCTACGGTTTCCATGTGATTAGCGCCAATAAACTGGCGGGCGCGTCCGGCGGCGATAATTACCGCCAGATTCGCGATGCCTTCGCGAAAACCGGGCGTCACTGGTTGTATAACGCGACAGTTGGTGCCGGGTTGCCGGTGAACTATGCGGTGCATGATCTGCGTGAAAGCGGTGACAGCATTCTGGCTATCAGCGGTATTTTCTCCGGCACGCTGTCATGGCTATTCCTGCAGTTTGACGGCACGGTGCCGTTTACCGAACTGGTGGATCAGGCCTGGCAGCAAGGGTTGACCGAGCCGGATCCGCGCGTTGATCTTTCCGGGCAGGATGTGATGCGCAAGCTGGTTATTTTGGCGCGTGAAGCCGGTTATGAGATAGAGCCCAATCAGGTGCGGGTGGAGTCACTGGTGCCTGCCGGGTGTGAGAATGTCTCGGTGGATCAGTTCTTTGAAGATGGTGAGCCGCTGAATCAGCAGATGTTGCAGCGACTGGAAGCCGCCAATGAGATGGGGCTGGTGCTGCGCTATGTCGCCCGTTTTGATAGTAACGGCAAAGCGCGTGTCGGTGTAGAAGCGGTGCGGGCGGATCATCCGCTGGCGGCGTTGTTGCCGTGTGATAACGTATTTGCCATCGAAAGCCGCTGGTATCGTGACAACCCACTGGTGATCCGTGGTCCGGGCGCTGGCCGCGATGTGACTGCAGGTGCCATTCAGTCGGATCTCAACCGTCTGGCACAACTGCTGTGACCGGTCGGGCGCGACCCCGATAGTCTTTTACGCAATAAACCGAAGAGCCTGCAACCGCAGGCTTTTTTTATGCTATGGGCCTGCGCAGTGGCAAAGCGAGCGATTGTTGCCAATACTGAAAACGAATTCCTTATTTTTTATGTGTGTTTGTAATCATGAATTTTCTTCATGTTGCGTGAGTAAACATCAGCATTCATCACGTTGAAAAGCGTTGACTCTTTAATCGGATTCGGTCATTTTCTATATAGACGTCTAAACGTATAGACGTTTGTAGAAAATAACGATGATAATGGCTAATCGAGGTAAGGATATGAGCTTTTTCCACGCGAACCATCAGGAAGCGCTGAACCAGAATCTGGCGGAATTACAGGGCCGGATTAACGTTTCCTTTGAGTTTTTCCCACCGCGTACCAGCGAGATGGAAGAAACACTGTGGAACTCGATTGACCGCCTCAGCAGTCTGAAACCTAAATTCGTGTCGGTCACTTACGGTGCCAATTCCGGTGAGCGTGACCGCACCCACAGCATTATCAAAGGCATCAAGGAACGTACCGGTCTGGAAGCCGCGCCACACCTGACCTGTATTGACGCCTCCCGTGACGAGCTGAAAGCCATCGCCCAGGATTACTGGCAAAGTGGTATCCGCCACATCGTTGCCCTGCGTGGTGACTTACCATTGGGTGGTGGAAAACCGGATATGTATGCCGCTGATCTGGTGACCTTGCTTAAAGAGGTCGGTGATTTTGATATTTCGGTCGCAGCCTATCCGGAAGTTCATCCGGAAGCGAAAAGCGCACAGGCAGACCTGATCAACCTGAAACGGAAGATTGATGCCGGTGCCAGCCGTGCCATCACGCAGTTCTTTTTTGATGTGGAAAGCTATCTGCGTTTTCGTGACCGCTGCGTGACGACCGGTATTGATGTGGAAATCGTACCCGGTATTTTGCCCGTATCAAACTTCAAGCAGTTGCAGCGTTTCGCCACCATGACCAATGTACGGGTACCAAACTGGATGACGGCGATGTTTGATGGGCTGGATAACGACCCGGAAACCCGCAAGATGGTGGGGGCTTCCATTGCGATGGATATGGTGAAAATCCTCAGCCGTGAAGGGGTGAAGGACTTCCATTTCTACACCCTGAACCGTGCCGAACTGAGTTACGCCATTTGTCATACGTTGGGTGTCCGCCCGATAGCGTCTGCCTGACGTTTTTGCTGAGCATGAACAAACGCCCGTCTGGAGAGCACCAGACGGGCGTTTGTGTTTTGAGTACTAAGCGCATCGAATAAAAAAAGGGCGGGCCGAAGCCCGCCAAAGTTTCGTTGGCTTATAAAACTTATATCGTCAGGAAGGTTTCAAGTTCTTCGCTGCCGCCGATATGACGACCGCCGATAAACACCTGAGGTACGGTACTGCGCCCGGTTACGGCACGCAGGCTGACCGTAGTCGCATCTTTACCCAGCATGATTTCTTCATATTGAAGGCCGCGATCTTGTAATAACTGCTTGGCCTTGGCGCAGAACGGGCAGCCTGGCTTGGTGAACAGTGAAACGGATTCCTGAACCTTATAGTGTGGAGCGAGGTACTTCAGCATGGTGTCGGCGTCGGAAACTTCAAACGGGTCGCCCGGCTTGTTGGGTTCAACAAACATTTTCTCTACCACGCCGTGACGAACCAGCATGGAGTAGCGCCAGGAGCGGGGGCCAAAGCCCAGTTCCGCTTTTTCGACCAGCATAGCCATGGCACGGGTAAACTCGCCGTTACCATCGGGAATAAACGTAATATTTTCTGCGTTCTGATCCGCTTTCCAGGCATTCATGACAAACGTGTCGTTCACGGATACGCACAGAATAGCGTCAACGCCAAACTGCTTGAATACCTCAGCCAACTCGTTATAGCGTGGCAAATGACTGGAAGAGCAGGTAGGTGTAAAAGCCCCTGGTAAAGAGAAGACGACGACGGTCTTATTGTTAAAGAGTTCTTCGCTAGTCACATCAACCCATTGATCTCCCTGGCGAGTATGGAAAGTGACTGACGGAATTTTTTTGCCTTCTTGGCTTACAAACATATTGTCGTCTCTACTGGTCGAAAAGTTCTGTCTGGCTGAATCCATTGCTGAGCAGGACTCGGTTCGTGAGGGATATTATTCACTATTAAATGTTGATAGGACTAATCGTTCATTGCTATCCTATCTATCGCTAGGGACTATCATGTTTAGGGGAATCAGGGCATGAATATTCGGGATTTAGAGTATCTGGTGGCGCTGGCGGAGCATCGCCATTTTCGACGCGCAGCAGATTCTTGCCATGTCAGCCAGCCCACACTCAGTGGCCAGATTCGTAAGTTGGAAGACGAACTGGGGGTGATGTTGCTGGAGAGAACCAGTCGCAAAGTGCTGTTTACTCAGGCGGGGCTGTTGCTGGTGGAACAAGCCAGAACGGTGCTGCGTGAAGTGAAAGTGCTAAAAGAAATGGCTAGCCAGCAGGGGGAAACCATGTCCGGCCCGCTGCATATCGGCCTGATCCCGACTGTCGGTCCTTATCTGTTGCCCCAGATTATCCCGATGCTACACCGTACTTTCCCGAAGCTGGAAATGTATTTGCATGAAGCTCAGACACACCAATTGCTGGCACAGCTCGACAGCGGCAAGCTGGATTGCGCTATTTTGGCGATGGTGAAAGAGTCGGAAGCCTTTATCGAAGTGCCGTTGTTTGATGAGCCGATGAAGCTGGCGATTTATCAGGATCACCCTTGGGCGAATCGCGAGCGGGTGGCGATGTCAGATTTGTCGGGTGAAAAACTGCTGATGCTGGAAGATGGGCACTGCCTGCGCGATCAGGCGATGGGCTTCTGTTTTCAGGCCGGTGCAGATGAGGATACCCATTTCCGGGCCACCAGTCTGGAGACGCTGCGCAATATGGTAGCGGCGGGCAGCGGTATTACGTTACTGCCCTCGCTGGCGGTGCCGCAGGAGCGGATACGCGATGGCGTATGCTACCTGCCTTGCTACAAGCCGGAGCCCAAACGCACCATCGCACTGGTGTACCGTCCAGGCTCGCCGCTACGCGGCCGTTATGAACAACTGGCTGAGTCGGTGCGTGAGCACATGCAACTCCACATGGAGCAACTGGCGCAACAGTCGGCCTAATCAGCCAGTAGCCAGGTTCCGCGTTTCCAGCCTGAGTAAAAACCGGTTATCAAAATAACCGGTTTAAGCCGTTTAACGCTGCGACCCGATAGGCTTCCGCCATGGTCGGGTAGTTAAAGGTGGTATTCACGAAGTACTCTATCGTGTTGCCTTCCCCTTTCTGCTCCATAATTGCCTGACCGATGTGAATGATTTCGGCCGCCCGCTCGCCAAAGCAGTGGATGCCGAGAATCTGCTTGGTATCGCGGTGGAACAGAATTTTCAGACTGCCGACATTCATGCCCACAATTTGTGCCCGCGCCAGGTGTTTGAACTGCGCTCGGCCCACTTCATACGGCACTTTCATCGCCGTCAGTTCCTGCTCGGTTTTACCGACGGAGCTGATCTCTGGAATGGTATAAATACCGGTAGGAATGTCCTCAATCAGGTGAGCGATAGCCTCGCCTTTGGTAATGGCTTGCGCCGCGATGCGGCCCTGATCATAGGCGGCCGATGCCAGACTGGGGTAGCCAATCACGTCACCCACGGCGTAGATATGAGCCTGAGCCGTCTGGTACATGCTGTTGACCTTCAACTGACCACGACTGTCGGTTTCCAGCCCGATAGTGTCCAGCCCCAGGTTTTCGGTGTTGCCGGTACGCCCGTTGGCATAAAGCAGGCAGTCTGCTTTCATTTTTTTGCCAGATTTCAGGTGAATGATGACGCCATCATCCAGCCCTTCGATACGCTCGAATTCCTCGTTATGACGAATGACGATGCCGCTATTCCAGAAATGGTAGGACAGGGCGTCGGACATCTCCTGGTCGAGAAACGCCAGCAGACGATCACGGGTATTGACCAGGTCAACTTTGACGTTTAATCCCCGGAATATCGAGGCGTATTCACAGCCGATAACCCCTGCACCATAGATGATTACATGCTTGGGTTCATAATCCAGATCGAGAATGGAATCGCTGTCGTAGATGTGGGGATGATCGAAATCCACACTGGCGGGATGATAAGGGCGTGAACCGGTAGCGATAATGATATTCGCGGCGGTCAGCGTGTCGTGAGTGTCATCCGGGTAATACACCGCGATGGTATGCGCATCGATAAACCGCGCTTCACCAGAAAATATTTCGCAGTGATTGCGTTCGTAGAAGCCCTGACGCATACGGGTTTGCTGGCCAATAACGCTGTCAGCATGGCGCAGGATGTCGGAGAACGAGGAACTGATGACGCGGGCGTTGTCGCTATACAGAGGGTTTTGATTGAATTCGATGATACGGCTGACGGCGTGTCGCAGGGATTTAGACGGGATGGTGCCCCAGTGGGTACAGCCACCGCCGACATTGTAATGCCGCTCTATCACGGCAACTTTCGCCCCTTGTTTGGCGAGCCCCATGGCCGCCCCCTCACCACCCGGACCTGAACCAATCACGATGGCATCGTAATCGTATTGCTGTTGTATGGACATGGTAGGAACCACCTGTTTTTATACAAGTTACTAACGCTATTGTAACATCGTCGGAATGATAACCCAATCATCCCTGATATTTGTATGGAAACCCAGGATCACATTTTTACTATGACAAACTTTGGCGCAGTATGTAGCAAGTAAAGTTGTTATAGTGCTGTCCTTGACGTAAGGAGAGCCGATGACTGCAGGCAGGATAATGGGTGTCAGAGCACAACAAAAAGAACGAACTCGCCGTTCCCTGATTGAGGCTGCTTTTAGCCAGTTAAGCGCTGAACGCAGTTTCGCCAGCCTGAGTTTGCGTGAGGTGGCTCGTGAAGCGGGCATTGCCCCGACGTCGTTTTATCGCCATTTTCGCGATGTCGATGAATTGGGGCTGACCATGGTGGATGAGAGCGGGCTGATGCTGCGTCAACTGATGCGGCAGGCTCGTCAGCGCATTGTCAGAAGCGGCGGTAGTGTGATCAGAACGTCTGTTTCCACATTTATGGAGTTCATTGGCGACAATCCCAATGCGTTCCGGCTGCTCCTGCGGGAACGCTCCGGTACGTCAGCCGCGTTCCGTGCTGCCGTGGCACGCGAAATTCAACATTTTATCGCTGAACTGGCCGACTATCTTGAAGTCGAAAATCATATTCCACGCAGCTTCGCCGAAGCACAGTCAGAAGCGATGGTGACTATCGTATTCAGCGCGGGTGCCGAAGCGCTGGATGTGGATCTTGAACAACGGCGTCAATTGGAAGAACGGTTGGTGTTGCAATTGCGCATGATTGCCAAAGGCGCCTATTACTGGTATCGCAAAGAGCAGGGCAAGGGTGTTTACCTACCCTGAGGGATAATCAGAGGACATGTCATGACAGAGCAGATAAATTCAGAGAAAAGTACGTTGGTGCTGGCGGTGGTCGCTGGTTTGTCCGCGAACGGTTCCTTTATCGCCGTGTTCAGTTCTATCGTGCCGTTTTCCATTTTTCCGTTGATAGCGCTGGTGCTGTCGGTTTACTGCCTGCATCAGCGTTATATGCATCATGCTATGCCCAAAGGCACGCCACTTTTGGCGGCGAGCTGTTTCCTGTTCGGTTTGTTGCTTTACAGCGCCATTGTACGAGCCGAGTACCCGCAGATAGGTTCCAATTTTGTGCCGTCCATCCTTTGCGTCGTGCTGGCGCTGTGGCTGGTCGTCAAACTGCGGGCCCGCAAGCCCGACAGTAATGACATCAATACGCCTTAACTCGCTTTACCTGCTGAGTTTTGCCTACTACAGGTCGTGTTACTGGCGTTTTTCCAGTAACACGCCACATTCCATGTGATGGGTATAAGGGAACTGGTCAAACAGCGCTAACTGGCTTATCTGGTGCGTTTGACTCAGTGTTTCCAGATTGGCACACAGGGTTTCCGGGTTGCAGGAAATATAGAGAATGCGTGGGTATGCCTGTACCAGTTTTACGGTCTCGTTATCCAGGCCGCTGCGTGGTGGGTCGACAAAAATCGTTTCACAGCGATAGCTCGTCAGGTCGATGCCTTGCAAACGATTGAACTGGCGTACCCCTGTCATAGCCTGGGTGAATTCTTCTGCCGCCATGCGAATAATCTGCACGTTATCAATCTGGTTGGCGGCAATATTATATTGCGCTGCCGCGACTGACGGTTTGGCTATCTCCGTTGCCAGCACCCGCTCAAAATTGCGCGCCAGCGCCAGTGAGAAATTGCCGTTGCCGCAATATAACTCCAGCAAATCGCCTGTTGCGCCTTGCGTGACGGATAACGCCCATTCCAGCATCTGAATATTCATCATGGCGTTAGGCTGGGTGAAGCTATTTTCCACCTGACGATAAATCATCTGTCGGCCTGCGACCGGCAGACATTCATCCACGTAATCCCGGTCCAGACAAATTTTGGTTTTCGTTGCGCGACCAATCAACTGTAGAGCAAAACCCTGTGCGCGTAGTCCATCGCACAAGAGGCGAGCTTGTTGTTGCCACTCGGCATCCAGTGCTTTGTGGTAAAGCAAGGATACGGCGATCTCGCCACTTAGCGTGGAGAGATAATCAATCTGGAACAGTTTGCGCCGTAGCACCGGTTCGGCGCGTAGTGCGTTAAGCAGCTCGGGCATCAGGCGGTTAATCAGCTCGCTGGCAGCCGGAAACTGATCGACCCTGATCCGTTGTTTGGTCTGCTGATCAAACATAATGTGGTAGAGATCGTCGCCATCATGCCAGATCCGAAACTCTGCCCGCATCCGGTAGTGACTGACCGGCGAACGGAATACAACCGGTGCCGGCGCATCGAATGGCACCATCATGGCACCAAGACGCCCGGTTTTTTCTTCAAGTTGGGCGTCATATTGGTCGATGGGCAGAATCTCTGGCGTCATGATGGTCTCATCTGAAAAAACGGCTGGAATAATATTGCTACGTGACAGATAGCTGTCAGGGCGCGATTGTAGGGCATCCGGAGGGGATGTCCAGTCTTGCTGTACGGATTCGCTTATCTAAAAATGGAAGTCTAGACATCTACCTGCCTCGATCGTAGCATGAGCATCCGGTCTTGCCTCGCAAGTGAAAAGGGAATCCAGTGTGAATCTGGAGCTGACGCGCAGCGGTAATGGGAATGGGCAACGATAATAGGTATAGACACTGTCCTGACGGATGGGAAGTCATCGTTGCCGCGCCAGTTAATGGCTGCACCCAAGCCCGAAGACCTGCCGGAATACGTCGCACTATTTCATGGTCATCGCGTGCTATCGATCGTGAGGATGCGGCATCCTGCCAATTCAGTTTGGATGCTTCTTAACATGCTTAATAAAAAAATAACGATGCTGGCGGCGACGGTAGCCACGGCTTTTTCGGGGTGGGCGCAGGGTAGCGACAACACACAACAAGACAGCAATAGTGATGCAATGGTGGTGACCGCCAACCGTTTCCCCCAACCGATTTCCACCGTGTTGGCCCCCACGACGGTAGTGACGCGTGATGATATTGACCGCTGGCAGTCAAAAAGCCTGACCGACGTTATGCGCCGGTTGCCGGGGGTAGATCTCTACCAGAGCGGTGGTCTAGGGCAGCAGAGTGGATTATTTATTCGTGGCGCTTCATCAAGCCATGTATTGATATTGATTGATGGCGTGCGGCTTAATCAGGCTGGTGTCAGCGGCTCTTCCGATATCAGCCAAATCCCGATTTCCCTGGTTCAGAAAGTGGAATATATCCGCGGGTCACGCTCAGCCGTTTACGGCTCGGATGCGATTGGCGGCGTGGTGAATATCATCACCACCCGCGAGAAAAAAGGCACGACCCTTTCCACGGGCATCGGCTCCAATGGTTATCAGTCTTATGACGCCTCCACCCAGCAGCAATTGGGCGCGAATACGCTGGCAACCTTTGCCGGGAATTACACCTATACCAGAGGGTTTGATGTTGTCGCCAATCTGCCCGATTCGTTTGGAGACCCCGCCCAGCCTGATCGCGATGGTTTCATGAGCAAAACGGTATACGGAAATGTCGAACATCAGTTCAGCGAGAATGTCAGCGGGTTTGTTCGCGGATACGGCTTTGATAATAGGACGGCGTACGATGGGACAGCCAGTTTCAATCGGCCGGAGGCCTTTCCTGATACCCGGCAGCTCTATAGCCAATCCTGGGATGGCGGACTCCGTTACCACCAGGATATGTGGTCATCTCAACTGATTACCAGTTATAGCCATAGCAAAGACTATAACTATGACCCACGTTTTGGTATTTCTGATATTTCTGCCACGCTGGATGATATCCAACAGTACAACGTTCAGTGGAGCAACAGTGTTCAGGTAGGAAAGGGCAATATCGGGGCGGGTGTTGACTGGCAGAAACAAACCACTGAACCTGGCACAAACTTTATCGCTAATGGTTATGAGCTCCGCAATACCGGTATTTATACCACCGCGTTACAGGCATTCGGCCCGGTAACCCTTGAAGGGGCTCTACGCAGCGATGACAGTTCCCAGTTTGGTCAACATACCACCTGGCAAAGCAGTGCCGCATGGGAGTTCGTTGATGGTTATCGTTTGCTGGCATCTTATGGAACGGGCTACAAAGCACCAACCATCGGCCAGCTTTACGGATCGTTTTCTGGAAATGCTAACCTTAAGCCTGAAGAAAGTAAGCAGTGGGAAGGTGGCATTGAAGGTTTGACGGGGCCAGTGAACTGGCATGTGTCAGCATATCGTAACGATGTGGATAATTTAATCCAGAGCGGCAGTGCGCCAACTTTCGCAAATGTGAATGTCGGTCGTGCCCGCCTACAGGGCGTTGAAGCGACAGCATCATTTGATACTGGCTTTGTGTCACATAAATTGTCGTACGATTATTTGGACCCACGCGATCTCGATACCAACCAAATATTGACCCGACGCGCCAGACAGCAATTTAAATATGATTTGGACTGGCAATTCAACGATCTGGACTGGACGGTCACTTATCACTATCTGGGGGAACGTTATGACCAGAACTTCAATACCACGCCAGCAGAGAGGGTGAAGCTGGCTGGGGTGAGTTTGTGGGATATCGCGGCATCATATCCTGTCACCTCACATCTGACAGTTCGTGCTAGAATAGCCAACCTGTTTGATAAGAATTATGAGACGGTATATGGCTACCGAACTGCAGGGCGAGAATATTATCTCACCGGAAGCTATAGTTTCTGATTTACCCAACCGCCCGACGGTCCTGGTGTTTGATTCCGGGGTGGGCGGTTTGTCCGTTTATGATGAAGTTCGCAAATTGCTGCCGGACTTACATTATATTTATGCATTCGATAATGAGGCTTTTCCCTATGGGGAAAAGCCTGAGCAATTCATTATCGAACGAGTGCTCTCTATCGTCGAAGCGGTGGAGAAGCAGCATCCATTATCTCTGGTGATTATTGCCTGTAATACTGCCAGCACGATTTCACTGCCCGCATTGCGTACACGTTTTGATTTCCCGGTCGTTGGGGTAGTCCCGGCAGTTAAACCTGCCGCAAAGCTCACTCGAAACGGTGTAGTCGGCCTATTGGCAACCCGGGCAACGGTCCAGCGCTCTTATACTCATGAACTGATTTCGCGTTTTGCTCATGACTGCCAGATTTTGCTATTGGGTTCTGCGGAGTTGGTTGAGTTTGCCGAGGCGAAATTACAGGGTGAGTCGGTATCTGAAGATGCACTGCGCAAAATTCTGCGTCCGTGGCTGAAGTTGCCTGAGCCGCCGGACACGGTTGTATTAGGGTGCACGCATTTCCCGTTATTGACCGAGGAACTGCAGCAGGTACTACCTGATGGTACAAGGTTGGTTGATTCTGGCTCGGCAATTGCGCGTAGAACCGTATGGCTGATAGAACATTTAGATAACCCTAAATGTTCGACGGAGAAAAACCTGGCTTATTGTTTGTCGATCACACCCAAAGTGGCGGCGCTTTGGCCAGTTCTACGCCGTTATGGCTTCCATTCACTCGAAAAACTGCCATTAAACACAGTGAATGAGTGAATATTGAGCGGTCGGGATTGTTTTTGAAATTAGTGCTTGTCAGGCCGGAATAACTCCCTATAATGCGCCTCCACTGACACGGCAACGGCGAAACGCCAGCGCGGTTTCAGTAAGAAATCAGGCGCATACCGCTTGACTTCTTGTCGGGAAAGCATAATATATGCGACCCGCA
>NZ_CM001977.1:3988279-4225687 GCF_000406165.1 Dickeya zeae NCPPB 2538 | reverse complement strand
GACATGAAGGATTAGGGCGTTGAAAGACGTCAAAAGAATTTGCCTGGCGGCGAGAGCGCGGTGGTCCCACCTGACCCCATGCCGAACTCAGAAGTGAAACGCCGTAGCGCCGATGGTAGTGTGGGGTCTCCCCATGCGAGAGTAGGGAACTGCCAGGCATCAAATTGTGGTGTAAACAAGACACCGGTTATCGGATTGACTCCTCTGATAACATACAAAATCGGTGGTGCGGTAGTTCAGTCGGTTAGAATACCGGCCTGTCACGCCGGGGGTCGCGGGTTCGAGTCCCGTCCGCACCGCCACCCTATTTAGGGGCGTAGTTCAATTGGTAGAGCACCGGTCTCCAAAACCGGGTGTTGGGAGTTCGAGCCTCTCCGCCCCTGCCAAACCAAAAATAGCCCTTCACGTTAACGTGAAGGGTTTTTTTTCGTCCGTCGATCTCTGATTTTTCCATGCCATACTTTTTCCGTTGATAAGAACATCCTCACCGCTCTTTGGATTTATTGAACCAGGACTGGTCTTTAAGTAATTCCACAAGGCTGCTAGCGCCGAGGTTTGTGTGGGAACAGAACGGCAGAAGGGAAGGGATATAAAGGGATATAGCAGCAGATTCCTCACCGACCATATGTCTGTGACGAATAACAACATGGTGAGGTGATTATTCATATTCCGAAGCAGCCGATCATCCGAAAGCCACAGGGACTTTCAGGTAGATCGCATCATGCGCCAGATACTGCTTTAACAAGCTATGTTCAGTGGGGTTTTCAGTAACTGTTTAATCAGTTCCTGCTGGTCGCCATTTTCAAGCCAGACAGCGTAGCAAGGCCGCACTATTGTATTCGCTTCAGGAATCACGAGAAGCTCGGGATAACTCAGGGACCATTCGCTCGGTAAAAATGCGCACCCGCCAATGGCTGACATTAACTGGCGCGTCAGATGTGCGGAGGATGTGGTGAGTGACGGCACCTGATCGCCAGGTAGCCAAGGGGTTTCATATTGATGGAAATCCGCCCCCCATTCCAGCCTGATATAGGGGCGCTCCTCGGTGGGTGTATTGTTGGCTGAAGCAAATAACGACAAGGAAAAGTTACCTAATAACTGGCAGGAAAGCTCGTCCATCTTCGGCGATTCGGTGGTTATCAGTAAATCTAGCTGACGTTCATGGAGTTGCTTAATTAGCGTTTGTCGCAGTGCAATTCTGGCCTCCAGTTGTAGCAATGGACGCTGCTGGTAGAGCTCATTTAACCAGGGCGTCAGGAAGGCTTCCCAAAGCGATGCAGTCGCGCCGATGGACAGCTGACTATGTTGCTGAGAGCGAGCGACTTCCTTTTTAGCGATTTGCCAGGTACCGATCAGGTTTTCCGCATAAGGCAGCAAGCGCTCACCCGCGGGTGTCAGGCGAATATTGTTACGGTGCCGAGTGAACAAATTAGCACCGAGTTGATTTTCCAGTTGCCTGATACGGAAACTCACTGCTGACTGTGTCAGATACAAAGATTCAGCTGCCCGACCGAAGTGTCTTGTCCGGCTGACTTCCAGAAAGGTTTTCAGTAAGTCGGTATCCATGCTTTTCTCCAAAAAATTTTGTCGTCATGATTTAAATGTTTTGTTTTACAGGAAGTCAAGCCTATCTAATACTCCGCGCCATAAACGGCACGACCATATGAGAATTAGGAGCGTGTAAGATGGCGGAAAGCTTCTCAACAACTAGTCGTTTTTTTGATAACAAATTCTATCCACGTGGTTTTTCCCGGCATGGTGACTTTACGATTAAGGAAGCTCAACTGCTGGAACGCTATGGACATGCATTTAACGAACTTGATTCGGGCAAACGTCATCCGGTGACGGAAGAAGAAACCCAGTTTGTCGCAGTATGCCGTGGTGAACGTGCTGCACAGACCGAACTGGAAAAAATCTGGGCGAAGTATATCAGTCGTATTCGTCGTCCTAAACGCTTCCATACGCTGTCTGGCGGTAAACCGCAAATGGACACGGTGGAAGAATACACGGAAAGCGATGATTAATCTGAATGGGGCTCTGGCCCCATTTTCATCTCTGCTGGTTGCCGGTGAAAGCAAGAACAGGCTCATGCCAGGCTCTTGTGTAGTTGAATCAACAGACGGTCCATACAGCGATAACTGAGTGCTTCAGATAAGTGAGCGCGACGTATCTGCTCTTCTCCCCCCAGGTCCGCAATCGTACGTGAAACTTTTAGGATCCGATGCCAGGCCCTGACTGATAATCCTAACTTGCTCATCACCTCTTCCAGATAGGTGGCGTCTTCATGGTTTAGTCGGCAGTAACTGGCGATATCATCCGATTTCATTTGTGCGTTGATTCTGCCAACGCGATCCAGTTGCCGTTTTCTGGCGTCAAATACCCGAGCCCTCACAGTAGCGCTGTCTTCCCCGATACGTGTCTGCTGTCGGAGAATCCCTGGTGGTAGCAAGGGCACCTCAATAGATAAATCAAAACGATCGAGAAAAGGGCCGGAGAGCCTGTTGAGATAGCGCAGAATTTGTTGTGCTGGCATACGGTTATGGATGCCTTGGTAGTGCCCTGACGGGCTGGGATTCATGGCGGCGACTAACTGAAAGCGTGCGGGATAACACACCTTGGCGCGAGTACGAGAAATCACTATCTTACCGGATTCTAATGGTTCTCGCAGTGAATCCAGTACTCGCCGTTCAAATTCCGGCAACTCATCCAGAAACAGTACGCCATTATGTGCCAGTGAAATCTCACCTGGCTTAGGTAACACCCCTCCGCCAACCAGCGCCGTAATGGATGCGGTATGGTGAGGCGAGCGGAATGGCCTTTTGCGCCATTGCAACAGACCCGGCTGAATATCTATCAGGCTATTGATGGCTGCACTTTCCAGTGCTTCATCGTCATTAAGCTCGGGCAGTAAACCGGGCAGGCGGCTGGCCAGCATTGTTTTGCCGGTTCCCGGTGGGCCGAGTAATAGCAAATTGTGTCCGCCTGCTGCCGCGATTTCCAATGCACGTTTCGCTTGTTCCTGGCCAATGATTTCTTTCAGGTCTGGTGCTGAGGAGTGGGTGGATATGCTGTGAGGGATCTCGCTGCCACGCAGCAAGACGGTTTCCCCTTGCAGAAAAGCACAAACTTGCAGCAGGTGATTGGCCAGTAATGTATCCCCGTGGGGAATCAGGGTCATTTCCAGTTTGTTGTCTTCCGGCAGGATTAATCCCCTCCCTGCCTTTTGCGCCTCCATGGCTGCAGGAATAGCGCCATGAACGCCCCTCAGGCTGCCCGATAGCCCAAGTTCGCCGAGGAACTCATATTGCGTAAGTTTCTCGCCAGCAATTTGCTCAGAGGCTGCCAGAATGGCCAGCGCAATAGGAAGGTCATAACGTCCCCCTTCTTTCGGCAGATCCGCTGGAGCCAGATTGACGGTGATCCGTTTGGCTGGAAAGGTAAAACCGCTGTTGATTAGCGCGCTGCGTACCCGGTCTCGTGCTTCTTTGACCGTTGTTTCCGGTAAACCGACCAGCGTGAGTGCCGGCAAACCGTTGCTGATATGTACTTCGATTGAGACTTCCGGTGCCTGCATACCGATGGTTGCTCGCGTATAGGTCACTGCCAATGTCATGACTTACTCCTCCCTGTGGCGTGGGCATCATGCCTGTCTGAGCGTGTTAGCACACGGTTGATGTCGCCACGATGCGAGTCATCGTCAGAAAACAATCTGCTTTCTCAGGCGGAATTCATGAAATTGTGTGCGTGCTTCCGGATGTTGTTAATAAAGGGTTACAAGGTGGCTGGGTTCGCAACAGATTTATACTGCTTATAGCATTGCCCAATGGTCGCGATGGGCGTATTTAACAATTATTTAAATTATTGCCTGCGATTTTTACATCGCCTCATCGACTGCGGCATCATCTGCCGTTCAGCCTGCTGGGACATGCGAGTGTCTCTACTACAGGACAGGATAAAATTATGTTTGGTTGGACTCCTCTGCAGCGTAATGCCGCGATTGCCAGCTTTTTGAGCTGGGCGCTGGATGCATTTGATTTCTTCATTCTGGTTTTTCTGCTTAGCGAACTGGCTCACGCTTTTTCGGTCAACATCGAGCAGGTGACGCTGGCTATTCTGTTAACGCTGGCTGTTCGGCCTATCGGCGCATTGTTACTGGGGCGGCTGGCGGAAAAATTTGGTCGCAAGCCAATTTTAATGCTGAACATCGTGATGTTCTCCCTGTTTGAGCTGTTGTCCGCCTCGGCACCGAATATCACCGTATTTCTGCTGTTGAGAGTGCTGTATGGCGTGGCGATGGGGGGGGATTTGGGGGGTAGCATCGTCACTGGCGATGGAGACCATTCCAGACCGTTCGCGTGGGCTGATGTCCGGTATTTTCCAGGCGGGATACCCTTTTGGTTATTTACTGGCTGCGGTCGTTTACGGGCTGTTGTTTGACCATGTTGGCTGGCGTGGCATGTTTATCATTGGCGCACTTCCTATCCTGTTGTTGCCGTTTATCTATTTCTGTGTGGAAGAATCACCGGTATGGCGGGCTGCAAGGGTGCGTAAGGAAAGCACCGCGTTGCTGCCGGTGTTGAAAACACACTGGAAGCTCTGCGTCTATCTGGTGGTATTAATGGCGTCGTTCAATTTTTTCAGCCATGGCACACAGGACCTGTACCCGTCATTTTTGAAAATCCAGCACGGTTTTGATGCGAAAACCGTCAGTATGATCGCCATTAGCTACAATATTGCTTCGATTATCGGCGGCATCTTTTTTGGGACGTTATCGGAGCGTATCGGTCGGAAAAAGGCGATTATGACCGCAGCATTGCTGGCGTTGCCGGTTATCCCGCTGTGGGCATTTTCGCATGGCCCCTGGATGTTGGGGCTGGGGGCATTTTTAATACAGTTTATGGTGCAGGGGGCCTGGGGGGTAATCCCAACTTTCCTGAACGAGTTGGTGCCGAGTAACACACGGGCGGTACTCCCCGGGTTTGTCTACCAGCTCGGTAACCTGATCGCGTCAGTCAATGCCACGCTACAGGCGAGCATTGCCGAATCACATAACCATAATTATGGGCTGGCGATGGCGAGCGTGGCGGGAGTGGTCGCGATTGTGATTGCGGTGCTGGCGGCGTTCGCGGATAACAGTTGGTCAGCAAAAAAACACAGCGTGGGCACGACGCAGGTTAACGTATGAATAATAAGCCGTTTTGTGATGCAGGGCGCGATTGTCGCCCACAGTGAATGGAAAAAAGAGTTGTCACGGTATGGCTTGCTGTGATAACTCTGTAGGTATTCGTTCGACAGTAGATTAATGAACAACCTGAAATGAAAGCCTTCAACCTAGTGATTAGCCTAGTCGTGATTAGCGTGGTGGTGATTATTATCCCACCGTGCGGGGCAGCACTTGGACGAAGAATGGCTTAAAAATCAAGGCCGAATTCAAGAAAACCCCCGCACCGAAAGGTCGGGGGTTTTTTTATGGGCCGATAATGGCAATAAGGGAGCAGAACATGCCGAGTAGCATAAAATCCTGTTTTCCTCAGACAGAGTCGGGGAAATAACTATGAATGGTGCGCAGTGGGTGGTACAAGCGTTGCGGGCGCAGGGAGTGGAGACTGTTTTCGGTTATCCTGGTGGCGCGATCATGCCGGTCTACGATGCATTGTATGATGGCGGCGTGGAACACCTGCTCTGTCGCCATGAACAAGGGGCTGCGATGGCCGCGATTGGTTATGCCCGCTCCACTGGTAACGTTGGGGTGTGTATCGCGACATCAGGTCCCGGCGCGACCAACCTGATCACGGGTCTGGCGGACGCACTACTGGATTCGGTCCCTATTGTGGCCATTACCGGTCAGGTTGGCTCGGCGCTGATCGGAACGGACGCTTTTCAGGAAATCGATGTGCTCGGTCTGTCGCTGGCCTGCACCAAGCATAGCTTTCTGGTTGATTCTATCGAGTCATTACCGGAAATCATGGCAGAAGCTTTTGCTGTCGCCCGTAGCGGGCGTCCCGGGCCAGTGCTGATTGATATTCCCAAGGATATCCAACTGGCGCAGGGTGATTTTTCGCCCTGTTTTATGCCGGTGGATGACGTGATGCCGTTTTCCATCCAGCAGGTGACAGAGGCGCGAGCGATGCTGGCGCAGGCGAAAAAACCGGTGCTGTATGTGGGCGGCGGTGTGGGAATGGCGCAGGCGGTTCCGGCATTGCGCACCTTTATTGAGACCACTCAGGTTCCAGCAGTGGTGACCCTCAAAGGGTTGGGGGCAGTAGAGAAAGACTACCCCTATTATCTTGGTATGATCGGTATGCACGGTACGCAAGCGGCTAACCTGCTGGTGCAGGAATGCGATTTGCTGATCGCGGTTGGTGCCCGCTTTGATGATCGCGTGACCGGTAAGCTGAGCGCGTTTGCACCGCATGCCAGTGTTATCCACATGGATATCGACCCGGCTGAACTGAACAAGCTGCGACAAGCGCACGTGGCGCTGCGTGGTGATCTGAACCAACTGTTGCCCGCATTGCAGCAGCCGCTGAATATTGCTGAGTGGCGTCAGCATGCCGCGATGATGAAAGCCGAATATACCTGGCGTTATGACCATCCTGGCGAGGCTATCTATGCGCCGGCATTACTGCGTACGCTGGCGGATCGCATGCCGGCTGAAACAGTGGTGACCACCGATGTTGGTCAGCATCAAATGTGGGCCGCGCAGCATATGCACTTCAGCCGACCGGAAAATTTCATCACCTCAAGTGGACTTGGCACGATGGGATTTGGGGTGCCAGCAGCGGTGGGCGCGCAGGTGGCACGTCCTGACAATACCGTTATCTGTATTTCCGGTGACGGCTCTTTCATGATGAATGTGCAGGAGCTCGGCACCATCAAACGAAAACGCCTGCCGTTGAAGATAGTCTTGCTGGATAATCAGCGGCTGGGAATGGTTCGACAATGGCAACAACTGTTTTTTGACGAGCGTTACAGCGAAACCAACCTCTCCGATAACCCCGATTTTCTGATACTGGCCAGCGCTTTCGGCATTCCCGGCCAGCATATCACCCGTAAAGACCAGATTGACTCTGCCCTGGATGCGCTGCTCAACAGCGAAGGCCCTTACCTGCTGCATGTTTCCATCGACGAGAATGAGAATGTCTGGCCACTGGTGCCGCCTGGTGCCGGTAATGAAACCATGTTGGATAAGACAGAATAATGGCAGGAGACTTTCCCATGACACATCATCAGCTTTCCATTCAGGCTCGCTATCGCCCGGAAGTTCTGGAGCGCGTATTACGTGTGACCCGTCACCGTGGTTTCCAGGTGTGCGCCATGAACATGACGCAGGGGCACAATGACGATCACGTGCAGATAGACATGACCGTTGCCAGCCACCGGTCAGTGGATTTATTGTCAACCCAATTAAGCAAACTGCTGGACATCGCCTGTGTGGAGATCCAGCCGCTCACATCACAACAAATACGTGCCTGATGGCATTGGTAAGGAAAGCAATAATGACGAAGAAAGCAGACTATATCTGGTTCAATGGCGAGATGGTTCCCTGGGCGGATGCCAAAGTTCACGTGATGTCCCACGCTTTGCACTACGGTACGTCAGTGTTTGAAGGGGTGCGTTGCTACAATTCCCATAAAGGTCCGGTGGTGTTTCGTCACCGCGAACACATGCAGCGTTTGCATGACTCCGCCAAAATTTATCGTATGCCGCTCTCCTGCAGCATTGATGAGCTGATGGAAGCCTGCCGTGAAACACTGCGTCGTAATAACCTGACCAGCGCTTATATTCGTCCGTTGGTGTTTGTTGGCGATGTGGGCATGGGGGTCAATCCGCCAGCAGGCTACAATACCGATGTGATTATTGCTGCGTTCCCATGGGGTGCGTATCTGGGTGAAGAAGCGTTGGATCAGGGTATCGACGCGATGGTGTCGTCCTGGAACCGTGTCGCGGCCAATACCATTCCGACCGCTGCCAAAGCGGGTGGTAATTACCTGTCTTCCCTGTTGGTGGGCAGCGAGGCGCGTCGGCATGGCTATCAGGAAGGGATCGCGCTGGATGTGAATGGCTACGTGTCTGAAGGTGCCGGTGAAAACCTGTTTGAAGTGAAAGACGGTGTGATTTTCACCCCGCCGTTCACCTCTGCGGCGCTGCCGGGTATTACCCGCGATGCCATTATCAAGCTGGCGAAGGACAAAGGGTTTGAAGTCCGCGAGCAGGTATTGTCCCGTGAGTCGCTGTATCTGGCCGATGAAGTCTTTATGTCCGGCACCGCGGCGGAAATCACCCCGGTTCGCAGCGTGGACGGTATCCAGGTCGGTATTGGTAAGTGCGGCCCTGTCACCAAACAACTGCAACAGGCGTTTTTTGGCCTGTTTACCGGCGAGACCCAGGACAAATGGGGCTGGTTGGATCCGGTAAACCGTTAATCGAACAATGACTGACTTTTTTCCGGTGGCCGTATGCCACCGGCTATCCGCTTAAACTGGAGTAATCAGAGTATGCCTAAGTACCGTTCAGCCACCACCACGCATGGTCGTAACATGGCTGGAGCGAGAGCCCTGTGGCGCGCGACAGGGATGACCGATGCCGATTTCGGCAAGCCTATCATCGCGGTAGTGAACTCGTTCACCCAATTCGTCCCCGGACACGTTCATTTGCGTGATCTGGGCAAACTGGTCGCCGAGCAAATTGAAGCGGCCGGTGGCGTTGCCAAAGAATTCAACACCATCGCGGTCGATGACGGTATCGCGATGGGGCATGGCGGTATGCTCTATTCTCTGCCGTCCCGCGAGTTAATCGCTGACTCGGTGGAGTACATGGTTAACGCGCACTGTGCGGATGCCATGGTCTGTATCTCTAACTGCGACAAAATCACCCCAGGGATGCTGATGGCGTCGCTGCGCCTGAACATTCCGGTGATTTTCGTTTCCGGCGGCCCGATGGAAGCCGGGAAAACCAAACTGTCTGACAAAATCATCAAGCTGGATCTGATCGATGCCATGATTCAAGGGGCGAACCCGAAAGTCAGCGATGAAGACAGTGCTCAGATTGAACGTTCCGCGTGCCCAACCTGTGGCTCCTGTTCCGGTATGTTCACCGCCAACTCGATGAACTGCCTGACCGAAGCGCTGGGGCTGTCCCAGCCGGGTAACGGCTCACTGCTGGCCACTCATGCCGATCGCAAAGATCTGTTTATCAATGCTGGTAAGCGCATCGTTGGTCTGGCGAAACAGTATTACGAGCAGGATGACGCCAGCGTGCTGCCGCGTAGCATTGCCTCTAAAGCGGCGTTTGAAAACGCCATGACGCTGGATATCGCGATGGGCGGTTCTACCAATACGGTACTGCACCTGTTGGCGGCAGCGCAGGAAGGCGAAGTGGATTTCACCATGGACGACATCGACCGCCTGTCGCGCAAGGTGCCGCAGCTGTGCAAGGTGGCACCGAGCACCCAGAAATACCACATGGAAGATGTGCACCGCGCTGGCGGCGTGATTGGTATTCTGGGCGAGCTGGATCGCGCCGGGTTGCTGAATAAAAACGTGAAGAACGTATTGGGTCTGACCCTGCCGGAAACCCTGTCTGCCTATGACGTGATGCTCACGCAGGATGAGGCGGTGAAAAAGATGTTTGCCGCCGGTCCGGCTGGCATTCGTACCACGCAGGCGTTCTCGCAGGATTGCCGTTGGGATTCGCTGGATACCGACCGTCAAGAGGGCTGTATTCGTTCTCGCGAACATGCGTACAGTCAGGATGGTGGCCTGGCGGTGTTGTACGGCAATCTGGCGCAAGACGGCTGTATCGTGAAAACGGCTGGTGTAGACGAAGGCAGCTTGGTATTCCGCGGCCCGGCCAAGGTATATGAAAGCCAGGATGATGCCGTGGAAGCGATTCTGGGTGGTCAGGTTCAGGCAGGCGACGTGGTGGTGATTCGCTACGAAGGTCCGAAAGGCGGTCCTGGCATGCAGGAAATGCTCTATCCGACCAGCTTCCTGAAATCAATGGGGCTGGGTAAGGCCTGTGCGTTGATCACCGATGGCCGCTTCTCCGGCGGTACTTCCGGTTTGTCGATCGGCCACGCGTCGCCGGAAGCGGCCAGTGGCGGCACTATCGGTCTGGTGCAGGATGGTGACATGATTGCTATCGATATTCCCAAACGCGGTATCGCGCTGGAAGTCAGCGATGACGAACTGGCCCGCCGTCGTGAGCAGGAATTGGCTCGTGGTGATGCTGCCTGGACGCCGAAAAACCGTGACCGGCAGGTTTCCTTTGCGCTGCGCGCTTACGCCAGCCTGGCGACCAGTGCGGATAAAGGCGCGGTGCGGGACAAAAGCAAGCTGGGGGGCTAAACGCCATGGCAGTATCACTCCCTCTACCTGCCGAGCCCGGCGGAGCAGAGTATCTGCGCGCGGTATTGCGTGCACCGGTGTACGAAGTGGCGCAAGTTACGCCGCTGGAACGGATGGATAAACTCTCCTCGCGGCTGGGTAATGTCATTCTGGTCAAGCGCGAGGATCGCCAGCCGGTGCATAGCTTCAAGCTGCGCGGTGCGTACGCCATGATGGCAGGTCTGACTGACGAGCAGAAGTCGCACGGTGTGGTGACGGCGTCGGCCGGTAACCATGCGCAAGGTGTGGCGCTGTCCGCCAGTCGCCTCGGTATTCGGGCATTGATCGTAATGCCGGTCGCCACCGCGGACATCAAAGTCGATGCGGTGCGCGATTTTGGCGGCGAGGTGTTATTGCATGGTGCCAACTTTGATGAGGCCAAAGCCAAAGCCATTGAACTGTCGCAACAGCAGCACATGACCTTTGTGCCGCCGTTTGACCACCCGGCGGTGATTGCCGGGCAGGGAACGCTGGCGATGGAGCTGTTGCAGCAGGATGCCCATCTCGATCGCGTTTTCGTGCCGGTCGGTGGTGGTGGTCTGGCGGCAGGGGTGGCGGTATTGATCAAACAGTTGATGCCGCAGATCCAGGTCATCGGCGTTGAAGCAGAAGATTCCGCCTGCCTGCGGGCGGCGTTGGATGCCGGTCAGCCGGTGGATTTGCCGCGTGTCGGGCTGTTCGCCGAAGGGGTGGCGGTAAAACGCATCGGTAACGAAACCTTCCGCTTGTGCCGGGAGTATCTGGACGATGTAATTACCGTCGACAGCGACGCCATCTGCGCGGCGGTCAAAGACTTGTTCGAGGATGTGCGGGCGATTGCCGAGCCGTCTGGAGCGCTGGCGCTGGCCGGGATGAAAAAATACATCCAGCAGCACAACATCCAGGGCGAACGGCTGGCGCACATTCTGTCCGGCGCTAACGTCAACTTTCACGGGTTGCGTTACGTTTCCGAGCGTTGTGAGCTGGGTGAACAGCGTGAAGCGTTGATGGCGGTGACGATTCCGGAACAGAAAGGCAGCTTCCTGAAGTTCTGTCAGTTGCTTGGCGGGCGCTCTGTCACCGAGTTCAACTACCGTTACGCGGATGCCGACAACGCCTGTATTTTTGTCGGTGTACGGCTGACGCGCGGCAATGCGGAACGTCATGAAATTCTGACGGAATTGCAGGCGGGTGGGTATCAGGTGGTGGATCTGTCTGACGACGAGATGGCGAAGCTGCATGTGCGTTATATGGTCGGTGGCAGGCCATCCAAACCCTTGAAGGAGCGGTTGTACAGCTTCGAATTCCCGGAGTCACCAGGGGCGTTGCTGAAGTTCCTCAATACGCTGGGTACGCACTGGAATATCTCGCTGTTCCATTACCGCAGCCACGGCACCGATTTTGGTCGGGTGCTGGCAGCGTTTGAACGCACGGAACACGACCCGGCATTCGAACAACATCTGCAGGCACTGGGGTATGAGTGCCATGATGAAACGCAGAACCCGGCGTTTCGTTTCTTCCTGCAAGGTTAACACCGGTTAGCCTGATGTCATGCGCCCGACGGTGTTATGCCGCCGGGCGCATTTTATTTTATGACCTGTTGCGGTAGGCTTGACCCTCTATCTGTCAGGGACATCACATCATGGCTACGGGATTCAACGGCTTCTCACCGCAGACGCTGACGTTTTTGCAGCAGGTACGCCAGCAGGACAGCAAAGAATGGTTTGAAGAACACAGGCAGGAGTATAACGATCAGTTGCTGACGCTGTTTCGCGCGCTGGTAGACTCGCTGTCGATCCCTATGTTGCAGATTGACGATCATTTCGAAACCAAACCGGCGGTAGGCAAAACGTTATCCCGCATTCATCGCGACACCCGCTTTTCCCATGATAAATCGCGCTATCGTGACAAGATGTGGTTCACCTTTAAACGCACCCATAAAGATTGGACGGATGCGCCGGTCTATTTTTTCGAGCTAACACCGACCGACTGGAGTTACGGACTGGGGTATTACAGCGCCAGCCGCACCACGATGGAGCTGTTTCGGCAAACGCTGCGTGATAATCCGCAGGGTTTTCTGGAGGTGGCGGCGTGTCTGGGGCGCGAGTTTGAGCTGGTGGGGGAGAGTTATAAACGACCGTTGGTTAAGGAACAGCCCGCAGAACTGGCACACTGGTACAATCGTAAATCGTTTGCGGTGATGACCACTCGCCAGGATCAGGAACCGTTGTTTAGTGGTGAACTGGTGCCGCTGCTGGCGAAAGGCTTTACCCGGCTGGAGCCGCTGTACCATTACCTGATGAAAATTGAGGCGATGAAGAAAGCGGCGGAGCCTGAAAAGGTCAGCCCCGCCTTTTTGGATGAGAAGTGGTTTAGCCGCTGAGGGTTATTTCCCCCGGCCCATCAAATAATCAAACAGGTAGCTTTCACCGGCGGCGTCAAACACGGTGATTTGCAACTGCCGGTTATCCACGCAGGTCAACAGCAGTTTTTTCTGTCCGCCGAAGCTGCTTTCCGTCTGGCCTATGGCCTGAGTATCGGTCATCTGGCGGGCGCTGAGCGTGATGTCATCGAGTTTGGTTGCATAGCGAAAGGCCACCGAGCCATTGCCGGTAATATCACCGTCTTCGGTATTCAGCGTGACGTTGACCAGATGGTATGGCGCTTTCTGGTCATACATCTCTTTGAAGTAATCGCTCAGCTCGTCGTACTCCTGCGCCGGGAGTTGCAGGTAATACTCGTAGCTGTAGTCGCCTTCAAAGCAGCTGTTGTGGCGCGGCCGGGCGATCGGGTCCGGCAGGGTGTGCAGCGTGACGTCGTTGAGGTAGCGCAGGCGACTAAGTTGCTGTTGGTAGCTCTGACGCAGGCACTCTTCATCCCGACAGGTATTCCGGCTGGACAGCCAACTGCGCTGGAACTGCGTCAGGATTTTATCCTGTGCGACACGCTCCGCGTTACCGGTGAGAAATGCGCGCGATTTCTGCCACTCTTTCGCCAGTTCGTCGTCCAACTGACTGAGCGCAGGCGTCTGGCAAATCAACTTCTCCTGCGCCGAACTGGCCTGTTGGCAGGGAAAGCTGGCGGCCAGCGACGGCAGCGCAACGCACCCCACAGCCAGAGGCAGCAGCCATGTAGCGAGCAATCGTTTCATTATTTTTCCTGTAAGGTTTCCCAAAATGCGGCAATCAACGGGGTGCCAAGATGTGTTCTCTGTACGCAGACACCCAGTTCGAATGGTTCCATCGCTTGTGCTTCTAATACGGATACCCGATTACGCACCGGTTCCGGGCTGTTTTCAAGTACCACATCAGGGATCAAGGCGATACCACAGCCTAGAGCCACCATCGACACCATCGCTTCATGGCCGGAGACGGTCGCATAAATAGGTGGATTGGTAATGTGTTGACGACGGAACCAGACATCGATTCTTTTCCTCACCGGGCCGTGCTCTGGCAGGATAAACGGGATTTGCGACCAGTCCGGGTGTGGCTGCAACGCCTGTGTTTGCACCGGGCACGGTAACGCTGGAATGATCAATACCAGCGGCACCTTGCCGATGGGCATGAAATCCACACTGGCTGGCAGCGTTTCTGGCCGGCCGGCAATACCGAGGTCCGCTTCGTTGGAGTGCACTTTATCCAGCGCGTCAGCGGCATCCCCCGTGGTCAGTTTGATTTCCACCAATGGGTGCCTGGCCCGGAAACGGTCGAGGATTGGCGGCAAGTGGCTATACGCAGCGGTGACGGAGCAAAACAGCCGTAGCTCACCGCTGAGCGACTGGCCTTGCTGTTGTAAAATCAGGCGCAGTTGCTGGTATTGCAACAGGGTTTGCTGGGCGAAGGTTTTCAGGTGTTCACCGGCATCGGTCAGGCGCACGGTGCGGTTATCGCGCAGAAACAGCGCCTGACCAATGTCCTCTTCCAGTCGCTGAATCTGGCGCGACAGCGTGGAGGGGCTGATATGCATCGCCTTGGCGGTGCGGCCGAAGTGGCGGCTTTCCACCAGGTGCAAAAAGAGTTTCAGGTCCCGTAAGTCCATGCGCGCTGTGTCTCGTTTTAGTGTTGCAAATCTTGCAATATGACGTTGTTAATATATCAATTTAAGCAATGTATTTCCTGTCATATGATAATGACATTCTGATGGCGGTAGTTATCGCTGTCCCGCACATAAAGCAAACACAATATCAAATGGAGCACGCCTCATGGCCAATTACTTCAATACACTGAACCTGCGTCAGCAGCTGGCGCAATTAGGCAAATGCCGTTTCATGGGCCGTGACGAATTCGCGGATGAAGCCAGCTACCTGAAAGGCAAGAAAGTGGTCATCGTGGGGTGTGGCGCGCAGGGGCTGAACCAAGGGTTGAACATGCGCGATTCCGGTCTGGATATCGCCTATGCACTGCGTGCTGAAGCCATCGCTGAAAAACGTGCTTCATGGCGCAAAGCGACCGAAAACGGCTTTAAAGTCGGCACCTATGAAGAACTGATCCCGCAGGCGGACCTGGTGGTTAACCTGACGCCGGACAAACAGCATTCTGCTGTGGTACAAGCGGTACAGCCGTTGATGAAACAAGGTGCTGCGCTGGGTTATTCCCACGGTTTCAACATCGTTGAAGTGGGCGAGCAGGTTCGTAAAGACCTGACCGTGGTGATGGTGGCACCGAAGTGCCCGGGTACCGAAGTACGCGAAGAGTACAAACGTGGTTTCGGTGTGCCGACGCTTATCGCCGTTCACCCGGAAAATGACCCGAAAGGCGAAGGCATGGCGATCGCCAAGGCGTGGGCGGCTGCGACCGGCGGTCACCGTGCGGGCGTGCTGGAGTCGTCTTTCGTAGCGGAAGTTAAATCTGACCTGATGGGCGAGCAGACGATTCTGTGCGGCATGTTGCAGGCGGGTTCTCTGCTGAGCTTCGACAAGCTGGTTGCTGACGGCGTTGACCCGGCTTACGCGGAAAAACTGATCCAGTTCGGTTGGGAAACCATCACCGAAGCGCTGAAGCAGGGCGGTATTACCCTGATGATGGATCGTCTGTCCAACCCGGCCAAGCTGCGTGCGTTCGCGCTGTCTGAGCAGTTGAAAGGCATTATGGCGCCGTTGTTCCAGAAACACATGGACGACATCATCTCCGGCGCATTCTCCAGCGGCATGATGGCTGACTGGGCTAACGACGATGTGAAACTGCTGACCTGGCGTGAAGAAACCGGTAAAACGGCGTTTGAAAACGCACCGCAGTTTGAAGGTAAAATCGCAGAGCAGGAATACTTCGACAACGGCGTGTTGATGATCGCGATGGTAAAAGCGGGTGTAGAACTGGCATTCGAAACCATGGTCAGCTCGGGTATCATCGAAGAATCTGCTTACTACGAATCACTGCACGAACTGCCGTTGATTGCCAACACCATCGCCCGTAAGCGTCTGTATGAAATGAACGTGGTGATTTCCGATACCGCTGAGTACGGTAACTACCTGTTTGCTAATGCGGCGGTGCCGTTGCTGAAAGGCGCATTCATGGACAGCCTGCAGCCGGGCGATCTGGGCAAACCGGTCGCAGCGACCAGCGTGGACAACGCGCAACTGCGTGACGTGAACGAAGCTATCCGCCACCACCCGATCGAGGTTGTGGGTAAGAAACTGCGTGGCTACATGACCGATATGAAACGTATTGCGGTCGCTGGCTAAGGTCATCGGGACCTTTCCTCCTGAGAGCGGGGCGCAGATTGCGCCCCGTTTTTTTTTTGCACTCAATTCACAACGTAGGGCAGGGATGAGCGATGCAGGACATAAAAATGGCGAAGACGTTCTCTTTATCCTCAAGGGGAGTCGGTATTGCTGTGGTCGGCGTGGCCGTGATGCTGGTGGCCTTTCTCTATGGGGCAGGCGACGATTACACGTTGATACGGCAATACCGGCTTGAAAACAACGTGACGGTGAATTTGCTGGAGCTGGGGAGCGGTGGTGCCATGGCAGGGGATGTCTATCGGTATACCGTCAGCGTGAATGGTGGGGAGGCCAAAGAGGTCCTGAAGACCAATAGCCGTGACGCCGATATCCGTATGCAGGATGGTGTACTGGTGATTAACCTGACTGGCGATGTGTACCGGTTGGATAACCGTGTTCGTCTTCATGACGGCTATGACACACTAAAAACCCGCATTACCGTGACCCACCCGTAATACGGCCCGATGCGCTGGGCCGTATCGTTATCTTAAGGTCAGGCGTCCGCCGGTGCAGACTTAAATACCTGTTCGGCCTTTTGGAAGCGCTCGGTGACGACAGAAGAAGGTGCCCTGCCCAGCAGGCTCACAACCATAATCGCCGCACTGGACAGCAGAAAACCGGGGATGATTTCATACAGATTCAGCCAGCCGTACTGTTTCCAGACGATCACGGTCACGGCACCGACCAGCATGCCTGCCAGCGCACCATTGCGAGTCATGCGCGGCCACAGCAGGGAAATCAGAATGACAGGACCGAAGGCCGCGCCGAAACCGGCCCAGGCGTAGCTGACCAACCCCAGCACGCGGTTTTCCGGGTTCACCGCCAGTGCAATCGCGATGACCGAGACCAGCAGCACCATGGCACGACCGACCCACACCAATTCTCTCTGACTGGCGTTTTTACGCAAAAACGGCTTGTACAAATCTTCGGTGATGGAGCTGGAGCACACCAGCAACTGGCAACTGAGCGTACTCATCACCGCCGCCAGAATCGCGGACAGCAATATGCCAGCAATCCACGGGTTAAACAGCAGACGCGCCAGTTCGATGAAGACGCGCTCACCGTTTTGAGCAACGTTGCCCGCCTGATCAGGGTTACCCGTGAAGTAGGCAATACCGAAGAACCCGACGGTGACGGCACCGGCCAGACAGAGCACCATCCAGGTCATACTGATACGACGGGCATTGCGGATAGTGTGGTGTGAATCGGCGGCCATAAAGCGCGCCAGAATATGTGGCTGGCCGAAATACCCCAGCCCCCACCCCAGCAACGACAGAATCGCGACGGTGTTCAACCCCTTGAACATGTCCAGATTCGCCGGGTTTTTGCTTTCAATGACCGCCAGTGAGGGGGAGATACCGCCAACCGACAGAATGACGATTACCGGCGTCAGGATCAGCGCGAAAATCATCAGGCTGGCCTGCACGGTGTCAGTCCAGCTAACGGCCAGATAGCCGCCGATAAAGGTATAGGCAATGGTCGCCGCCGCACCGGCCCACAACGCGGTGTCGTAGCTCATGCCGAAGGTACTTTCGAACAGACGGGCACCTGCCACAATGCCGGAAGCGCAATAAATGGTGAAAAACACCAGGATCACCAGCGCGGAAATGACCCGCAGCAGTTTGCTTTTATCTTCAAAGCGGTGGCTGAAGTAATCCGGCAGCGTCAGCGCGTTATGGTTAACCTCGGTATGTACCCGCAGGCGTCCGGCGACCCAGGTCCAGTTCAGGTAAGCACCGATGGTCAGGCCAATCGCTATCCAGCTTTCCGAGATACCTGACAAAAAGACGGCCCCCGGCAACCCCATCAGCAGCCAGCCGCTCATGTCGGAGGCCCCGGCAGATAACGCCGTGACCACACTCCCCATACGACGTCCACCCAGAATATAGTCGCCAAAATTGTGGGTGGCGCGATAGGCCATCAGGCCGATCAACACCATCCCGAAGATGTACACCAGAAAGGTCACCAGCAATGGTGTGCTCATCGTCGTCATTAGTTTCTCCATTGTGATGCGAACCGTCAGTCCTGCGCTCCGGTAGGTCGGGCACTGTCCGGCTTGCCGGAACGGATTCGCGATAATAGTTGCTACAGGTTGCACCTTTCAACTGATGGCTGGCTAAAGCGACATGCCAACGTGGCTGGCATTCCCAATACAGCCTGCGATCATTCAGAAGAATGGGCGGCAATAGGGTGAAAAGCGTAGTTTATTAACAAGGTTGCACAAAGTTGCAACATGCCGGATAGTAGCTTTGCTTTCCAACATCACTTTCTTATACCCGTCATACGTTCGGTTGCAGGTACGTTGGCTTTCTTCCTCGCCTTTGGGGCCAACGCGCGCGTTTTGTTCTGCAACTCGATGTATTGAGGGCGCACAACAGGAGCGGATATGGGCACCACGACTATGGGCGTCAAGCTCGATGAGGCCACGCGTGAGCGTCTTAAAGCCGCGGCGCAGCGCATTGATCGCACGCCGCACTGGCTGATTAAACAGGCCATTTTCAGCTATCTCGAACGCCTTGAAAGTGGTGCCGACACGCCTGAAATTCCTCAGCCGGTCGGGCAAGACCCGAGTGAGGCGGCAGAGATTATGCCGCAATCGCCACAAGAAGAAACCCACCAGCCGTTTTTGGACTTCGCCGAGCAGGTGTTGCCGCAGTCGGTACTACGTTCCGCGATCACGGCGGCGTACCGTCGGCCGGAAACAGAGATGATACCGATGTTGCTGGAACAAGCGCGTATGCCAGAGGCGCTGTCGCACGCTGCCAGCACGCTGGCGGCCCGTCTGGCGGCGACGTTACGCCAGCAGAAAAACAGCGGCGGCCGGGCGGGTATGGTACAGAGCCTGTTGCAGGAATTTTCGCTGTCATCGCAGGAAGGCGTGGCGTTGATGTGTCTGGCGGAGGCGCTGTTGCGTATTCCGGATAAACCGACTCGGGACGCACTGATTCGCGACAAAATCAGTACCGGTAACTGGCAGTCACACGTTGGGCGTAGTACCTCGCTGTTCGTCAATGCCGCGGCCTGGGGGCTACTGGTGACCGGCAAACTGGTATCGACCCACAATGAATCTCATCTCTCCGGTGCGTTGAACCGTATCATCGCCAAAAGTGGTGAGCCGCTGGTGCGTAAAGGCGTGGACATGGCGATGCGGTTGATGGGCGAGCAGTTCGTCACCGGGGAAACCATCGCCGAAGCGCTGGCGAATGCCCGCAAGCTGGAGGCGCGAGGTTTCCGCTATTCCTATGACATGCTGGGCGAAGCGGCGATGACCGGTGATGACGCCACGGCGTATCAGGCATCCTATCAGCAGGCTATTCACGCCATTGGTAAAGCCGCCTGCGGGCGTGGTATTTACGAAGGGCCGGGGATTTCCATCAAACTTTCGGCGTTGCACCCGCGCTATAGCCGGGCACAGTACGAGCGCGTGATGGACGAGTTGTACCCGCGCCTGCTGTCGTTAACGCTGTTGGCCCGGCACTACGATATCGGCATTAACATTGATGCCGAAGAAGCGGACAGGCTGGAACTGTCTCTCGACCTGCTCGAACGGTTGTGTTTTGAACCTCAACTGGCGGGGTGGAACGGCATCGGTTTCGTGATTCAGGCTTACCAGAAGCGCTGTCCCTTTGTGATTGATGCGATTATCGACCTGGCGCGTCGTAGCCAGCGACGACTGATGGTGCGGCTGGTGAAAGGCGCTTACTGGGATAGCGAAGTCAAGCGCGCTCAGGTGGATGGGCTGGAAGGCTACCCGGTCTATACCCGCAAGCTGTACACCGATATCTCCTATCTGGCGTGTGCCCGTCGTCTGTTGGCGGTGCCGAACCTGATTTACCCGCAGTTTGCCACCCACAACGCCCATACGCTCAGCGCCATCTACCATCTGGCAGGCAACAATTACTACCCCGGCCAATATGAATTCCAGTGCTTGCACGGCATGGGAGAACCGTTGTATGAGCAGGTGGTGGGTAAGGTGGCGGACGGAAAACTGAATCGCCCATGTCGGATTTACGCCCCGGTTGGCACCCATGAAACCCTGCTGGCCTATCTGGTGCGCCGTTTGCTGGAAAATGGTGCCAATACCTCGTTTGTTAACCGGATTGCCGACCCGTCAGTGGCACTGGAAACACTGGTAGCTGACCCGGTCAGGGAAGCGGAAGTTCTGGCGGTGCGGGATGGGCAGGTTGGGCTGCCGCATCCGCGTATTCCGTTGCCGCGTGCGCTATATGGTAATGGGCGACGTAATGCCAGCGGGCTGGATTTATCCAGCGAGCATCGGCTGGCGTCGCTATCCAGCGCGCTGTTAAGCAGTGCTGCCAGACCCTGGCAGGCGCAGCCGGTGTTGGCTGTCGACGGCGATGTCGGCGGTGAGGCCAGAGCGGTCGTTAACCCGGCTGAACCGCGTGATGTGGTGGGCTACGTGCGTGAGGCGCAGCCCCAGGAGGTCATGCTGGCGCTGGAACAGGCGGCCAGCGCCGGCGATATCTGGTTCGCTACGCCCGCCACCGAACGAGCGGCTATCTTGTCGCGGGCGGCCGACCTGCTGGAAAACCAGCAACAACAGCTGCTGGGATTGCTGGTACGGGAGGCAGGCAAAACGCTGGCGAATGCGGTGGCGGAAGTCCGCGAAGCCGTGGATTTCTTGCGTTATTACGCCGCATTGGTGCGTGAGACATTCAACAATCATGATTACCGCCCACTGGGGCCGGTGGTGTGCATCAGCCCGTGGAATTTTCCGCTCGCTATTTTTACCGGACAGGTGGCAGCGGCGCTGGCGGCGGGTAACAGCGTACTGGCTAAACCGGCGGAGCAGACACCGCTGATTGCGGCACAGGCGGTGCAGATACTGCATGAGGCTGGGGTGCCGGTCGGGGCGCTGCAATTGTTGCCGGGGAATGGCGAAACAGTGGGGGCCGCACTGGTGCGCGACGAGCGGGTGCGCGGGGTCATGTTTACCGGTTCTACTGCTGTCGCTACTCAGTTGCAACGTGTGCTGGCCGGACGGCTCGACCCGCAAGGGCGTACCACGCCGCTCATCGCTGAAACCGGCGGTATCAACGCGATGATTGTTGATTCGTCGGCGCTGACCGAACAGGTGGTTGCGGATGTGATGACATCGGCCTTTGATAGCGCCGGTCAACGTTGTTCGGCGTTGCGACTGCTGTGTGTGCAGGAAGACGTGGCGGAGAAAACGCTGACGATGCTACGCGGGGCGATGGCGGAGTACCGAATGGGGAATCCGGAGCGGTTTTCCACCGATGTCGGGCCACTGATCGATGGCGATGCGAAGCAGCGGATTGGTCACCATATTCATACGATGAGGGCCAAAGGGCGACCAGTGTTTCAGGCTGCCCGGCCGAATAGCCGGGATGAGGCGGAATGGGGACACGGGCATTTCATTGCCCCGACGCTGATTGAGCTGGACAGTGTGGAGGAGTTGCAACAGGAAGTGTTCGGGCCGGTGCTGCATGTTGTGCGCTATTCCCGTCATCAACTGGAGACACTGATTCGGCACATCAACGCGGCCGGTTACGGCCTCACGCTGGGTCTGCATACCCGTATCGATGAAACCATCGCGCGGGTGACGGGGCTGGCGAAGGTGGGCAATCTGTATGTGAACCGCAATATGGTTGGTGCGGTGGTGGGTGTACAGCCGTTTGGCGGCGAGGGATTATCCGGTACCGGACCTAAAGCGGGTGGGCCGCTTTATCTGCACCGGTTGCTGTCGCATCGCCCGGATGATGCCGCGACACAGGTGTTTACCCATCAGGACAACGAGCGCCCGGCCGATTTCACCGCACGTCAGGCACTGCTGGTTGGATTACAGGCGCTCGAAACCTGGGCGCGGCAAACGCAGCGTAACGCGCTGGTGTCCTGCTGCCAGCGTTATGCCGGGCTGACACAGAGTGGCACCATTCGGGTGTTACCCGGCCCGACCGGCGAGCGTAATACCTATACGTTGTTGCCGCGAGAGCAGGTGCTGTGTGTGGCGGATAATGACGATGACGCGCTGGCGCAATTAGCGGCGGTGCTGGCGGTGGGCAGCCGGGCGTTATGGCGTGAAACGCCGGAGCGACAGGCGCTGTATCGACACCTGCCTGAACCGGTACAGGCACGGCTGGCATTTTGCCGTGATGGCATAACGGACGGTAGCCGGTTTGACGCGGTGATTTTCCACGGAGATGCCGACCAGTTGCGTCAGTTTAGCGAGCAGTTAGCGCAACGCGATGGGGCGATTGTTGGTGTGCAGGGGTTGTCCCGTGGAGAAACGGACATTGTGCTGGAACGGTTGCTGATCGAGCGCTCGCTCAGTATCAACACCGCTGCCGCAGGCGGCAACGCCAGCCTGATGACTATAGGTTAATGACACCGGAGGTTGTTATCGGTGATTTATGTCGGAACTGTGGAAGGTTTCGTGCTTGATAACATCGGTTATTCTTTTGCCGCATCATCGCACGCACGACAAGGAGAGGCTCAACGCCGCCTCTCCTTGACCTCTGGCTAATGGCTAAACTATGAACCCTGACGGGTTCACCCTTGCGGGCCAGCGCAAGCGCTGTTCCATTTTGCGTTGCAAAATGGTGCGCCGCTACCGCGGTCCCTTCGGCGTTCGCCTTCGCTGTTCGGACCGCCTGTGACGTGCTCCCAGCACGGCACAGGCTTTCGCGGCATCCATGCCGCTCATCCGGCGAAGTCGCCCACCTCAGCACAGTTTTAATGCCAGAAAGCACTCACCTGTAATGTAAGAGGGGTGTTAACAGCCTAAAAACGAATATCGCCGCCTCTACTCCCGTTAGTTACGGTACAACACCTTGATAATGTGGTAGCCGAACTGGGTTTTGACCGGGCCGAAGGGTTTGAGCAGCTCGCAGGAAAACACCGCCTTGTCGAAGTCCGGAACCATGTCGCCTTTACGGAATTCGCCTAAATCGCCGCCGTTACGCTTTGACGGGCAGGTCGAGTGTTTTTTTGCTAACTGCTGAAAGTCTGCTCCCTTCTCGAGTTGAGCCAGAATGTCGGTGGCCTGTTGTTCGGTATCCACCAGAATGTGCAGTGCTGCCGCGGTATTTGCCATAGTACGCTCCTTGAGCAAAGGGAAAGCCGATGTTACCAGCCACAGCCTAGCACCCCCTTGTGACGAAAGGAAATGCGGCGCGTGTTCCTGTTTGGGGAAGGAGGCCTCGCGCCGGTCCGGACTTTTGCTACAATCCTGTTCTGTTACAATCCCCTTCCGTTTGAACGTCGAGCTCGAAACATCATGCGCATGAATCCCAGCCAACAACACGCCGTTGAATTTGTGACCGGTCCCTGTCTGGTCCTGGCCGGGGCGGGATCCGGCAAAACGCGAGTGATTACCCAAAAAATCGCCCATCTTATCCGGGGTTGCGGCTATCAGGCGCGCCATATTGCGGCGGTGACCTTCACCAATAAAGCGGCTCGGGAGATGAAAGAGCGTGTGGCGCAAACACTGGGGCGTAAGGAAACCCGTGGTTTGCTGATTGCGACCTTCCATACGTTGGGGCTTGAGATCATCAAGCGTGAGTACGCGGCGTTGGGCATGAAGTCTAACTTCTCGCTGTTTGACGATCAGGATCAGCTGGCGCTGTTAAAAGAGCTGACGGAGTTGTGGCTGCAAAACGACAAAGACTTACTGCAACAGCTCGTGTCTGCCTTGTCCAACTGGAAAAACGACCTGATTGACCCCGCACAGGCAGCGGCACTGGCGCGCTCAGAGCGGGACCGGTTGTTTGCGCATTGCTACCGGCTGTATGACGATCATCTGCGGGCCTGCAACGTGTTGGATTTTGATGACCTGATCCTGCTGCCGACGTTACTGCTTAAACGCAATGAAGAGGTGCGTGAACGCTGGCAGAACCGCCTGCGTTATTTGCTGGTGGATGAATATCAGGATACCAACACCAGCCAGTACGAACTGGTGAAGTTGCTGGTAGGCAGTCGGGCGCGCTTTACCGTGGTGGGTGACGACGACCAGTCGATTTACTCCTGGCGCGGTGCTCGCCCGCAAAACTTGTCGCTGTTGCAGCAGGACTTTCCGCAATTGCAGGTTGTCAAGCTAGAGCAGAATTACCGCTCGTCCGGGCGTATTCTCAAGGCTGCCAATATTCTTATCGCCAACAACCCGCACGTGTTCGAAAAGCGACTGTATTCCGAGCTGGGATATGGCGAAGAGCTTAAAATCATCACCGCCAATAACGAAGATCATGAAGCGGAGCGGGTCGTGGGCGAACTGATTGCCCACCACTTTATCCGCAAAACCCAGTATGGCGACTACGCCATTCTCTATCGCGGTAACCACCAGTCCCGGTTGTTCGAAAAAGTGTTGATGCAAAACCGCATCCCTTATCGCATTTCCGGCGGTACGTCGTTTTTCTCTCGCCCGGAGATCAAAGACCTGCTGGCTTACTTACGGGTGCTGACCAACCCGGAAGACGACAGCGCATTCTTGCGTATCGTGAATACCCCTAAGCGTGAAATCGGCCCGGCGACACTGCAAAAGCTCGGCGAGTGGGCCAGGCAGCGCAACCGTAGCCTGTTTAACGCCAGCTTCGATATGGGGCTGAGCCAGACCCTGAGCGGCCGCGGGCTGGAGTCATTGCAGCGTTTCACCCAGTGGATCGGTGACATTGCCCGACTGGCGGAGCAGGAGCCGGTGAAAGCGGTACGTGATTTGATCCACGGACTGGATTACGAAAGCTGGTTGTATGAAACCTCGCCCAGCCCGAAAGCAGCGGAAATGCGCATGAAAAACGTCAATACGCTGTTTACCTGGATGACGGAAATGCTGGAGGGTAGCGATCTGGACGAGCCGATGACGCTGACTCAGGTGGTCACCCGGTTTACCCTGCGCGATATGATGGAACGTAACGAAGCTGAAGAAGAGCTGGATCAGGTGCAACTGATGACGCTGCACGCCTCCAAAGGGCTGGAGTTCCCTTACGTGTATCTGGTCGGCATGGAAGAAGGGGTGTTACCGCACCAGACCAGCATTGATGAAGACAATGTCGACGAGGAACGTCGTCTGGCCTATGTGGGTATTACCCGGGCACAGAAAGAACTGACGTTTACCTTGTGCCGCGAACGCCGACAATACGGTGAGTTGATTCGCCCGGAACCAAGTCGTTTTCTGCTGGAATTGCCGCAGGATGATGTGATGTGGGAAACCGAGCGCAAAGTCGTCAGCCCACAGGAGCGGATGCAGAAAGGGCAGAACCATCTGGCCAATCTGCGCGCCCAACTGGCGAAGGCCAGAGACAAAGACTAACTCGGGAAGAAAGACTAACTCGGGAAGAAAAAACTAGCGCGGGAAGCGATGCCGGGCGCGATGGCCCGGCGTGTTGAGACTGACTATCAGGGCGTGACGGTTTTGCCGTCTACGGTCACGTTTTTCACCGTACCGAATTTCCACGGCGAAGATCCGCTACGCAGGTTGCTGAACGTCAGGTTATTGAACTGGCTATCGCTCAGGTCGCTGATTGACGTCGCGCTTACGCCGCTGAGTTTCATATTGCTGAAAGTAAACTGGCTGTGCCAGATGTCTTTGCTGCTGTCACCGCTGATTTCAATCGATGGGCTTGACCCGGTGCTGTCCTGCACGGTGATGTTTTTGACGGTGAAGTCATAAAAACGTGCAGGTACCGTGGCGGGGGTGTAATCGGTGGTGCCGTTGTTGTCAGCGTAACTTAACGTCACGATAACCACCTGTTTAGCCAGATTTTTCAGCGCACTGTTACGGAAAATAATGCCGTGCGCACCGCCACCGATGGCCGGGGCGCTCTTGGCTCGCAGGCCGATGTCGCTTTGGCTTATCACGTTGTTTTCCGCCAGGACATCGACGATGCCAGCACCGGTATGGCTACCCAGCACGACCGCACCGTGCCCGTGGCGGAAATAGTTATTGAACAACCAGGCGTTTTGCGAAGGTTCTTGCTTCTGTGCAGCCTGACCCATACCGGCGGCGAAGTTGATGCTGTCGTCTCCGGTATCAAATACGCTGTTGAACACCATGATGTTCTGGCTGTTGCCAAATTCGACACCGTCGCCATTGTTGGCATTGAATGTCTGATGGGTGACACCGTTTTCCACCACGTTTTGGCTTTCCAGGAACATCACACCGTGGTTGGCCGGGTTACGGATGGTCACATCGGCGATGTAAGTGTTTTTGACGCCACGCAGGGTGATGAGGCTTGAGCGGCGCTGGCTGTACGCGGTTTTGGTATCCATGCCGGTAGCAGTGGCCGCAGCAACCTGGTTTTTAGCCAGAATACCGTCTTTGCTCACCTTGCTGTTATCACTCTTCACGTACTGCGGCAGGCTGTTGCCCAGTTCATCTTTGGCGTCTGTGCCGCGTTTCCAGCCGTTGCCGTCGATAACACCTTTACCGACGATACGAATGTTTGTGAATGTCCCAACGGCTGAACTGTTTTTGTCGATGGCGTTGATAAGCGAGGCAGGCCGCATCTGGGATGAATAACTGTAAATCTTATAGGCATCCGGGTAATCCGCCGCGTTATCCGAGCCCAACAACGTCGCGCCCTGCAACAGATTCAGGGTCATGTTACTTTTCAACCACAATGCGCCAGTTTTGAAAACGCCAGCCGGGACGTCGATGCGACAGCCGGTTGGGCAGGCATCGATCGCCTTTTGGATAGCGCTGGTATTGAGCGTGGTGCCGTCGCCTTTCGCACCGTACTGAGTAATGTTGATGACCGTCGGCGTGGCGGTGGTGGTGGCGGTGACCGCGTTGCTGTCCGTGGATGTTGTGCCGTCGGCATACACTGCCCGAACGGTGAACTGGTAGTCGGTGTTGGCTTTCAGACCGTCGATTTTGGCGTTTTGTACCACAATGCGGTGATGAAAACTGGCCGTGTCATTTTTGTAAAACGCACTGATGTACGGTTTCGCTGGCGAATTCTTGTCGTTATTTTGGCTGGCGAGTCCAATGAGCTGGCCGTTCTGGTAAATCTGGTAATCGGTGATATTGGAGGTGTCTTCTGGCGCGTCCCACACCAGCACCACGCTGTGATCATCATAAGATAATGTCGGCACCTGTAGCTTTTGCGGGGCTTGAGTGGGACTGGCTATTGCCAGTACCGGGAGACTGAGCAGGCAGGCCGACACCATCGACGCCAGGGTATGGCGCCGGGAAAATGTGAACGTTTTCATCCTTGTTCCTTCATTATGTTTATATCAAAAATGGGTCATGACGTCAGAAGTCGCATTGACGTCAGAGTCGGAAAGTCGTCTTTATTCGATCCAGATACAGCACTGCTTCCAATAAGAAACGGTGTTTTATAAAAATACATCTCGCATTTCTTTTTTCCCCGGAAGCGATCACAAACCTAGTCGAGGGGATAAAAAAAAGGGGTAACCAATTGTTACCCCTTTTTGCTGTCAGACAGCGTGTTCTTCGATGAGAAGTGGCCAGTGCACGTAGCTTTGCCACAGGCTTTCCTGCGACAGCGTTTCGGCTCGCAGAGGATGTTGATCAAGCCAGCCCGCAGGCAGAATAACGCGCAGGCTGTCGCCTTCTACTCGCAGGCGCACTGCTGGTAGCGTATCGTCGCGTCGGCGGCTGGCAAAGATAATCGCCAATCGCAGCAGGCGGCATAACCGCTGTGCCAGCGCAACCGGCAGGGCATTTTGCTGAGTAAGGGGGATAGGGTCGATGGTGTTGCTTTGGTTTTGTAACAGTGTCGCCAGCAATTTTTTCTGTGCCGGTGTAAAACCGGGCAAATCACTGTTGCGAACCAGATAGGCCGCGTGCTGCGGTGCCTGACGGAAATCGACACTCAGGCCGATTTCGTGAATCAGGCAGGCGCTAGCCAGTAATTCCCGACATCGACCATCTAACTGCCAGTCGCGAGCAACCTGCTGCAAAAAATTATCCGCCAGCAGCCTGACCCGTTGCGCCTGTTCGCTATCCAGCAGGTAACGGCGTTGCAGGTTTTTCAGGGTACGATGGCGGATATCCTGCTCAATCGGCAGATGCAACATGCCGTAGACCAGTCCTTCGCGCAACGCACCACCAGCCAACGTCATGGAGTCGATATCCAGTTCCTGAAAGATAGCCAACAGGATAGATAGACCGCTGGGAAACACCAACGCACGCTCAAGCGTAAGGCCTTCAATTTCCAGCTCTTCCAGCTTACTGCACTGGATGGCGCGTTGTTTCAGTTGGCGCAATTTACCGAGGGTGATGTATTCATCCATCCCCTGCGCCACCATGATTTCCTGTAACGCCTGTACGGTGCCGGACGCGCCAACGCAAATTTGCCAGCCCTGCTGGCGCAGAATGTCTTTTACCGGCTGTAACATTTCACGGGCTGCCTGTTCGGCCCGTTCAAAATGCGCCAGGGTCAGATCGCGATCGGTAAAATACCGCTCCAGCCAGGTCACGCAACCCATTGGCAGGCTGAAGAGTTGGGTATGACGGGCACCGGTACCGGTCGCCAGTTCGGTACTGCCGCCGCCGATATCCACCACCAGCCGTTGTTCTGGCCCGCCGGTGGTATGGGCGACGCCCTGATAGATGAGCCGAGCTTCTTCTTCACCGCTGATAACCTGAATCGGCAGGCCCAGAATCAACTGGGCCCGTTCAAGGAATTCATCAGCGTTGGTGGCCAGTCTTAATGTGGCCGTGGCCACGACTCGCACCTGTTGCGGCGGAATGTCCTGCAAGCGTTCGGAGAATAGCGCCAGACATTGCCAGCCGCGCTGCATGGCTTCCGGCGAGAGGCGGTTATTCGCGTCCAGTCCGGCAGCCAGTCTGACTTTCCGTTTTATGCGAGCCAGCGTCTGTACACTGCCTGCCACCTCACGCACCACCAGCATATGAAAGCTGTTGGACCCTAAATCGATTGCGGCATAAAGAGAAGAAGCGCTCAGCATCGGCAACTTAACCCGGTCGTTTTCGATTGTTACGAGGCGCACCGCTACGGCGAGGTGCGCCGGGACGGCGAGGGCCACCACTGGTGCGTGGACGGCTCAGGCGCTTAGGCTCAGGTAATCCGGTCATCAGCGCTTCGCTGCGATATTTGCTCACCGGGATATGATGGCCAATATAGTCTTCAATAGCGGGCAGATTCAGCGCGTATTCTTCACAAGCCAGGCTGATGGACACACCGCTGGCACCCGCACGACCGGTACGGCCGATACGATGAACGTAATCTTCGCAATCGTCGGGCAGGTCGTAGTTGAATACATGGGTGACTGCCGGAATATGCAAGCCGCGTGCCGCCACATCGGTGGCAACCAGAATGTCCAGGTCACCCTGGGTGAATTCTTCCAGAATGCGTAGCCGTTTTTTCTGCGCTACGTCGCCGGTCAGCAGCCCAACACGGTGTCCATCTGCGGCCAAATGGCCCCAAATATCCTCACAACGGTGTTTGGTGTTAGCGAAGATGATGCAGCGATCTGGCCACTCTTCTTCGATCAACGTTTGCAGCAGACGCATCTTTTCTTCGTTGGAAGGGTAGAACAGCTCTTCCTTGATGCGATGACCGGTTTTCTGCTCCGGCTCCACTTCAACGTATTCGGCGTTATTCATCTGTTCAAACGCCAGTTCGCGCACGCGATAGGATAAGGTGGCGGAAAACAGCATGTTCAGACGCTGATTCGTCGGCGGCATGCGGCGGAATAACCAGCGGATATCCTTGATAAAGCCGAGATCGTACATGCGATCGGCTTCGTCCAGCACCACGACCTGGATGGCGCCCATGTGGATATGGTTTTGTTTGGTGTAATCGATTAAACGACCGGTGGTACCGATCAAAATATCGACGCCGTCTTCCAGTACTTTTAGCTGCTTGTCGTAGCCGTCACCACCGTAAGCCAGCCCCAACCGCAGACCTGTCGCTTTCGCCAGCGCTTCAGCATCGGCATGGATCTGCACGGCCAGCTCACGGGTCGGCGCCATAATCAAGGCGCGGGGTTGATTGGTCTGGCGTTCAGCGGGGGCGGGGTGGGTCAGCAAATAATGAAATGTAGACGCCAGAAACGCCAGCGTCTTGCCTGTTCCGGTTTGCGCTTGTCCCGCCACGTCACGGCCCGACAGCGTCAGCGGCAACGCCAGCGCCTGAATGGGCGTGCAGTTATGAAAGCCTTTATTTTCAAGAGCTTCAATAACCTGCGGATGCAGTGCGAAGTCGGAAAACTTCTGTTCGGTTAAGTGTGTTTTGCTCATAGCGTGGTAGAATATCAGTTAACTATTGCTTTACGAAAGCGTATCCAGTGAAATAAAGTCAACCTCATAGTTGGTTAATGCTACACCAACTGGGTAGAGATAATCCTGCGGAGTAAAACATGAGCGATAAAATTATTCATCTGACGGACGACAGCTTCGAGACAGACGTACTGCAGTCTGAACATGTGACACTGGTTGATTTCTGGGCTGACTGGTGTGGTCCTTGTAAAATGATTGCTCCGATTCTGGATGAGATCGCCGACGAGTATGAAGGTAAGCTGACCATCGCCAAGCTCAACATCGATGACAACCCGGCTACCGCACCGAAATACGGTATTCGTGGTATCCCGACGCTGCTGCTGTTTAAAAACGGCGAAGTGGCTGCGACCAAAGTCGGTGCGTTGTCCAAAGGTCAACTGAAAGAGTTCCTGAACGCCAATCTGTAATCCGTCCTACTGGCTTTCCTGGGCGACAGCGGGGTGATGAGATTTTCTCATTCTGACCGCTGGACGCCCACCGGGAAGCGTGCTAGATTCGTCAATACTGCATATCGTACTTACCTTAGTTTAAGCCGTTAGGCTTGAGCCTGAAGTTAGAATCTAAAGTTTTATCCCATGTCAGGTTTGGAAATCATTAATTTTCATCATGTTAGTGTCCAGTCTGGCAATCTGACAGTTTTACATTAATTAGTTTTACGGTGTCTTCGACCTCTTGCCATGTGTGTGCATAGCGTCAGTGCGGTTAAGCCTGAGCAACACAGTGTCTGGTGATTGAAGGCTGTTAAGCGGCATGGATGTTCCTGCCATACCATTCACGTTAATAGTTCGAGATTTACCCCGAGTTTAAGAACCCACCATTATGAATCTTACCGAATTAAAAAATACGCCAGTGTCTGAGTTAATTACTCTTGGCGAAAATATGGGGCTGGAGAATCTGGCTCGCATGCGTAAACAGGATATTATTTTCGCTATCCTCAAGCAGCACGCGAAAAGTGGTGAAGATATCTTTGGCGATGGCGTACTGGAAATATTGCAGGATGGTTTTGGTTTCCTCCGCTCAGCAGACAGTTCCTACCTCGCTGGCCCTGATGATATCTACGTTTCCCCCAGCCAAATCCGACGCTTCAACCTCCGCACTGGCGACACCATTTCCGGTAAGATTCGTCCCCCGAAAGAGGGTGAACGCTATTTCGCGCTGTTGAAGGTCAATGAAGTCAACTACGACAAGCCGGAAAATGCCCGCAGCAAGATCCTGTTTGAGAACCTGACGCCGCTGCACGCTAATTCGCGTCTGCGTATGGAGCGTGGTAACGGTTCTACCGAAGACCTGACCGCCCGTGTGCTGGACCTGGCCTCCCCGATCGGTCGTGGACAGCGTGGTTTGATTGTTGCGCCGCCGAAAGCCGGTAAAACCATGCTGCTGCAAAACATTGCCCAGAGCATCGCTTACAACCACCCGGATTGCGTGCTGATGGTGCTGCTGATTGACGAACGTCCGGAAGAAGTGACGGAAATGCAGCGTCTGGTGAAAGGGGAAGTGGTGGCGTCGACGTTCGACGAACCGGCTTCTCGCCACGTTCAGGTCGCCGAAATGGTGATCGAGAAAGCCAAGCGTCTGGTTGAGCATAAGAAAGACGTGATTATCCTGCTGGACTCTATCACCCGTCTGGCTCGTGCCTACAACACCGTGGTACCGGCATCCGGTAAAGTCCTGACCGGTGGTGTGGACGCTAACGCCCTGCATCGTCCGAAGCGTTTCTTCGGTGCGGCCCGTAACGTTGAAGAGGGCGGTAGCCTGACCATCATCGCTACCGCGCTGATCGACACCGGCTCGAAAATGGACGAAGTGATTTACGAAGAATTTAAGGGCACCGGTAACATGGAACTGCACCTGTCTCGTAAGATTGCGGAGAAGCGTGTGTTCCCGGCGATTGATTACAACCGCTCTGGTACCCGTAAGGAAGAATTGTTGACCACATCTGAAGAGCTGCAGAAGATGTGGATTCTGCGCAAGATTATCCACCCGATGGGGGAAATCGACGCGATGGAGTTCCTGATCAACAAACTGGCGATGACCAAAACCAACGACGAATTCTTCGATATGATGAAACGGTCGTAGTTTTCCCTGTAACGGGTTATGCCACCAAACAAAACGCCACGAATCCGTGGCGTTTTTTGTTGCTGTCTGTTCGGCCCGTCTTGCCTGCTTTCAATCCGGCGGCGCTAATGCGGGCAGAGCGCATCATGTTTTGTTACGTGAACGTGCAGGAACTTTCTGAAAAATTTGGTAAATTAGCCTCGGTTGGCATAATTCGCAGTAGTATCATCAGGCACTGATAAGCGTGAATAAATCATGATGAGTGCTCAATTAGTCGCCGTATTCCTGTGCTCTTTCTTCTCCCTGCTGCTGGCGCGCCATGTAGCGAGAAAAACCGGTCTGGTCGACAGACCAAACCACCGTAAGCGCCATCGTGGCGCGGTGCCACTGGTTGGCGGAATTTCTGTTTACGCCGGTGTCTGCCTGTTGCCGTTCTTCATTCCCGAGTTAATACCCCATTTCCTGATTTACCTGCTGTGTGCGGGGTTGCTGGTGCTGGTTGGCGCACTGGACGATCGCTTTGACATCAGCATTGGTATCCGGGCTACGGCACAGGCGGTTGTCGCCATAATAATGATGGCGCTGGCCGGGCTGATGTTGCTGCGTCTGGGGTATATTCTGGGGCCAGGCTGGGATATCGGTTTGGGGATGATGCGTTACCCCATGACGCTATTGGTGGTATGGACGGCTATCAATGCTTTTAACATGGTGGATGGCATCGATGGTTTGCTGGGCGGGTTGTCTGGCGTGCTGTTTGTCGGCTTGGGCGTTTTATTCTATCTCCATGGCAGCAACGCGCTGGCGTTTTGGAGTTTTGCCATGATTGCCGCCATCTTGCCGTATAGTCTGTTGAACCTTGAATGCCTCGGCCGACGTTATAAGGTTTTTATGGGCGATGCGGGTAGTACCCTGATGGGATTTACCGCCATCTGGTTACTGCTACAAGGGTCTCAGGAACCGGAGAGTGCTATCCGGCCGGTAACGGCATTGTGGGTTATCGCCATTCCACTGATGGATATGGTAGCGATTGTCTATCGCCGGTTGCACAACGGCTCAAATCTGTTTTCGCCGGATCGCCAGCATATCCATCATCTGCTGATGCGTGCCGGATTGACTTCCCGTCAGGCGTGTCTGTTGATTACACTGGCCGCCGCGTTACTGGCGGGTGTGGGGATTACCGGTGAATGGTTGGCGGTTCCCGAGTACATCATGTTCGTGCTGTTTTTGCTGGTATTTGGTGGCTATGGCTACGGCATTAAGCGGGCGTGGCGAGTGGCGCGCGTTGTCCGGCGTATTCAGCGTTACTGGCGCAATCACCGCTATTGTTGATAAACCAAGTATTGATAAACCGAATCGGGAAACACAATGAAACCGGAAAGCTCACCCCAGGCGGTGTCGTTGGATAATGAACTGGATATTCGCCAGCTCTGCCGGGTGTTATGGCAGGGTAAGGTCTGGATTGTCGGCTCAGCGGCGTTATTGGCACTGCTGGCGCTGGTGTATTCCTGGCTGGCTCAACCGGTGTGGCGCGCGACGGCAGTAACGGATAAACCGGCGGTTGCGATGCTATCGACGTTTTTTGAACAGCAGCAGTGGCTGCGTTCGCTGGATGCATCGTCAACAGTCGTGCCGGATGGCAGTACTATCGTGGCAGATGCCTATACCGAGTTTACTCTGCAGGCCGCCGCCTACGACACCCGGCGCGAGTTTTGGCTACAGTCGCCGTATTACCGTGAGCGTCGAAAAGACGACAGCAAGGCAGATGCCGTCCTGCTGGATACACTTATCAATGATATCCAGTTTATACCGCACGATGAGGCTAAAAAAACAACGACACCCTTAAGCTGGCGGCTGACAACCCGCAAGACGCCAGTAACCTGTTGCGGCAATATGTGCAATTTGCCAACCAGCGTGCCGTCAACCATCTGAATCAAAACCTGACGGGAAATTGGGAGGCACGTATCCGGTCTGAGCGTGCCTGGCTGCAACGCGAGGACGCGGTTGCCCAGGTGGCGTATGACCAGGAGCTACGGCGCGTGACGCAGGCACTGGCTATCGCCCGTCAGCAGGGAATCACGCAGCCGAAGCATGATGCGCCCTCCGATTCGGCGTTATTTCTACAAGGCTCGGCCTGGTTGCAGGCGCGTCTGGAGATGTTGAAGGCGAATGGCCCGGCATTCGATGCGGATTACGCACCGCGTCAGGCCGTACTGGCGATGCTGGAGAGCGGCCCGGCGCTAGCTGACAGGTTTCATACTTATCGTTATTTGCATACGCCGCAGGAGCCTGTGCATCGCGACAGTCCACGCCGTGTTCTTCTGCTGCTGATGTGGGGCAGCATTGGGCTGGTGATGGGTGCCGGACTGGCGCTGGCGCGGCGTCGGCGTGATTAAATGTTCTGCGTGTTGATAGCGCGGTGGGCCAGTCACCCCTGTTTTACTGTGGTGGCGAACCGTAACTCGGGCCGGAATAAAGAGAGTCATCAGTGAAAGTTTTGACGGTCTTTGGCACTCGCCCTGAAGCGATAAAGATGGCGCCGATAATACGGGCGATGGCTCAGGATGCCTGCTTTGAATCTTACGTCTGTGTGACGGCGCAGCATCGTGACATGCTGGATCAGGTACTGCGTCTGTTTGAGATTACGCCTGACTATGATCTCAATATTATGCAGCCGGATCAGGGGCTGGTGGAGATTTCCTCTCGTATTCTTGCAGGATTAGGGCCGGTACTGACCCAACTCCAGCCCGACCTGATGCTGGTGCACGGTGATACCACCACAACGCTGATGGCCAGTCTGGCAGGGTTTTATCACCGTATCCCGGTCGCTCATGTCGAGGCCGGGCTGCGTACCGGCACATTGTCTGCTCCATGGCCTGAAGAAGCGAATCGCCTGCTGACGGGTAGCCTGGCGACCTACCACTTTGCGCCGACGGCTAACGCACGGCAGAACCTGCGACGCGAACACGTGCCGTCTTCACGCATCTGGGTGACAGGGAACTCTGTGATTGACGCATTATTCTGGGTACGGGATCGCATCCTCCATGATGCGACGTTGTGTACTCAGTTGCAGGAGAAGTACGCTTTTCTTACGCCGGAGCGAAAAATAGTGCTGGTCACCAGCCATCGGCGAGAGAGCTTTGGTGAGGGGATGGAGCGGATTTGTCATGCGCTGGCGACGCTTGCCCACCATCATTCGGATATCCAGATTGTGTATCCGGTGCACCGTAACCCACATGTGCGGGAGCCGGTCCAGCGGATTCTGGGCGATATCGACAATGTGCATCTGATAACGCCGCAAGACTATTTGCCCTTCGTCTATTTGATGCACCGCGCCTGGCTGATCCTGACCGATTCGGGCGGGATTCAGGAAGAAGCCCCCTCGCTCGGAAAGCCGGTACTGGTAATGCGGGAAACCACGGAGAGACCGGAAGCGTTGGCGGCGGGTACGGTACGGCTGGTGGGAACCGATACCGCGACGATTGTCCGTGAAGTTTCCCGGCTGCTGACAGATGCGTCTGCGTATCAGGCGATGAGCTATGCCCATAACCCTTACGGCGATGGCTTAGCCAGCCAGCGCATTCTTTCTATTTTGAAACAACACCGGGTGACTGCATGAGCTTTAACCGTATCTGTGTGCTGGGGCTGGGATACATCGGCCTGCCGACTGCCGCCGTGTTGGCGGCGCGACAACAGTCTGTTTTTGGCGTGGATGTGAACCCGCACGTGGTGGAGACGGTCAGGCAAGGCCATACTCATATTGCGGAGCCGGGGCTGGCGCAGACGCTGCAACAGGCAGTGGCGCAAGGCTATCTACAGGTTGGCAGTCGTCCGGTGCCAGCGCAGGCGTTTATCATCGCGGTGCCGACACCGCTCAAGGCTGACCATCAACCCGATGTGTCGCTGGTGCAAGCCGCTGCGTTATCGTTGGCACCGGTATTGAAGCCGGGGGATGTGGTGATTCTGGAGTCCACCTCGCCGGTCGGCACCACGGAGCACATGGCCGAGTGGCTGGCGCAGGCACGCCCGGACCTGAGCTTTCCTCAACAGGCCGGAGTTGCGTCGGACATCCGTATTGCTTATTGCCCTGAGCGGGTATTGCCTGGCCGCATTATGGAGGAGTTGCTCAGCCACGAGCGGGTGATTGGTGGTATGACGCCGCGTTGCTCGGCACGAGCCAGCGAGCTGTATCGCCTTTTCCTTGAGGGCGAATGTGTGATGACGGACTCCCGTACCGCAGAGATGTGCAAACTGACGGAAAACAGCTTTCGTGATGTGAATATTGCCTTTGCCAATGAGTTATCGCTGATTTGCGCTGAGCAACAGATCAATGTCTGGGAGCTGATCCGACTGGCTAACCGTCACCCGCGGGTCACTATTTTGCAGCCGGGGCCGGGCGTTGGCGGCCACTGTATCGCGGTTGACCCCTGGTTTATCGTGGCGCAGCACCCACAGCAGGCCCGCCTGATTCGTACTGCGCGTGAAGTGAATGACGACAAACCGCGTTGGGTGGTGGATCAGGTCAAAATCAGGGTGGCGGATGCGCTGGTTCAGGGCGGGAAATCGGCCCGTGATCTGTGTATCGCCTGTCTGGGGCTGGCGTTTAAGCCGGATGTGGAGGACCTTCGCGAGAGCCCTGCACTGGCGATTGCGGAGCAGATTGCACAATGGCATGTCGGCCCAACCTGGGTGGTTGAGCCTTATATCCGGCAGTTACCGCCGGGTTTACAGGGAAAAGCGGCGCTGGTGGATAGCGATCGCGCGCTAAAGGAAGCGGATATGCTGGTGTTACTGGTTGATCACCGGCAGTTCAGGGCAATTGCCCCTGAGCAGGTAGCGCAACGTTGGGTGGTGGACACCAAAGGCGTCTGGCGGTAAAGCGGCGTTGGTGGCCTCTGTTGATTCTGCGTTAACCGGAGTGGCCTATGCCTGTTTGTGCTGAAATTGAACCGCTGGTTTGGGAAAGTGAGTTTTTCCAACGTATCTGTGGGCGCTTAAGTTTCACCGACATTGCACCGCCGTTAGTGCCCGCTGATCTCGATCGCTATGAGCTATGCCAGGCGAAACTGGCGGCAGGTGATTTGCCGACGGCCGATGCCCTGTCAGAACTGGGATTTCGGCTGGCAGAAGGTGAGGTAGATTTCAGTATGCCGGTCGTCCCCGCCGCCCGCGCGGTGTTTGCCGTGGGCGTGCGCGATGCCGACGTCGGTGATATCCCGGCGTTGCGGGCGGCGGCGGCAAAAAGTTTTGTGCTGAGCCGGTTTCGCTCGCCGTGGTATCGACCGGATGACTGCGGGCGTTTTTACGCCCGTTGGGTGGAAAAGGCGGTCTACGGCACCTTTGATGATGCTTGTCTGGTACTGGGGGCGCAGGGCGGGCCGTTACAAGGTTTTGTGACGTTACGCCAGACATCACCCACTGCGGCGCGCATTGGCGTGTTATCCGCCTGTCCTGGCATGACCGGGCAAGGGATTGGCCAGCGATTGATGCAGGTCGCGCGGGTCTGGTGCCAGCAGCGCGGGATTCGTCGGTTGACGGTAGCGACCCAGACCAGCAATCTGGCGGCATTACGGCTCTACCTGCGCAGTGGCGCGCGGGTGGAGAGCACCGCCTACTGGTTTTATCGATGAAGGTTCGACGGATGAAGACCCTGCGGGTGACGAGATGATTCCTTTTAACGCCCCCCCGGTGGTGGGATCGGAACTGGAGTATATGCAGGCGGCGATGCGCAGCGGCAAGCTCAGTGGCGACGGCGCGTTTACCCACCGTTGTCAGCAGTGGCTGGAAGACTACTCCGGCAGTGACAAGGTTCTGTTGACGCCTTCTTGTACCGCGTCGCTGGAAATGGCGGCGTTATTGCTGAATATCCAGCCCGGCGATGAAGTCATCATGCCGAGCTATACCTTCGTTTCCACCGCCAACGCGTTTGTGTTGCGCGGCGCGACCATTGTGTTTGTCGATATCCGACCGGATACCCTCAATCTGGATGAAAACGGCCTTGAAGCGGCGATCACAGCGAAGACACGCGCTATCGTTGTGGTGCATTATGCGGGGGTCGGTTGCGACATGAACGCTATCATGGCGCTGGCGCAGCGGTATGGATTGTTTGTGGTAGAGGATGCCGCGCAGGGCATGATGTCGCACTATCAGGACCGGCCGTTGGGGTCCATCGGCCATATCGGTTGCTTTAGTTTTCATGAAACCAAGAATTACACCGCTGGTGGTGAAGGCGGGGCGACGCTGATTAATGATCCTGAACTGTCGGCACGTGCCGAGATCATCCGTGAGAAAGGCACCAACCGCAGCCAATTCTTTCGTGGTCAGGCGGATAAGTACACCTGGCGCGATATCGGCTCCAGCTATCTGATGGCGGAGATTCAGGCGGCGTACCTGTGGGGGCAGTTGGAGGCAGCACAGCGCATCCATGAGCGGCGTGTGTTGTTATGGCAGCGCTATGCCCATGCGTTCGCGCCGCTGGCGGCATCAGGCCGTGTGACATTGCCGGTGATCCCGCCAGCGTGTCGCCACAACGGCCATCTGTTTTTCCTGCGCCTGCAGGATGAAGCGGAGCGTTCGGCGTTTATCAGCCATATGAAAGCCGCAGACATACTGACGGTATTCCATTACATTCCGTTGCACTCCAGCCCGGCAGGGCGTCAGTTTGGCCGCTTTGTCGGTGACGATCGGCATACGACGCGGGAAAGCGAACGGCTGGTGCGTTTGCCGCTGTTCTACAACTTGTCTGATGCTGATCAGCACACCGTCATTCATGCCGCGCTGAGTTTCTTTTCCTGATGTCACTGGCACGAGCATCGTTGTGGACGGCGGCTTCCACGCTGGTCAAAATCGGCACAGGGCTGGTGATTATCAAACTGCTGGCGGTGACATTTGGCCCGGAAGGTGTCGGGCTTGCCGGTAACTACCGGCAATTGATTACCGTGCTGGGGGTGATAGCGGGCGCGGGGATTGTCAACGGTGTGACCCGTGCGGTGGCTGCCGCGCCGCCAGATCCTGACCGTGCCAGCCCGCTGCTGGGAACGGCGGTATCGCTGTCGATGGGGTTCTCATTGTTGCTGGCGTTGTCGCTGTGGTTGCTGTCTGCGCCATTATCGCGCCTGCTGTTTGGTGATGACGCCTACCAGTCGGTCATTCGTGCACTGGCTTGTTTGCAACTGGGGATCGCGTTGGCCAGCCTGCTGCTGGCGATACTGAAAGGGTATCAGGATGCGCCAGGCAACGCGCTGTCGGTGATAGCGGGTAGTCTGCTGGGAGTGGTCGCCTACGGCATAAGTTTCCGGCTGGGTGCCTATACCGGGGCGTTGGTCGGACTGGCGTTGGTACCTGCATTAGCCTGTTTACCCGCATTGCTGTTGTTACTTCGGCGTACGCCATTACGTTTGCGAGCACTTACTCCATGCTGGTCGTGGCCGCTGGCCGGTCAGTTAACCCGGTTTAGTTTAATGACGCTGGTAACCGCAGTGACGATGCCGGTAGGCTATGTGATGATGCGAAACCTGCTTGCCACCCATTACACCTGGCAGGAGGTCGGGCTATGGCAGGGGATGACGACCATTTCCGATGCCTGGCTGCAGTTTATTACCGCATCCTTTAGCGTTTATCTGTTGCCGACGCTGGCGCGTTTGCAGGATAAACACGCCGTCCGGCATGAGATTCTTCGTACCTTGCGATTTGTACTGCCGGTCGCGGCGTTCGTGGCGGTGGTTATCTGGCTGATGCGTGATGTAGCGATCCACATCCTGTTCTCCGGGGCGTTTGCGACCATGCGTAGCCTGTTTGCATGGCAACTGGCGGGCGATGTTTTGAAAGTGGGTGCTTACGTCTTTGGGTATCTGGTGGTGGCCAGAGCGTCGCTGCGGTTCTATGTACTGGCGGAACTCAGCCAGTTTTTGTTGTTGACCGGATTTGCCCGCTGGCTGATTCCATTGCACGGCGCGCTGGGAGCGGCACAGGCGTATCTGGCAACCTATTCGCTCTATTTTTTGTTGTGTTGCGGCGTTTTCATGCGGTATTGCAGGCGAGCATGACCACACTTATTCATGTTCTGGGGGCGGATATTCCCCACCATAATCACACGGTGCTGCGTTTTTTTAATGATACGCTCGCGCCGTCGTTGCCGTTGCACCAGTCCCGCCGGTTTATGGTGGTGTCGACGAAGGCGCTCTCTGAGTCTGATTACCCCATGTTGCATATCACTCGGTTTTCCAGCCAGAGAGCACTGGCGCGAGCTGTGGTAGCGCAGGCGCGGGCAGATAGCTCCGTCCGTTTCTTTTTTCACGGCCAGTTTAACCCGTGGGTGTGGCTGGCGTTGCTGTTCGGCGCTATCCGCCCGGCGCAAGCCTACTGGCATATCTGGGGGGCGGATATGTATGAAGAGGCGCAGGGCTGGCGTTATCGCTGGTTTTACCGCCTGCGGCGGCTGGCGCAACGGCGGGTCGCTCAGGTGTTCGCCACACGCGGCGATATCGACTATTTTCGACAGCGTTATCCGGCTGCGGCGACGTCACAGCTCTATTTCCCTACCCGGATGGGGATGCACCTGGCGGGAGTGTATGAGAAAGCGCCGGGTACACCGCTGACCATTCTGGTCGGTAATTCTGGTGACCGCAGTAACCGTCATCTGGCGGCGCTTGATGCTATTCATCGCCAGTTTGGCTCACAGGTGCGAGTGATAGTACCGATGGGGTATCCGGCCGGAAATCACCGCTGGATTGAGCAGGTCGAACAGCATGGGGTGGCGCTGTTCGGTGCAGACCGCTGCCGGGTGCTGCGTGAATCACTGGCGTTTGATGAGTATCTGGCGCTACTGAAAACCTGCAGTCTGGGCTACTTTCTGTTTCATCGTCAGCAGGGGATCGGCACCCTGTGTTTGCTCATCCAACTGGGGGTGCCGTTCGTTATCAGCCGTCATAATCCATTTCGGCAGGATTTAGCGGAGCAGCGCCTGCCAGTATTGCTGGATGATGAACCGCTGAGCGAGGCCCGCGTGCGCGAGGCGCGCGAACAGCTAAAACGGGTGGATACCCGGCAGATTGCATTCTTCAGCCCCGGCTATAAACAAGGGTGGCGGCAGGCACTGGCGTTAGCCGCGGGGGACAGCCATGACTGAATGGGCGTTTTTCGGGTTGTGGCTGGTCTGGCTCGGAGGCGGTGGCATGGTGCTCTGGCTCTGTGGGCGAGAGTTCCGCCGCTGGCGCTTTAACTTCAATGTGTTGTTTTCGCTGCTGTACTTACTGACGTTCTATTTTGGCTTTCCGTTGACGGCCGTGCTGGCGTTTCGCTTCGGTGTGGAAACGGCGTCACCGCTGAATTTATTGCAGGCGCAACTGTCCGCGACAGCGTTTTATGCCATTTATTATGTCAGTTATAAAACCCGGTTGTGGCCGGCTTCGCCGGTATCTCGTCCTCTGCCGTTAACCATGACTCGTCTGGAGGTGGGGTTGACCAGTGGGCTGCTGGCGCTGGTCGCGCTATCGACCGCTGCCGTGTTCTTTGCCAACAATGGCCTGCTGCTGTTCAAACTCAGTTCGTATAGCCAGATTTTCTCGCGCGATGTTATCGGCGTCGCCCTGAAACGCTTCTTCTATTTTTTTATTCCCGCCATGCTGATGTGGTATTTCCTGCACCAGACCCGACTGGCCTTGCTGATTTTTCTGTTGGCGACGGTGACATTTGGCGGGCTGACCTACCTGCTGGTGGGGGGAACCCGCGCCAATATCATTATTGCCTTCGCCCTGTTTTTGTTTATCGGCCTGCAACGTGGCTGGATTACGCTGTGGATGCTGATAGCCGCAGGCGGTAGCGGGATAGTGGCGATGTTTTGGCTGGCACTGAAACGCTACGGACTGGATGTGCACGGTGACGAGGCGTTTTACACCTTCTTATATCTGACGCGTGACACCTTCTCACCCTGGGAAAATCTGGCCACATTGTGGCAGCACCTCGACGAGATTACCTTGCAGGGGCTGGCACCCATCGTGCGGGATTTTTATGTTTTTATTCCCACCTGGTTGTGGCCGGAGCGACCGGCACTGGTGTTGAACAGTGCCAACTATTTCACCTGGGAAGTGCTGAATTACCATGCCGGTCTGGCGATATCGCCGACGCTGCTCGGCTCCTTGTTGATCATGGGAGGGCCACTGCTGATCCCGCCAGGTGCCGTCGCCATTGGGCTGCTCATCAAGGGGTTTGACCGTCTTTATCATTACGGAAGGCAGGTGGAGAATCGCTATCTGTCCGCCGTATCGCAGGCATTTTGTTTTGGCGCAGTGTTTAATTTGATTGTGCTGGTGCGTGAGGGCGTTGATGCCTTTGTCTCGCGGTTGGTATTTTTCTGCCTGATTTTTGCCGCCTGCCTGTTCGTTGCCAAGTTGCTGTATTGGCTGTTGCTGCGAGCTGGTGTGGTGGTGAGTCGCCCTGTTTGAAGGAGACGTGGAATGAATGATGTGCCGCACTATGTTATTCGCGGCATCCCGGTGCATGGGTTTCGGGATAAGGCGCAGTGTGTCTCGATTCTGTTTGCGGGTGGTTCGCCGCAGGCAGGCACGCTGATTGCCATTAATGCCGAGAAGGTATTGGCGGCGGATCGTGAGGCGACATTGCGTGAGTTGATGTTGCAGGAAGGGCATTGTAACTATGCTGATGGTATCAGTGTGGTGCGTTCTATTCGCCGTAAGTATCCGCAGGCGCAGGTGGAACGTATCGCTGGTGCCGATCTCTGGGAGGCACTGATGCAGCGTGCCGGTGAGTTGGGAACGCCGGTGTTTTTGCTGGGAGGGAAGCCGTCGGTGCTGGCTGCAACCGAGCGCAAGTTGCGAGAACAGTGGCAGGTTAACATTGTGGGTACGCAGGATGGCTATTTTGCGCCGCAGCAGCGACAGATAGTACTGGAACGTGTGCGTGATAGCGGCGCCCAACTGGTGACGGTAGCACTGGGGTCTCCTCGCCAGGAATTACTGATACGCGATTGCCGCCAGTTATACCCCACAGCCCTCTATATGGGCGTCGGCGGCACTTATGATGTGTTTACCGGTCTGGTCAAACGTGCTCCGCTGGTGTGGCAACGCCATGGCGTGGAGTGGTTGTATCGTTTATTGACGCAGCCCAGTCGCTTTCGCCGTCAGCTCAAGCTGTTGCGCTATCTGGCCTGGCATATCAGCGGTAGACTGTAGACACGACTTATCGCGGTATCAGTCTGGCGTTTTTTGTGAGTCATCCCACTTTTTTCCCAGCTTTATCGTTGCGATCAAGGTCTGGCCGCGCTGTTTATTTCATCATATCTGGGTACAGGAAAGGTAGGAATCCGGTTTGCATTGCGGTATCTTCTCGGCCGTTTTTCCGGTCGGGAGACTGTCGTGCCTTGCCGGGAGCGTGTCGGTATCCCCTTTAAAGCATGGCGGGTATAAAACAATAACGCTTTTGATACCGGCGTAAAAAGGATCTATTGAAGACAGAGGTTATATGGCAAATACAGAAAAACAGGACAAGCTCCACCGTGGGCTGGAAGCGCGACATATCGAGCTTATCGCGCTGGGTGGCACCATCGGTGTGGGGTTGTTCATGGGGGCGGCAAGCGCCCTGAAATGGGCTGGGCCGTCCGTGCTGTTGGCCTATATTGTGGCGGGCGTGTTTGTATTCTTCATCATGCGCTCGATGGGCGAGATGTTGTTTCTGGAACCAGTGACCGGTTCGTTTGCGGTTTATGCGCATAATTATCTGAGTCCGTTTTTCGGCTATCTCACGGCCTGGGGATACTGGTTTATGTGGATGGCGGTGGGGATTTCAGAAATTACCGCCATCGGCGTCTACGTGCAGTACTGGTTCCCGACGTTACCGCAGTGGATACCGGCGATCGGCGCGGTGGCGCTGGTGGCAGCCGCGAATCTGGCGGCGGTGCGGCTGTACGGTGAGCTCGAGTTCTGGTTCTCGATGATCAAGATAACCACCATTGTGGTGATGATTGTGGTGGGTGTCGGGATTATTTTCTTTGGGATAGGCAACCACGGCCAGTCTATCGGATTGACTAATCTGACCGAACACGGCGGCTTCCTGGCTGGCGGCTGGAAAGGCGTGCTGTTTGCGCTCTGTCTGGTGGTGGCGTCCTATCAGGGGGTTGAACTGGTCGGGATTACCGCTGGCGAAGCGCGTAATCCGCAGGTGACGCTGAAACGGGCTATCAATAACATCCTGTGGCGTATCCTGATTTTCTATGTCGGTGCCATTTTCGTGATCGTCACGATTTTCCCGTGGAATGAAATCGGCACATCCGGTAGCCCGTTTGTTCTGACCTTCTCCAAGATTGGCATTACCGCTGCAGCGGGTATTATCAACTTTGTGGTGCTGACTGCGGCGTTGTCTGGTTGCAACAGCGGTATGTATAGCTGTGGGCGTATGCTGTATTCGCTGTCTAACAACCGTCAGCTACCGGCGGCGTTAGGGCGGGTAACCGCAGGTGGTGTGCCTGCTGTTGGGGTGCTGGTGTCGATTCTGTGTCTGGTGGCGGGGTCTGCGCTAAATTACATTATCCCTAACCCGGAAAAAGTGTTCGTGTATGTCTATAGCGCCAGCGTACTGCCGGGTATGATCCCTTGGTTTGTGGTGCTGATTAGCCAGTTGCGTTTCCGTCAGCAGCATCAGGCGGCGATCGCTGGTCACCCGTTTAAGTCTATTTTGTTCCCGTGGGTGAATTACCTGACGATGGCATTCCTTCTCTGTGTGCTGGTTGGGATGTACATTAACGAAGACACGCGGATGTCACTGGTGGTCGGTGGTATTTTCCTGGCGGCGGTCAGTGTGCTGTACGTTGTGTTGGGGCTGGGTAAAAAACAGCCGCAAATGCAGGTGGAAGCGGAGTAATCGCAGCGAACCGCGGGTGGTGACGGTGGATTGAACCGGGTTTTGACCGTAAATGAGCAAAGCATAAGCAAACGCATCATTTCTGTGAAAAAAGCACTGGACAGCCCCCTATTAAATCCGTACTATCCCCACCCGCAACGGCGCTACGCGCCCGTAGCTCAGCTGGATAGAGCGCTGCCCTCCGGAGGCAGAGGTCTCAGGTTCGAATCCTGTCGGGCGCGCCATTAAGTTGGGCGCGGGAGCTGCGGAGGTACTTATTACCCCGTAAATCGAGTACCGGAATACGTAGTAAAGCAGTGGTATATGGTGGCTATAGCTCAGTTGGTAGAGCCCTGGATTGTGATTCCAGTTGTCGTGGGTTCGAGTCCCATTAGCCACCCCAAATTTTAAGTTTGTGACGCGCGAAGGTGGCGGAATTGGTAGACGCGCTAGCTTCAGGTGTTAGTGTCCTCAGGACGTGAGGGTTCAAGTCCCTCTCTTCGCACCACACAAACGAAAATAGCAGTACCGTGTTAGACCATGATCGGCGAGTAGCGCAGCTTGGTAGCGCAACTGGTTTGGGACCAGTGGGTCGGAGGTTCGAATCCTCTCTCGCCGACCATCCTATTCTGAAGAAGCGGCAGTCCAGACGGACTGCCGTTTTTTTTTGCCTGCTGTTCATGCCTTCCTGACGACTTGTTTTTCACATCGGACTGCTGTATTTCTCTATGTGAATTTTTATTCATTAAATTTGCATTTAAATGGAGTTGAGTATGTCAGTGATAGCACCGGTCGAAAAACAGTTTGCCGCTTATAACGCCCATGATTTAACCGCCTTTTCTGCCTGTTTCCATGGGCATTTCCGGGCGTACCGCATGCCATCGGAAAGCCCATCCATGGTAGGCAAAGCGGCACTGGAGGCGTTTTATCGTGATCACCGTTTTAATAACCCCGCGCTGCGTGCTGAACTGGTCTCTCGAACTGTGCTGGGTAATCAGGTTTTTGATCATGAAAAGATTTACGGCCTCGGTCCTGATGCGCTCGAAAGTATCGCCGTGTTTGAAGTGAACGATGGTTTGATTACGACCGCATGGTTCTATTTTGCGTCGTAGCTGTTTTTGTCGTTGTTTTTGTCACCATCCCCCGCACAATCACCCTCCTGGTGTATTTGTGCGGGTGTCATGCCCAGGTTTCAAAACCCATCAATAAAGCGCGCTGAAAAATCGTTATGTCATAACGCGCGCCCGTTCTGCTATCCATTCGCTACCCATCTCGCCGATCTTTTCATTGCGAAGAAAATAATCACCAGAGAAATCATAAAACAATAAAGAATATGTTAGATCGATCACGTATATAGGCGCGAATATCGCCAGTGATATAGTCACAGACAAATAACAGCGTCGTCTCGACCCGCCTCTCTTTCCCCCATTATTACAATGTAAACGAGTGAGTTATGGCATCACATCTGATTGATTTTCTTCTTATTGGAAATAACTTTGGCACACCAGAAATGCGCGCCGTATGGTCAGAGCAAAACCGTCTGACCCGCCAGGTTGACGTGGAAATTGCGTTGGCACTGGCAGAGGGCGAGCTGGGTGTCATTCCGCAGGATGCGGCCGACACCATTGCTGCCCACGCTGACGCCAGCGCCCTGAATATTGAAGAAATAGCCCAGGATGCGGTGCGTATGAAGCACTCCCTGATGCCGACGATCACGGCTATTCAAAAGCAGTGCGGCGAGGCTGGCGAATACATTCATTACGGCGTGACCACACAGGACATCGTGGATACCGCCACCGTGCTGCAATTGCGTCAGGCATTCGACATCGTGGTGCGCGATACCCGTCTGGTCGCTATCGAATTGAAACGGCTGGCGAAGAAACACCAGCATACGTTGATGACCGGCCGTACCCACGGCATGCAGGCCATGCCAACCACCTTCGGCTTCAAGCTGGCGGTATGGCTGGACGAGTTCGTGCGTCACCTGCAGCGCCTGAATGAAATTCGCGATCGGGTACTGGTCGGCAACATTAACGGTGCCATCGGTACCTACGCCTCTTTTGGCGAACTGGGGCCGGAAATTGAGCGCCATACCCTTGCCCGTCTGGGCCTGAATACCCCCAATATTGGCTGGCAGTCTGCCCGCGACCGTTTCTCGGAATACGCGTCAGTGGCGGTACTGATCAGCGGTACGCTCGGTAAAATCGGCAACGAGCTGTACAACCTGATGCGTACCGAAATCAACGAAATCGAAGAGCCTTTCTCCGAAGGGAAGATCGGTTCTACCACCATGCCGCACAAACGCAATCCGGCCGCGCTGGAAGGGCTGGCCAGCCTGACGGCGCCACTGTTTAAGAGTGCGGCGCTGATCCACGAGTCAATGAAAGTGGAACACGAGCGCGATGCCATGAGCTGGCGTGCGGAGTGGATAGCCCTGCCGGAAATCAACATCTACCTGTCGGCACAACTGCAAAACGCGCTCGGTATCCTGCGTGGTATGTCGGTGAATGAAAAGCAGATGCGTGCCAATCTGGATTTGCAAAACGGCCTGCTGCTGTCGGAAAAGGTGATGTTTGAAATCGGCAAACTGCTCGGTAAGCAAACGGCCCATCATTTGGTGTACGAATGCTCTATGGCTGCATTTGAGCAGAACCGTGAATTTAAAGCGTTACTGCTGGAACACCCGGTACTGTCGCAGCACCTGACAGCCGAGACGATCGATATCTGGCTGGACCCGGCGAATTACGTGGGCAGCGCACCGCAGAAAGTGGATGAGGTGATCCAGTACGCCGATAACACCGGCTTGCTGGCCGAATGACGGGAGGTGCCATGAGTACCGTATTTCGTCAGGCGACGCTTGCCGATGATGACGAGTTTCTGGCGTTGGCGTTAGCCGCTTACGCGCCGGTGCGTGAGCTGGGCATCAAGTTTGACGCCGCCTATGCGGACATTGACATGGTGCGCCGCCATCTACGCAGCAACGGCGTGTATGTGATGGAAAAAGACGGTCGTCTGGCGGCGTCCGTCACCCTTCGCTATCCATGGGGGCCGAATCCCGGTCCTTATGGTTTACCGCATATCGGTTGGTTAGCGACTCACCCTGACTTCAAACAGCAAGGGCTGGGTAAACAGATGATGGACTGGCTGGAACAGGCGGTGTTGAAAGATCAGTTAAAAGCGCCTGCCGTAACGTTGGGTACCGCTAAGCAACATCCCTGGTTGCTGGATATGTACCGGAAGTATGGCTTTCAGGAAGTCGGCCAGGCGGATTTAGGGAAAGGACACCTCACGATTTATATGCGAAAAGTCCTGGATCAGGACCTTTATCACCACTGGGAAAAGAAACACTCCTAAGAGGCGTTATCCAATGACAATGAAAAAAATTATCCTCCCTGTTTTGGCCCTGTCGGCTGCTATTTTGGTAGCGGGTTGCGATTCTCAGAACAGTAACGAAAAAGTGCTGCGTATCGGTGCCACCGGGCAGAGTTACCCGAGCTCCTTCAAGCAGGACAATAAGCTGGTGGGGTTTGACGTAGAAGTCGCGGAAACCATCGCTAAAGATCTGAACTACAAAGTGGAGTGGGTGACGGCGGATTTCAGTGGCCTGATGGGGCAACTGGAAGCCAATAAGCTGGACACGATTGCTAACGTGGTGGCGATTACCCCGGCTCGTCAGGATAAGTACAACTTCTCCACGCCTTATAGCTATTACGGCAGCCAGATTGTTACGCACAAAGACAATACCAACATCAATACACTGGATGACCTGAAAGGGAAAACCGTAGCGGGCGTACTGGGCTCCAATCACGTCAACAACCTGAAAAAAGCCTTTGCCGACGGCAGCGTGACGATTCGCACCTATGAAACCCGCGATGGCGCGATGAGCGATGCGCTGGCCAAGCGTGTTGAGGGTTACATCAACTCCCGTCCGATCCTGCTGGCGGAAATCAACAAGCGTAACCTGCCGTTCAAGATGGTGGGTGAGCCGCTGGTGGTCGAGCAGGTTGGCTTCCCGTTCCATAAAGATCAGAACGGTGACGAACTGCGCAAGAAGTTCGATGACGAACTGACCAAAATGCGCAATGACGGCCGCCTGAAAGCCCTGTCGGTTAAATACTTCGGTGAGGACATCACGGCGGGCAAATAACCTCGCTGGCTCACTCAACTTCTGCGACGCCAGTTCGATTGCGGGCTGGCGTTTGCTGTAATGGTATGGCTCATGAATATCGATCTTTCCTACCTGTTGAAGGTATTTCCCCAGGTACTGATGTACTTGCCCACCACGCTGCTACTGGCGGTGGTGTCGATGCTGGTTGCCATCGTGTTGGGACTGGTGCTGGCACTGGTTCGTGAGAGCCGCTTTGTGGTGGTTTCGAAACTGGTGGAGTTTTATATTTCGCTGTTTCGCGGCATCCCGTCGTTAGTTCAGCTGTTCATTATCTATTTCGGCCTGCCACAGCTGTTTCCATCACTGAATGGTTTATCAGCCATGACGGCGGCCATTATCGGATTCAGCCTGAAGAACTCCGCGTACATGGCGGAAATTTTCCGTGCGGCGCTGGCGTCGGTGGATTTCGGTCAAACCGAAGCCGGTCTGTCGGTGGGAATGAACAAAGTACAGATTTACCGCCGTATTGTGCTGCCGCAGGCGATGCTTAATGCGCTACCCGCGACCGGCAACACCTTTATTTCACTGATTAAAGACACCTCGGTGGCCTTTGCGCTTGGTGTGTCGGAGCTGTTTGCCGAAGGTAAGATGATCGCCGCCGAGTCGCTGCGTTTCTTTGAAACCTTCCTGGTGGTGGGGCTGATTTACTGGATGCTCATCGTGGTCTACTCCTGGCTGCAATCTCAGTTGGAGAAAAAGCTCAGCCACTCACGGCAGCGTTAAGGAGCCGATATGATTAGCGTAAAAAACCTGACTAAACGTTTTGGTGACCAGGTGGTACTGGACAATATCAGCCTGGATATCGCCGAGGGCGAAGTGGTCGCGATCATCGGGCCTTCCGGTTCAGGGAAATCCACCCTGCTGCGGTGCCTGAATTTGCTGGAAAAGCCAGAGTCCGGCGTGATTACTATTGGCGAGCAATCGCTGGATACCCGCCGCTATAGCAGCAAGGACGCATATGCGCTCCGGCGTCAGACGGCGATGGTATTCCAGAACTATAACCTGTTCAAAAACAAAACCGCGCTGGAGAACATCACCGAAGCCTTGATCGTGGTGAAGAAGATAGCGAAAAAGCAGGCGGACGAAATAGGGCTGTCACTGCTGGAAATGGTCGGGCTGTTACCACAAGCGCACCAATACCCGGTGACACTCTCTGGCGGTCAGCAGCAGCGAGTGAGTATTGCCCGTGCGTTGGCGGTGGACCCGAAGGCGATTTTGTTTGACGAGCCGACCTCGGCACTTGACCCGGAACGGGTACATGAGGTGTTACAGGTTATCCAGAAACTGGCCGGTCAAAACACTACTATGGTGATCGTGACCCATGAGATGCAGTTCGCCAAAGACGTGGCGGACCGGGTGATCTTTATGGCTGATGGGCATATTGTTGAGCAAGGCCCGGCGGAGAAGGTGATCAGTTTCTCCGATAATCCGCAGACCCGTCGCTTCCTGCGGCAACTCACCACGATTCAGGAACCCTCAGAGTTCGATATCTGATCGATAACCTATTCACCTGCGGGCACGCCCCGTGATGACGGGGCAGAAGAAGAGGAGTCACCCGACATGAAAGAACATGCGCAGCATGCGCCGTTGGCGCAGTTTATTCAGGCGTTTCGGCATGAACTGCATCAGCATCCGGAATTGTCCAATCAAGAGTTTGAAACGACGAAAAAAATTCGTGCTGTACTGGAAAAAGAAGGTATTCGCATCCTTGAGTTGCCGCTAAAAACCGGGCTGGTGGCGGAAGTGGGCGGCCTGCAAGACGGCCCGCTGGTCGTCGTGCGTTCCGATATTGATGCCCTGCCGATTGAGGAAGAGTCCGGCGTTGAGTTCAGCTCAAAAAATGCCGGGGTGATGCACGCCTGTGGACACGATTTTCACTCTTCGGCGGCGCTGGGGGCGGCGATCCTGCTCAAGCGCATTGAGCCGGAACTGAAAGGTACCGTGCGTATTCTGTTTCAGGCTGCGGAAGAAACCGGATTGGGCGCACCGGAAGTCATCGCCGTTGGCGCGCTTGACGGTGCCAGCGCCATTTTTGGCATTCATAACGACCCAACGTTACCGGTCGGCGTGATTGGCGGTAAAGACGGTGCACTGACTGCCGGGGTCGACCGTTTCGAAATCAAGATTGCCGCCAAGGGCTGCCATGCTGCCAAACCGCATGAAGGTAATGATCCGATCATTATTTTGGGGCAGCTGATTTCCGCGGTGCAGACTATCATCAGTCGTACCGTACCGTCAGACAACAATGCGGTGGTGTCGATTACCCAGGTTCACAGCGGCAGCACCTGGAACGTGATTCCTGACACCGCCTATGTGGAAGGCACCGTGCGTACGTTCAGTCAGGCGGCACGTGACTTGATAGAACAACGTTTCCGTCAGATTGTCGCCGGTATCGCCAGCACCTTCGGTGCCGAAATCGAATTTATCTGGCACCCGGGGCCACCATCGGTGGTGAACACAGCGCACTGGGTGGATTTTGCGTTGCAGGTGGCGGATACCGAAGGGTTTGAGGCTCGCCGTGTTGACGCCAGCCCGATCGGTGAGGACTTTGCGTTCTACCAGCAGAAACTGCCGGGCACTTTCATGATGGTCGGGTCAGGTGGCCCCTATGCGCTACACCACCCGAAATTCCGGGTGGATGACCGGGCGCTGTTTCCTACCGCGCACTATCTGTATCAACTGGCGAAGCAGAGTCTGGAACAGTTGTCGCAGACAGCCTGATTCCGTCGTTATTCCCTGATGACAGCGGCCACGGTTACCGTGGCCGTTTTGTTTTCAGTGTTAAACCACCTCCTCGGGAGGTGGTGATTGTTTTTGGGCTATCCCTACCCGGTATAAGTTGTGGTTTTTTAGCGACAGGATGGGGGTAGCGGTGTCGCCAATGAGAGACATTTAACTATCTGAATTTTAAAGAGTATAAAAGTCAGGGTTTATGGTGTCTCTGTTTAGCGACAATGCTGACCCGGAATGCTTGATTTTTCAGCACGTTAATCATTTTGGTCTTCAACGACGTATTGCATTTAATGTTTTATTTATCAATGAGTAATGGTTTTTTATTGGTGAATTTTGAAAAGTTGGCATCATTCATGCTTAATTAGATGTGTAGATGCTCATTCCACCTTCTATGTTTGCTTCGGCTTCATAAACCTGGGAATGACGCAGAGCCATTTACGGTGCCTGACGTCCGGTTATTGATGAAGTGCTGTTTCATCGCGGTTGGACGTAATGTTGAGTGGGGCACCTTAAAGTTGTCTTTCAGACCTGATTTTTATTGCACGCTTGTCGCTGGTCGGCAAGCGTTTTTTTTCGCCATTATTTTGCTAAATCAAGTGGTTATCAGAAAAGTGGGGAAGAAAACCGAGTGGAAGAAAAACAAGTTAAAAAAACAAGTGAAAGAAAACCGGCGCGGGGTCGCACCGGTTTGGATTTTTCAGGCGTCGTGAGAGGTCTGTAACGTCAGTAGCAGGCCGTCGCGCCGCATGCGAGCGGCGTCTTCAGGGCGTTTGAGTCGGTCAAAGGCATCAGCACACCAGGCGTAGTCATAAGCGTCTGGTCGCAGTGCCAGCGCGGCGGAGAAAGCATCGCTGGCTTGTTGCCATTCGCCATGCTTCATCAGCAATTGCCCCAGCGTGCTGTGTAACAGTGCATCGTTATTGTGCTGTTTCAGACGCTGACGCAGTAGTTTCTCCAGCGGCTCCGGTTGACCACTATTGAGCCGGGGGAGCAACTGCACCAGTCGGTAGTCAAACTGCTGCTTCAGCCCGTCAATAATGATGTCCTGTGCGGTCACCGGGTCATCACACACGATCAGGCGTTCAGCCATTGCCACCTGCATCGCCAGTGACTGGCGGGCTTTACGCGGCTGGTTTTTCCACCACTGTTTCAATCCTTCGCTGCCGCCTTCCGACATCGCCTGATCCATCAGACCGATGGTGGCGCGCTGCTGCAATTCATCCAGAGAGGGTTCGTCATGCAGCCGGGTTTTACGCATGGCAGGCAGAATATCCAGCAAGGCGCTGTAGGCGTGGGTACGCAAAAACGCCTGTTCCGCCAGACGCAATACTTCCGGGTGGCGCGGCGCCACTTCCAGCAGACGATCGACGCCATGACGAGCGGCGTGGTCTTCGTTACGGGCCAGTTGAATGCGAACGCGGGTGATATCGACCGGCAACTGGTCGCCGTCGGCGATTTCCGCCGCCCGCTCAAGATACTGGCGGGTACGGAATTCATCGCCGCGTTGCTGGGCAGCTTCTGCCGCCAGCAGGTAATTCACCACCGGTTGTTCGGCGTGATCGGCGTTGCGGGTGAGCAGTTTTTCTACCTGCAGATAGTCGCCTTCGGTCAGTTTCAGCAACGCGGCTTTAGTTTGCTGACGCGCCCGGGTGCGTTTGCGTCCGATAAACCAGCCACGTGTGCGTGCCCCGGTGCGGAATACTCGCCGCAGTAGCCATTCCACCGCCAGAAAGGCCAGCAGAAACAGGACCAGCATAATCACCAACCCGGTGACGCTGGTTTCAATGTTGTAATTGTCGGTTTGGATCAGCACGTAACCCTGATGTCCGGCCAGCATGGGCCCGACCACGATGCCTGCCAGCAGCACCACAAATAGCAGCAGTACCTTCAGCATAATCAGCCCTCCTGTGGGGTGGCGGACGGCTGCGCCAGCAGGTTGCGAACCCGGGTTTGCATCAGTTTATCCAGCAGTGGCTGGCTTTGCAGTTCGTTCGGCACGTCCATCGCCACCGACTGTTGGCTTAGCGCATCCAACTGGTCGAGAAACGCTTTGGTGGTCGGATCGCTTTCGTCAAAGTAGGCGCGCACCCAGGTTGCTGCGGTTTCGAGCGACTGACGGTAGGTTTCGTTCTGATGGCGTGGCACCGCTTGTGCGGCGATCAACAGGCGAGAACGAATATTTTCACGCAGATAGACGTCCTGATTCGGTGCCAGCAGCGGTTCAGCACTGTCGTCACGGCGGCGGATGGTGATGAAATCCGACAGGAAATTGTGCCAGCTCTTGCTCAGGTTTTGCCGCCATTCACTGACCGAGGCCGACAAGGTGGAGTCGTTTTCTTCCATCGGCGCTTCATCGGTATCGGTATCCGCCAGACGCAGGTTATCCACCTGATCGGCCAGTTGGTTCACTTTCAGGATGATGCCGTCGAAATCCACCTGGCTGACACCCGCCAACATGCTGATATCGTGGGTAATGGCGCGTCGAACATCCAGCAAACTCGGATCGTTCATGTCTGCCAGGCTGGCATCCGCGCTTTTCAGTAAAGCACCGGCGGTGGTGACGTCTTTGTCGCTCCACAGTTTACGGCCTGCCTGTTTCACCAGGAAATCAGCCTGCGCCAGCAGCCAGGTTTTCGAGTCACTGTTATCGAGCGTCGCCAGTTTTTCCTGCATTTCCCCGGCTTGCCGCGTCAGTGTCGCCAGCCGTTGTTCATCGACACTTAGGGTTTTCGCCTGTTGGTCCAGCGTCTGCTGCCATTGTTGCTGCGCTTGTGATTGTTGTTTTTGCAGTGCAGCGATCTGGCCTTGTAGTTGGGTGAGCGTGGCGTTTTGGCGGGCCATCTGCTGGTGGGCGTAATAATACACACCGCCGCTGAGTGCCAGCGAGACCACGATGGCGATAGCGCCCAACACCAGACCGTGGCGAGGTGCGCGGGACGCCTTCGGCGGCGTTTTAGGCGAGGAGGGTTCAGACCGTTCGACCACCTCTTCGGAGGGCGCTGAGGAGGTAATGTATTCCGTCATATGAGTACATCCTATGATCAGGGTAATGGTAAGTGTCCGGGGTATTCTTTCGCCGCGTGACGACCGCAGCGTAACAGTCTATTCGATATCACTGCAGCTATTCGGTATCACTGTAGCGCGCGCATCAATGCATCGTTATCCGCGTTATCGGCGATCCGAATATCGCGCCAGCCCAACTCACGGGCCACGTCAGCCAGGCGTTCGCTAACCACCACGACCCGACAATCAACCAGCCAGGTCGTTCGATAATAATCAGGTACCAGGGTATAGAACTGCTGCAACATTTCTCCACTGGTGATGACCAGCGTGTCGATGCCCAGGTGTTGCCAGCGCTGGCACTGTTCCGCGCCGTCGTAGACCACTGGGTTACGTTGATAACATTCGCAGTAACGTACTTGCGCCCCGCGTTGCTGCAATGTGTCGCCCAATAATTCTCTGCCACCATTGCCGCGCAGCAGCAATGCCTGTTTGCCCGTGACCTGCTGTAACGCCGGGGACTGCAACAGGGTCTCACTGGTCGCGCGTTCTGGCGGGTAGTGCACCGCTAAGCCGCTGACGGTATGCAGCGCCAGTCCGGTGGAGCGCCCTACGGCGAAGTAGGTGAGTGACTCGGGCCAGCCCATTCCGGCACGGGAGAGCGCCGGATCGGCGTATTCCACCACTTGCTGCGACAGGGCAAAAACCAAATCGCCGGGGCGTAACGCCTGTAGCATGGCGGGCAATTGCGGCAATTCGCTACCCGGAGAAAATTCAATTAACGGGCTATGGTAGGCTTGCAAGCCAGCCATTCTTAAACGGGCTACCAGCTGCTCACCCGCAGGAGAGGGACGGGTAACCAGAATCGTCATGACGAGGCTCCTCCGTAAACTGATTGCAGAATGTCGCGCGCGCCGCGTTCGAGCAGCTCATCTGCCAGGTCGATACCCAGCGCTTCGGCATCCTGACGCGAGCCACGGCGTTCAGCGTAAATAATGCGACTACCGTCTGGCGCGCCCACCAGTGCCCGCAGGTACAATGTATCATCCTGTAGTTCGGCATAGCTGCCGATAGGCACCTGACATCCCCCTTCCAGCCGGGTGTTCATTGCACGCTCGGCCAGCACCCGTGTGGCGGTATCATCGTGGTTAAGCGGTGCCAGCAGCGCACGGGTACGAGCGTCGTCCAGTCTGCATTCCACACCTACCGCACCCTGACCGACCGCCGGTAACGACTGTTCCGGGCTGAGGGCGGTACGGATACGGTTTTCCAGACCAAGGCGTTTAAGCCCCGCAACGGCCAGAATGATCGCATCGTAGTCGCCGTTATCCAGTTTGGACAAGCGGGTGCCGACGTTGCCACGCAGGTCGCGGACAACCAGATCCGGGCGATGGGCGCGTAACTGGCACTGACGACGCAGGCTGGAGGTACCGACGCAGGCGCCTTCCGGCAGTTCATCCAGCGTGGCATAGTGGTTGGAGACAAAGGCGTCGCGTGGGTCGTCACGCTCGCAAATAGTCACCAGCCCTAACCCTTCGGGAAACTCGATGGGGACATCCTTCATCGAATGCACCGCGATATCGGCACGGTTTTCCAGCAACGCCAGTTCCAGTTCCTTGACGAATAATCCCTTGCCCCCCACTTTGGCCAGTGGTGTATCCAGCAGGACATCGCCGCGGGTGACCATCGGAACCAGTTCTACCCGTAAACCGGGATGACAGGCTTCCAGCCGTTGCTGCACAAAGTGGGCCTGCCATAGTGCCAGCGGGCTCTGTCGGGTGGCGATCCTGAGAATAGTGTCTACCATGCTTAATACCGTATTGATCCTTTTTTTCCATCGTACCATTGAAGGCAAGCCGGTGTCAGTTGCCCGGCCGTCGCAATGACGAGAGGGGGGAGATCGAAAACCCTTGTCGGAGATAGCCGCAAGCGGCAAAAGCGGCGATAATATGTGCAATGCTGAAGCATCAATAAACAAATCCGACTTTCTTTAGTTTCTTTACGCCCTTTCAGCAAGGTGTTAAATTGATCACGTTTCCAGCAATACTCTGCCCACCATTCTTCCAATATCTATCCAGGGCAGTCTGGAGAACAACGGCTTCTTTATAGGCACTGGGATAAGCAGGCGAAACGTCTTGTACTTCTACATCGAGACACTGAAGCAAAGACTGGATGCGATCAACCAATTGCGTGTGGATCGTGCTCTGGAAGCAATGAAACCGGCTTTTAAGCAGGTTTACAGTCTTTTGCCAGTTTTATTACATCATCATCATCCGTTGATGCCTGGCTATCTGGAAGGCAAGGTTCCGCACGGCATTTGTCTTTTTTTCCCCGATGAAAAACAGCAACACTACCTCGATAGCGTCGAGTTACGCTGGGGTGAGTTGTCTGCGCCGGATCGCAAGGGCGAATTGCCGATAACCGGTGTCTATTCGATGGGCAGCACCTCGTCCATCGGGCAGAGTTGCAGTTCCGATCTCGATATTTGGGTGTGCCACCAATCCTGGCTGGATAGCGAAGAGCGCCAGCGGTTACAGCAGAAATGTCTGTTGTTGGAAAAATGGGCGGCAGGTCAGGGGGTGGATGTCAGTTTCTTCCTGATGGATGAAAACCGTTTCCGCCACAACGAGAGCGGTAGCCTGGGTGGCGAAGACTGCGGTTCTACCCAACATATTTTGTTGTTGGATGAGTTTTATCGCACGGCGGTGCGCATGGCGGGCAAGCGCATCCTGTGGAACATGGTGCCAGTAGAAGAAGAGGAGCACTACGACGAGTATGTGCTGTCTTTGTATGCCCGTGGCGCGTTGGCACCCAACGAATGGCTGGATCTCGGCGGCCTGAGCGCACTGTCGGCGGAAGAATACTTTGGCGCCAGCTTGTGGCAGTTGTATAAGAGCATTGATTCGCCTTACAAGGCGGTGCTGAAAACGCTGCTGCTGGAAGCCTACTCCTGGGAATATCCCAATACCCGTTTGCTGTCGAGCGAGATCAAATCGCGTTTGCATAACGGTGAGATCGTGTCTTTCGGGCTGGATCCGTATTGCATGATGCTGGAGCGTGTGACCCAGTATCTGACGGCGATTGATGATCAGACCCGGTTGGACCTGGTGCGTCGCTGTTTCTATCTTAAAGTGTGCGAAAAGCTCTCCCGTGAGCGCGCGTGTACCGCCTGGCGTCGCCAGATCCTGACACAACTGGTGCAGGCATGGGGATGGAGCAATGAGCGGCTGGTGATGTTAGACAACCGGGCGAACTGGAAAATTGGGCAGGTGCGCGAAGCGCACAACGAATTGCTCGATGCCATGATGCAAAGCTATCGCAACCTGATCCGTTTCGCCCGCCGCAACAACCTGAGTGTCAGCGCCAGTCCGCAGGATATCGGGGTACTGACCCGTAAACTGTACGCGGCGTTTGAAGCCTTGCCGGGTAAAGTGACGCTGGTGAACCCGCAGATTTCGCCTGACCTGTCGGAACCGAATCTGACCTTTATTTATGTGCCTGCCGGGCGTGCCAATCGCTCTGGCTGGTATCTGTACAATCAGGCACCGTCAATGGATGCCATCATCAGCCATCGGCCGCTGGAATATAACCGCTATCTCAACAAGCTGGTGGCCTGGGCGTACTTTAACGGCCTGCTGACATCGTCTACGCGTCTGCACATTAAAGGCCATGAACTGTGCGACATCGCCCGGTTGCAGGAACTGGTTTCGGATGTGTCCAGCCATTTCCCGTTGCGGGTAGCGGCACCCACGCCGAAAGCGCTGTATAGCCCGTGTGAAATTCGCCATCTGGCGATTATCGTCAACCTGGAACATGACCCGACGGCGACATTCCGCAATCAGGTGGTGCATTTCGATTTCCGCCAGTTGGATGTCTTTAGCTTCGGTCAGCAGCAGCAATGTCTGGTCGGCAGCATTGACTTGCTGTACCGCAATTCCTGGAATGAAGTGCGAACCCTGCACTTCAGCGGTGAGCAGGCGATGCTGGAAGCGCTGAAAACCATTCTTGGCAAAATGCATCAGGACGCCGCGCTGCCGGAGTCGCTGGAAGTCTTCTGCTATAGCCAGCATTTACGCGGGCTTATCCGTACCCGTGTGCAGCAACTGGTGTCAGAGTGCATTGAACTGCGCTTATCCAGCACGCGTCAGGAGCCGGGCCGTTTCAAGGCGGTCAAAGTCGCGGGCGAAACCTGGGGGTTGTTCTTCGAACGCCTGAGCGTGTCGGCGCAGAAACTGGAAAATGCGGTGGAGTTTTACGGCGCGATCTCCAACAACAAGCTACAAGGGTTGCCGGTTCAGGTTGAGACCAACCATATTCATCTGCCACCGGTGGTGGATGGTGTCGCCAGTGAAGGTATTATCCAGTTCTTCTTTGAAGATCAGTCTGATAATCAGGGTTTCAATATCTATATTTTGGATGAGTCGAACCGGGTGGAAGTCTATCATCACTGTGAAGGCAGCAAAGAAGAGTTGGTGCGCGACGTCAGCCGCTTCTACTCCTCATCGCATGATCGCTTTACCTACGGCTCCAGCTTCATCAATTTCAACCTGCCGCAGTTCTACCAGATTGTTCAGCTGGATGGCCGCACACAGGTGATTCCGTTCCGTAGCAGCGCCTTGTCGCATTTGTGCGTGACGCCGTCATCTGAGGAAAAGAAGAATCTGGTGTTGAACCAGCGCCTGCAGATGCTGTAGTACCACGTGGGCAGTGTCGCGTAGGGCATCGGGGTGAACTGACCGAGCGAATAAAATGGGGCGCAACTGCGCCCCATTTTAGTGTCGGTGACTACCTGCCCGGAGTTAGTCGAAATCAATCGTTTCGCCGCTCTGTTCTGAGCACGCCTGCGCCAGCAACGTCATGAAATCGCTGCCACTGCGGTCGCAAATCCAACGGTTGTTCTGATAATCGAAGTGGTAGCCGCCGCCTTTGGTCGCCAGCCAGACCTGATGCATCGGCTCTTGCCGGTTAATCACAATCTTGCTGCCGTTTTCAAAACTCAGGGTCATCACGCCACCATTGGTTTCGTAATCGATATCCGCATCGCCATCAAACTGATCCAGCGTTTCTTCTACTTTCAGCATCAGCGCGTCGGCCAATTGATGAAACTCGCTATCGTTCATATTCGATTCCTATTGATTTTCATGATCCACCTGCGATTATAGAGAGCATAGGTCTCCGAATGACAGGTTTTAACGAAATGAAAACTTTTTTTCGTCAGGGCGCACTGGCATTGCTGGTGTTGTCGCTGGCTGGTTGTGGTTTAAAAGGCCCACTTTATTTTCCGCCGGAGCAACCAGCACCGGTTAAAAAAACGCAGCAACAAAATACTCAGGCTCCGCAAGCATCATCCGCCCGGCAGCAATAGCCGTCGAGATAGGCAGGGTGATTGAGGATAATCTCACGGGTTGCGACAGTGTGGTTGCCGCGCCCGTTTAACGCAGCGGGGTCAGGAAATGCAGTTCTCCAAAATGCACGGTCTGGGCAATGATTTCATGGTTGTCGATGCCGTGACGCAGAATGTCTACTTTTCACCGGATCTGATCCGTCGCTTATCGGATCGGCATTGCGGAGTGGGGTTCGATCAACTGTTGATCGTCGAACCGCCTTACGATCCTGAGCTGGATTTTCACTATCGCATCTTCAACGCCGATGGCAGTGAAGTGGCGCAGTGCGGTAATGGCGCGCGCTGCTTTGCGCGTTTTGTCCGCCTGAAAGGGTTGACCAGTAAACGTGAGATCAACGTCAGTACGCATAACGGCCGCATGGTACTGTCGGTGACGGAAGATGAACTGGTGCGGGTCAATATGGGCGAACCCAACTTTGAACCGCAACAGGTGCCGTTTCGGGCGACCAAGCCGGAAAAAACCTATATTTTGCGTGCCGCGGAACACACGGTGTTGTGCGGTGTGGTGTCGATGGGTAATCCGCATTGCGTGCTTCAGGTAGATAATGTGGATACCGCGCCAGTGGAGGAACAAGGCCCGTTGCTGGAAAACCATGAGCGTTTTCCTGAGCGTGCCAATGTCGGTTTTATGCAGGTGGTCAATCCCCATCTTATCCGGTTGCGTGTGTTCGAGCGCGGCGCGGGTGAAACGCAAGCCTGTGGCAGCGGTGCTTGTGCCGCTGTGGCGGTCGGCATCCAACAGGGGCTGCTGGCAGCGGATGTCAAAGTCCAACTGCCTGGCGGTGAACTGGACATTCACTGGGACGGCCCCGGTCATCCGTTGTTTATGACTGGCCCGGCAACCCATGTTTATGATGGATTTATTCATCTATGAAAAATGTGGAAGAGCAGGCTGAACGTCAGGCGTTGACTGACGAACTGGTGTTACAGCATCTGCACCAGCACCCTGACTTTTTCATTCGCCACGCCCACCAGGTTGAGAGCCTGCGCGTTCCACACCCGGTGCGGGGCAGCGTCTCGCTGGTGGAGTGGCAACTGGCCCGTCAGCGTAACCGCATCCAGTTTTTGGAAGAGGAGATCGCCTTGCTAATGGAGCAGGCGACCCGCAACGAAGCACTATTCAGTCAGCTGTTAGCGTTGCAGATGGCGCTTTCGACCGCCGATTCGTTGCAGGACCTGCTCGACCGGCTGCACCGTTGGGCGCGCGAACTGGGATTAGTGGGGGCGGCCGTCCGACTGTTTGCCGACCGTTGGCGCATCGGCGCGCCTTCCGACTTTACCCATCTGGCGCTTAACCGGACACTGTTTGAGCCGCTACGCATCCAGCGACTGGGCGAACGGCATCACTATCTTGGCACCCTCAACGGCCCCGAACTGCTGCTCCTGTTACCGCAGGCGCGCCATGTCGGCTCGGTTGCACTGTCGCTGATGGGAAAACAGGGTGACCTGGGGCTGTTGATTTTCAGCAGCCGTGACAGCCACCATTATCAGGACGGCATGGGCACCGAGCTGCTGCAACATCTGGCGACGATCGTGCCAGTATTGCTGGAGCGATGGATTGAACGCCTATGAACCCCGATACCCCCCTGTCAGCCCCGGCAGACGCCTTTTTGCGTTATCTGCGGGTTGAACGTCAACTGAGTCCGCTGACACAACGCAGCTATGCCCATCAGTTACAGGTGATTATCGAGATGCTGTCGGCATTTGGCGTGACGGACTGGTCATCGCTGGATGCGGCGGGAGTCCGTGCCGTAGTTGCCCGCAGCAAACGTGATGGCCTGAATGCGGCCAGTCTGGCGCAACGTTTGTCTGCGTTACGCAGCTTTCTCGACTGGCTGGTAGGCCGTGGCGAGCTCAAGGCCAACCCTGCCCGCGGTGTGCCCGCACCGAAAGGCGGGCGGCATCTGCCCAAAAACATGGATGTGGATGAAATGGACCGCCTGCTGGATATCGATCTCAATGATCCGCTGGCGGTGCGTGACCGCGCCATGTTGGAAGTCATGTACGGTGCCGGGCTGCGTCTGGCTGAGTTGGTTGGGCTGGATTGCGGACACGTCAATCTGGAAAGCGGCGAAATATGGGTGATGGGAAAAGGCAGCAAAGAGCGCAAGCTGCCTATCGGCGCGACGGCGGTAACCTGGTTGACGCACTGGCTGGCTATCCGCGAGATTTATGCGCCAGAGGATGACGCGGTGTTTGTCTCCAGCCTGGGGAGGCGTATTTCTATGCGCAACGTGCAGAAACGTTTTGCCGAATGGGGCGTCAAACAGGGGGTGAACAGCCATGTTCATCCACATAAACTGCGGCATTCATTTGCTACCCATATGCTGGAATCCAGCGGTGACCTGCGCGCTGTGCAGGAATTGTTGGGCCATGCTAACCTCTCCACCACCCAGATCTATACCCATCTGGACTTTCAACATCTGGCATCGGTGTACGATGCCGCGCACCCACGCGCCAAACGAGGTAAATCCTGATGTATTTTTATCGCCCGCTCGATCGGATTGATGCCATGACATTCGATTTGGACGATACCCTGTACGACAATCATGACGTTATCCGGCGTACGGAACAGGAGTCGTTGCGGTTTTTGCAGAACTACCACCCCGGGTTACAGGTGTTCACCAGCGAAGGGTTGCGGCAGTTGCGCCAGGAACTGCTGGCGCAAGAGCCAGAGATTTATCACGATGTGACCCACTGGCGCTGGCGTTCCGTTCATCTGGCGATGACCCGGGTGGGCATGTCGCCAAACGAGGCCAAAACCGGTGCGGATGCGGTCATGGCGGAGTTTGCCCGCTGGCGCAGTGACATCACGGTGCCGCAGGAAACCCACGACACACTACGTGCGCTGGGGCAGCGTTGGCCACTGGTGGCGATCACTAACGGCAATGCCGATCCCCATGCCTGCGGCCTTGGCGACTATTTTCAGTTTATTCTGCGTGCCGGCCCAGATGGCCGCTCCAAACCGTCTCATGATATGTATCAGCTCGCCGCCGGGCGGCTGAATTTACCGTTGCACAACCTGCTACATGTGGGGGATGATCTGACCACCGACGTAGCAGGAGCGATCCGCAGCGGCGTGCAATCCTGCTGGATTAACCTGCGTGACGGCAACCTGATGCAGATTCACGATTCCCGACTGTTGCCGCATGTGGAAATTTTCAGTTTGGCATCGCTGACCACGTTGCTATAATTCTGCTATTTTTACTGTATATATAATCAGTGGAATTTGTCTCCAATCCGGAGGCCGGGTTCCCTTTTGACGGATAACCGACGCCTATGGACGTTTCTGACCTGCTCGACAGTCTGAATGATAAACAGCGTGACGCCGTGGCGGCGCCGCGCAGCAATATGCTGGTACTGGCTGGCGCAGGCAGTGGCAAAACCCGCGTACTGGTGCACCGTATCGCCTGGTTGCTGACGGTGGAGAACTGCTCGCCGTATTCGATCATGGCGGTGACCTTTACCAACAAGGCGGCGGCGGAAATGCGCCACCGTATCGATCAACTGCTCGGCACCAGCCAGGGGGGAATGTGGATCGGTACTTTCCACGGTCTGGCTCATCGCTTACTGCGCGCGCACCATCTGGATGCCGGGTTACCGCAGGATTTCCAGATTCTGGACAGCGAAGATCAGCTGCGGTTGCTCAAGCGACTGATTAAGGCGCTGAATCTGGACGAGAAACAATGGCCACCCCGTCAGGCGATGTGGTACATCAACGGCAAAAAAGACGAAGGCTTACGGCCACAGCATATCGATAGCTACGGCAATCCGGTGGAGCAGACCTGGTTGCGCATCTATCAGGCTTATCAGGAAGCCTGTGATCGTGCCGGGCTGGTGGATTTCGCCGAACTGCTGCTGCGTGCCCATGAGTTGTGGCTCAACAAACCGCATATTCTTCAGCATTATCGCGATCGCTTTAACAACATTCTGGTGGATGAGTTTCAGGATACCAACCGCATCCAGTATGCCTGGATCCGCCTGTTGGCTGGCGATAGCGCCAAAGTGATGATCGTCGGCGACGACGACCAGTCAATCTACGGCTGGCGTGGGGCGCAGGTGGAGAACATCCAGCATTTCCTGCGTGACTTCAACGACGTGGCGACTATCCGTCTGGAACAGAATTACCGTTCCACCGCCAATATTCTGAACGCCGCCAACGCGTTGATTGCCCACAACGGCGATCGACTGGGTAAAAACCTGTGGACCGACGGTATTGAAGGCGAGCCGATTTCGCTCTACTGCGCCTTTAACGAACTGGATGAAGCGCGGTTTGTGGTCAACCGCATCAAGGTGTGGCAGGAAGCGGGCGGTGCGCTCAGCGAATGCGCTATTTTGTACCGCAGTAACGCCCAATCCCGTGTGCTGGAAGAAGCGTTGTTGCAGCAAAGCCTGCCGTACCGGATTTATGGCGGTATGCGATTCTTCGAACGGCAGGAAATCAAGGACGCGTTGTCTTATTTGCGCTTGATGACCAACCGCAACGATGATGCCGCGTTTGAACGCGTGGTTAACACCCCGACGCGCGGTATCGGCGATCGCACCCTGGATGTGGTGCGCCAGACCGCCCGCGACCGTCAGTTGACGCTGTGGCAGGCCACGCGTGCGTTGTTGCAGGAAAAGGTGCTGGCTGGGCGTGCGGCGGCGGCATTACAGCGTTTTCTGGAACTGGTGGATGCGCTTGCCAGCGATACCGCTGACTTACCCTTGCATGTGCAGACCGACCGGGTGATTCGCGACTCCGGCTTGTGGAGCATGTACGAGCAGGAAAAAGGCGAAAAAGGCCAGGCGAGGGTAGAGAACCTGGAAGAGCTAGTGACGGCGACCCGGCAATTCAGCTATCAGGATGAAGATCAGGATTTGCTGCCACTACAGGCCTTTTTGTCTCACGCGGCACTGGAAGCTGGCGAGGGGCAGGCGGATGCCTATCAGGACGCGGTGCAATTGATGACATTGCACTCGGCCAAAGGGTTGGAGTTCCCGCAGGTGTTTGTCGTCGGTATGGAAGAGGGGATGTTCCCCAGCCAGATGTCGCTGGACGAAGGCGGTCGCCTGGAAGAAGAGCGTCGGCTGGCGTATGTCGGCGTGACGCGCGCCATGCAGAAACTGACGCTGACTTACGCTGAAAGCCGCCGGTTATACGGTAAGGAGACCTACCACCGCCCGTCACGCTTTATTGGCGAGTTGCCGCCTGAATGTGTGGAAGAGGTGCGGCTGCGCGCCAGTGTTTCGCGCCCGGTCAATCATCAGCGGCTGGGGACGCCAATCAGCCAGAGCGATACCGGCTATAAGCTGGGGCAGCGGGTGCGCCACGCCAAGTTTGGCGAAGGCACCATTGTTAACGTGGAAGGCAGCGGCGAGCATTGCCGTATCCAGGTCGCCTTTGTGGGTCAGGGTATCAAGTGGCTGGTGGCTGCCTATGCCCGTCTGGAGGCGGTATAGCACCGCCGGGGTATGAGGGCGTACGGGTGTTCAGTCTGTGCTCATCGGATGTGTCGGGTGGACACAGACTAATCATCTGATTGTTTGTTGACAGTCTTTTTCATCTCAGCGTAACATGCGCCCATCATTATTCCCGGAGGACCCACGCCTTGGACACACCCAGTCGATACTGGCTCAATAACCTACTGATTAGGTATAACTTCTAAGGCTATCTTCCCTGTGCTGATAGCCTTTAAGGTTATCAGCGACACCGTTTGTCGCATCGAGTCAGCACCGTCTCACGGCCTGAAACCTGATGGTGACGTTTCCCACCCAGTTTCTGTGTTTCAATCGCGTCTTGTCCCTCTTTGTTACATTTTGGGAGCATGGCTTATGCTGAGCGCATTTAAACTCGATAACTGCCGTTTAACTCGCCTGGAACTGGATGAAAGCGACGACCTGACTACCTCGCTATGGGTGGATTTGGTCGAGCCGGATGCCGAAGAGCGAGAGTACGTGCAGAGTCAGCTGGGACAAAGCCTGGCGACCCGACCGGAACTGGAAGACATCGAAGCATCAGCCCGTTTTTTCGAAGATGAGGATGGGCTGCATATTCACTCCTTTTTCTTTTTTGAAGACACGGACGATCACGCCGGTAACTCCACGGTGGCGTTTACTATTCGTGATGGCCGCCTGTATACGTTGCGTGAGCGCGAGTTGCCTGCTTTCCGTCTTTACCGCATGCGAGCCCGCGCACAAACGCTGGTCGATGGCAACGCGTACGAACTGCTGCTTGATCTGTTTGAAACCAAGATAGAACAACTGGCGGATGAAATTGAAAATATCTACAGCGACCTGGAGTCGCTGAGCCGGGTGATCATGGATGGCCGCCAGGGCGATGAATATGACGACGCGCTGTCGACGCTGGCGGAACTGGAGGATGTGGGCTGGAAAGTGCGCTTGTGTCTGATGGATACCCAGCGGGCGCTCAACTTTTTGGTGCGTCGTGCCCGTCTGCCCAGTGGTCAATTAGAGCAGGCGCGTGAGATTCTGCGAGATATCGAGTCGCTGTTGCCGCATAACGAATCGCTGTTTCAGAAGGTCAACTTCCTGATGCAGGCCGCGATGGGGTTTATCAACATCGAACAGAACCGCATCATCAAAATCTTCTCGGTGGTATCGGTGGTGTTCCTGCCGCCAACACTGGTGGCATCCAGCTATGGTATGAACTTCGAATTCATGCCGGAACTGAAGTGGGCCTACGGCTATCCCGGCGCACTGGTGCTGATGCTGCTGGCCGGTCTGGCTCCTTACCTGTACTTCAAACGCCGTAACTGGCTCTAACGCCTCCCCCCTCTTTTCTTCCGATAGATGACTCGTTGACCGCAAGGCTGACGAGTCTCTGCTGCACTTTGATTGATAATTATTGATAACGGACAGATTTAGCACCGATAGATGCCCGTCACTTGGGCTGGCAGGGTAAAATAACCACTCTTGTTTTGATGCTGTAACAGGTACTGTGCATGGAGAGGTTTTCCGCATCGACACAATGGTTCATGCTGCTGGCAGTATCGTTGGTGTTGGGATTGGGTTTACAGTTTTATCATGTTCCGGCGGCACTGTTGCTCGGGCCGATGTTGGTCGGTGTGGTCATGGGCTTGAACGGTTCGACCATTCGCATCCCCCGTACGTTCTTTTATGCCAGTAATGCCGTGCTGGGCTGTCTGGTCGCGCAAAGTCTCTCCCTGTCTATCCTGACGCCACTGATAAAAGAGTGGCCGTTGGTGGTTTTCATCCTGTTATCAACGCTGATTGCCAGCGGCTTGTCCGGCTGGTTGTTGATGCGTTATAGCGAACTGCCGGGAACGACCGGCACCTGGGGGGCATCACCGGGTGGGGCGTCGGCCATGGTGGCGATGGCGAGTGACTTTGGCGCGGATGTTCGTCTGGTGGCATTCATGCAGTACCTGCGGGTATTGATGGTAACTGCGTCGGCGGCGTTTGTGGCGCGAGCCAGTCTCGGGCCGGGTGCCGAAGCCAATAATGCGTTACTGGTTTGGTTCCCCTCGCTGGACTGGCGCTTCCCCGGTACGCTGGCGATGGCGTTTAGTTGTGCCTGGGTGGGCCGATGGTTGCGTATTCCTTCCGGCCAACTGTTGGTGCCCATGATCGTCGGGTCACTATTACATTCTTCCGGCATCATGACATTGCAAACACCAGAATGGTTACTGGCGGTGGCTTATGCCTTGATTGGCTGGAGCGTTGGGCTGTCATTTACCCGACCAGTGTTTTTGCTGGCGCTGCGAACCCTGCCAAAAATGATGCTTTCGATTATCACGCTCATGCTGTTGTGTGGTGGGATGGCGCTGATGCTGATGCACCTGTTATCGGTGGATATGCTGACTGCCTATCTGGCAACCAGCCCCGGCGGGCTGGATTCTATCGCTATTATTGCCGCCGGTAGCCGGGTGGATATCGCGTTTGTGATGGCGCTGCAGACGATGCGCCTGTTCACCACCCTGATTTTCAGCCCGATCTTATCGCGTTACATCTCGCGTCACGCGGAGGCTGGTGCGGCGTAGCCGCCGCTGCGTATAGAGCGCATCGAGCGTAAACACGCCGAGTGCCAGCCAGATGAACGCAAAGGTGACCAGCCTGTCTGGTGTGATGGTTTCACCGTAGACCAGTATCGCCAGCAGGAAGGTCAGCGTCGGTGCCAGATACTGAAAAAAGCCTAGGGTAGACAACCGCAGGCGTACGGCGGCGGCGGTAAACAGCAGCAGCGGCACCGTAGTCACCACGCCTGACGCCATCAACAGCAGATTGAGCGATAACGGATTTTGACTGAATTGGCTGGTGGGGGAATCGGCCAGCCATTCCAGATAAACCAGAGCCGCAGGCAACAGCCATAGCGTTTCAAACAGCATCCCGGTCTGGCCGTCGATGGCGATCTTTTTACGCAATAAGCCGTAAACGCCGAAGCTGAAGGCCAGGGTGAGCGCAATTACCGGCAGTGAGCCGAGCACCCACAACTGTACCAGTACCCCGCACACCGCCAGCAGCATCGCCAGCCATTGTGTCGGACGAAAGCGTTCGCCAAGGAATAGCATTCCCAGTAGCACGCTGACCAACGGGTTGATGAAATAGCCTAAGCTCGCTTCCAGCATGTGGTTATGGTTGACTGCCCAGATATACGTCAGCCAGTTACAGGCGACCAGTATGGCGGTAATCGCCAGCAGCAATAGCTGACGCGGCTGACGGCAGGCATTACGCACCGCACCCCAGTTACGGCACAGGGTCAGCAGCAACAGCATGAAAAAGAATGACCAGATAATCCGGTGGCCCAGAATTTCATTAGCCGGTACTTGCCTGATTTGTTTGAAATAAATTGGGGCAACTCCCCAGAGGATATAGGCACCAAGGGCGAACAGAACCCCCTGGCGGTGTTGTGGCATGCTCATTGATAAGAAACCAGTCACCCGCGAATGAAAAATCCAGTGTACCGGAGCACAACGCGGGTGTCTTGTTACCGTGCGCCGCTGAGTCTCCTGTCACGGTGTGTTTAACCCACAATATAGGTGGCGATAGCACTGGCGATATGCGAGTGTTTTTCATTGTGCAGCTCAGCCCGCGCGACGGCGATTTTATTTCCGCCACGTAGCAAATGACTGGTCAGGGTAAAGTGTTCGCCACGACCAGGCCGCAGGTAATCCACCCGCAGGTCGATGGTGCCCATGCGTGAAAGCCGATGCTGTAACTCCTGTTCGCTCAGGGTGTCATGGCGCAATAACGCGCTGCCCACACACACCAGCCCTGCCGCCACATCCAGACCGGCGGCGATCACGCCACCGTGCAGGATCTGCTGCAATGCGTTACCCACCAGCTTGTTCTGATGGTTAAAACGCAGTGTCACTGCGTCCGGCGAAAAGGCGTCCAGCGTGAGGCCCAGTTCCTGATTGAACGGCATCTGATAGATAAAAATGTCGCTGACACGCTGACGTATCCTATCCTGAGTGAGCGGTGTAGTAGGCATGTGTGAGTCCTTAATAACGATAACACCGGTAGGGTGGTTAATTTTTATGTCTTTATTGGTTAATAAGTTGTTATTTTAGGCGGCGTTATGGTTTCTTGCTACTGGCGGTGATTATAAGAACAGGATAACTGCGCAAACCGGATGCGCTGTGTACACTATCCGCCGCGAATTCAGTTCGTTATTGGGGCCACTTATCTATCACGATCCTTTGGGAGATGACGTACATGTATAAATCAGGCGGGGTGGTGGTTGCGCTGATGCTGGCGGCGACGGCGCAGGCGCAGGAGGCTCGCGTTCAGGAAATTCATGATGCGCCAGCCGTACCGGGCAGTATTATCGCCGGTTTGCTGCAACAGCATGATACGCCGTTTATTCTCTACCCGTATGAAAGCAACTACCTGCTTTATACCTACACCAGCGATATCAATAAGCAGGCGATTGAGAGTTACAACTGGGCTGAGCATGCCCGTAAGGACGAAGTGAATTTCCAGATAAGCCTCGGTTTTCCGCTGTGGCGTGGCATCGCCGGTGATAACTCACTGTTGGGTGCATCCTATACTCAGCGCTCCTGGTGGCAGATGTCCAATAAAAGCGAGTCTTCCCCGTTTCGTGAAACCAACTACGAACCGCAATTATTTCTTGGCTGGGCGACCGATTATCGCTTTGCTGGCTGGACGCTGCGCGATGTGGAATGGGGATTTAATCATCAGTCCAATGGACGTGCTGACCCGACTTCGCGGAGCTGGAACCGGGTCTATGCCCGCCTGATGGCGCAAAATGGCAACTGGCAGGTTGATGTGAAACCCTGGATTCGTTTGCACGATAGCGAAGATGATAACCCGGACATCATCCGCTACATGGGCCATTACCGGGTGCGTGTCGGCTACCGTTGGGGCGATAGCGTTTTCAGCGCCGAAGGGCGTTATAACTGGAACAGCGGTTACGGCAGCGGCGAGATAGGCTGGAGTTATCCGATCACCGATCATGTGCGTTTTTATACCAAGGTGTTCAGTGGTTACGGCGAGTCGCTGATCGATTACAACCACCGCCAGACCCGCTACGGCATTGGTGTGACGCTCAATGACATGTTGTAGTCAGGCCAGTCTGCTTGCGAGTATCGCTGCGGGCCGTTACAGAAAACCCGGCAACAAACGTTGCAGTTTTAGCGGGTGGCGCTGAAAATAGCGGCGGTTTGTTTTTCCCGGCTTGTTTTCCAGCCTGTGTTTTTCCCAAAGCAGTGACTAACTTTTTTCAAGGCAGTGAATAACGGTGAAGGCGTGTCTACGGCAGATGTATTGAATGCGGACGTATTGAGTAAAGAAATGCTGGCGATGCAGGTACTGCGCGAAACCTTCGGCTACCAGCAATTCCGACCGGGCCAGCAAGACATTATCAATGCCGCCATCAACGGGCGCGATTGCCTGGTTATTATGCCGACTGGCGGAGGGAAGTCGCTGTGTTATCAGATCCCGGCGCTGGTGCTGGATGGGCTGACGCTGGTGGTATCGCCGCTGATTTCCCTGATGAAAGATCAGGTCGATCAATTGCAGGCCTACGGCGTGGCGGCGGCGTGCCTCAACTCGACCCAGAGTCGTGAACAGCAACAGGCGGTGTTTAACGCCTGTCGTTGTGGTGAGCTGAAGCTGTTGTACATTGCGCCGGAACGCCTCTCGACCGACGGTTTTCTGGACCAACTGGCGCACTGGAATACGTCGCTTATCGCCATTGATGAAGCACACTGTATTTCCCAGTGGGGGCATGACTTCCGCCCGGAATACCGCGCACTGGGGCAGATTAAGCAACAATGCCCTACACTGCCGATTGTGGCGTTGACCGCGACCGCCGACGACACCACCCGTCAGGATATCGCGCGGTTGCTGGATTTACGCGACCCGCTGGTCAATGTCAGTAGTTTTGACCGACCCAATATCCGTTATACGCTGGTGGAAAAATTCAAACCGCTCGATCAACTGTGGCTATTTATACATGGGCAGCGTGGTAAAAGCGGCATCGTGTATTGCAACAGCCGGGCGAAAGTCGAAGACCTGTGTGCCCGGTTGCAAAACCGTGGGCTGAGTGTCGGCGCCTATCACGCCGGGCTGGAGAACGAGCGCCGCGCGCAGGTGCAGGAGGCGTTTTTGCGCGATGACCTGCAGGTGGTGGTAGCTACCGTCGCATTCGGGATGGGGATCAATAAGCCTAATGTCCGTTTTGTGGTGCATTTCGATATTCCGCGCAATATCGAGTCCTATTATCAGGAAACCGGTCGCGCGGGTCGCGATGGGTTGCCCGCTGAAGCCGCACTGTTTTATGACCCGGCGGATATGGCCTGGTTGCGCCGTTGTCTGGAAGAGAAACCGGCGGGGATGCAACTGGATATTGAACGGCACAAGCTGAATGCGATGGGGGCGTTTGCCGAAGCGCAAACCTGCCGTCGTCTGGTGCTGCTCAATTATTTTGGCGAAAACCGCCAGCAGTCGTGCGGTAACTGCGATATTTGCCTTGATCCGCCACGGCGTTATGACGGACTGGTGGATGCGCAGAAAGCCTTGTCCTGTGTTTACCGGGTGGGGCAACGGTTTGGTATCGGGTACATCGCCGAAGTGCTGCGTGGTGCCAATAATCAGCGTATCCGCGAATTCGGTCACGATAAATTGCCGGTGTATGGCCTGGGGAAAGACAAAACCCAGGAGCAGTGGGTCAGTATTTTGCGTCAGTTGATTCATCTGGGCCTGCTGGCGCAAAACATTGCCCATCATTCCGCGCTGCAACTGACCGAGTCAGCGCGGCCGGTATTGCGCGGTGAAGTGCCGTTGCAACTGGCGGTCCCAAGGGTGAGTAGCCTGAGTAAGCCGCGTGCCAGCCAGAAAAGCTACGGCGGCAATTACGACCGCAAGCTGTTCGCCAAGCTGCGTAAATTGCGTAAATCCATTGCGGATGAAGACAATATTCCGCCATACGTGGTGTTCAGTGACGCCACGCTGTTGGAAATGGCTGAACTGTTGCCGGTGACCGCCAGTGAGTTGCTGGCGGTCAATGGTGTCGGGCAGCGAAAACTGGAGCGATTTGGCGTCCCCTTTATGACGCTGATTCGGGATCATCTCGATAACGGCGACGACTGATATGTGTCGGGTTTGCCTGTCGGCAGCGTTATTGGCCGGGGCATCGCCTTTTTCTGCATCTGAACGTTTTCTGTCTCTGAAAAAAAGGATTGCTCATGTTGATGTTGTTTCTCACGGTGGCGTTGGTGCATTTGATTGCACTGATGAGCCCAGGGCCGGATTTCTTTTTTGTCTCCCAGACGGCGATGAGTCGTTCTCGTCGCGAAGCGCTGATGGGCGTACTGGGGATTACGCTGGGCGTACTGGTATGGGCCGCTATCGCCTTGCTGGGGTTGCACCTGTTACTGGAGCGCATGGCGTGGCTGCACCGCATTGTCACCGTCGGCGGTGGCTTGTATCTGTGCTGGATGGGCTGGCAACTGCTGCGCTCGGCGTTGCGTAAGCGTGCTCATCAGGAGGATGACACCGTCGAGGTGGCATTGCCGCAGCGGGGTAAGACCTTTATGCGCGGGCTGTTAACCAACTTGTCTAACCCTAAAGCGCTGATTTATTTCGGTAGTGTGTTTTCGTTGTTTGTCGGTGATGACGTGGGGGCGGCGGCACGCTGGGGCCTGTTCACGCTCATTTCACTGGAAACCTTGCTGTGGTTTAGCGTGGTAGCGCTGGTGTTTGCCTTGCCAGTCATGCGTCGAGGTTATCAGCGGCTGGCGAAATGGGTGGACGGTCTGGCGGGCGCGTTGTTTACCGGCTTTGGCATCCATCTGATTATTTCGCGTTGACGCACACTTACGGGGAGAAACTCGCCGCAGCATGCGCGGCGAGTCGGTAATACGGGATTCAGGCTTTACGCGCTGTAGCCAGCAGCGCGCCGACCAGAATGAACAGTGAGCCAAAGGTGCGGTTGAGCTGCTTGAGTTGGCGCGGGCCTTTCAGCCACCGTGCGATGCGTCGCGCCAGTGTGGCATAACCAATCATCACTATCACATCCACGACCACGGTGGTGACGCCCAGCACCAGATACTGCATCGCCTGGGGTTGGTGCGGAATAATAAACTGAGGGAACAGTGCCGCCAGAAACACGATGCTTTTCGGGTTGGTCAGGTTGACTAATATCGCCCGTTTGAACAGGCGGCGACGCGGCATACTGTTTGCCAGCGTCTGCAAATCCAGCGACCCGGCGCTACGCCATTGCTGAATACCCAGCCAGATCAGGTAAGCGGCACCGAGCCATTTCAGGGCATCAAACGCCAGTACCGACTGCGATAACAGCGCTCCAAGACCAATCCCCACCAGCACGATGTGAATAGTCAGACCCAGTTGCAGCCCGGCAATAGAGGCAACCGCGCCCCGGTAGCCGTGGCTGATGCTGGTGCTCATGGTGTTGATAGCGCCGGAACCGGGCGACAGACTTAAAATAAGCGTGGTGAGAAGGTAGGTTAGCCACCAGTCTTGGGTCATGGGTGAATGCTCCCTGATTGCGGTTTTTTATGCCACAATACGCTAACGCCTGTCTTTGTGCTACCGCTCACAAAAATCAAACTGCTCGGCATGATTGACCTCGGGAGAGCCTGATGAATCCGTATCCGGAATGCCTGCTGACCAGAGAGTGGCAGTACGCCGCATTTGTTACTGGTCCCTTGCTGGATTTCTGGCGACAGCGTCAGGAGGGTATGTTCATCGGGGTGGATGACGTGCCTGTACGTTTCGTGCGTTTTACCTCATCGTTGCATCACCATGTGGTGGTGGTATTGCCCGGGCGTACCGACAGCTATGTAAAATACGCCGAGGTGGCCTATGACCTGTTCCAGTGCGGCTATGACGTTCTGATGATGGACCATCGTGGTCAGGGGCGTTCCGGTCGGTTGCTGAAAGACGGCCATCGTGGGCATGTTAACCGCTTTAGCGATTATGTGGACGACGTAGCGACGCTGTGGCAGCAACAGGTCGCGCCGGGGCCGTATACCCGGCGGTTTGCGCTGGCCCATTCGATGGGCGGTGCGATTCTGGCGCAGTTCCTGGCACGTCAGCCACAGGCGTTTGATGCGGCGGCGTTGTGCGCGCCGATGTGCGGCATCCTGTTGCCGATGCCACGCTGGCTTGCCTGGCGCATTCTGGCGTGGGCTGAACGTCGTCCCAGGATCAGGGATTACTATGCGATTGGTACCAGTCCGTGGCGGCCGTTGCCGTTTATGACTAACGAGCTAACGCACAGCCGTGAGCGCTACCGCCGTCATGTCCGTTTTTATGCCGATGACCCGGATTTACGCATCGGCGGCCCGACCTATCATTGGGTACGGGAAGCGTTACTGGTAGAAGAACAGTTACTGCAACAAGCACCCGCCATCACCACACCGTTACTGCTGTTGCAGGCGCAAGAGGAGCAGGTGGTGGATAACCGCAGCCAGGACGCCTTTTGTCAGGCGTTGGCGGCAGCCGGTCACCCGTGTGTGGGAGGCCGTCCTTACGTCGTTCGCGGTGCCCGTCACGACATTCTGTCAGAAAAGGATGCGATGCGGGCCGATGCCTTCGGGCAGATTTTGCAACATTTCAGCGATTATGATTAATACGTCTGTGCGGCCCGGCCGCCCGGCACCAGCGGAGGTTGAATTTCAACGTATGTACCCGATTGTTGCTTCCGATCTGGATGGCACACTGCTGTCACCCGATCACACCCTGTCACCCTATGCCAAGGAAACCCTGCGTCTGATGACGGAACAGGGGATTCATTTTGTGTTTGCCACCGGTCGTCACCATATGGATGTGGCGCAGCTTCGCGATAATCTGGCGATTAGCGCTTACATGATTACGTCGAATGGCGCTCGAGTGCATAACACCGACGGTGAACTGATTTTCAGCCATAATCTGGACCGCGATATCGCCCAGGAGCTGTATGGCATGGTGTATCACCACCCGGAAATCATGACGCATGTTTATCGCGATGATGAGTGGTTTCTGTGCCGCTCTCGTCCTGAGGAAGAGCGCTTTTTTACCGAGACGGTGTTCCGCTACAAACTGTTCGACCCAGATACGTTGGGTACAGATGGCGTCGGCAAGGTGTTCTTCACCTGTGAGGATCACGACAAACTGCTGCCGCTGGAAGAAGCGCTTAACGCTCGCTGGGGCGACCGGGTGAATGTCAGTTTCTCCACCCTGAGCTGTCTGGAAGTGATGGCGGGCGGCGTTTCCAAAGGCCATGCGCTGGAACAGGTCGCTAAAATTCTCGGTCACACCATCAAGGACTGTATCGCCTTTGGTGATGGCATGAACGATTATGAAATGTTGTCGATGGCGGGCAAGGGCTGCATCATGAACAATGCCCACCAGCGACTGAAAGACATGCTGCCGGATAACGAAGTGATCGGCACCAACATCGAACAGGCGGTGCCTCGGTACCTGCGGCGTCTTTATCTCGGTGATGAAGCCTGAGACACCGGTTGCGTGTTATGAAGGAAAGCGACGGCCTTGTCCGGGAAGTCGGTGAACAGGCCATCGACATCGGCTTGCCGGTAAAGCAGGGCGTAGAGTGCGTTGACGTCGCTTGCGTATTTCGGCAGCCGGTCGGCGCGCACGGTATAAGGGTGTACCACCATGCCGCTGGCGTGTGCCTCTTTTACCAGCGGGCTGATGGTGACCTTGCCTGTGTCGCCGCTTAGCAACATGTGATAGTCGGGACCAACACCATCGGCATAGCGGGCGATTTTTTGCATGGCACCCGGCTTGAGCATCCAGTCGTAGTCATAGTTGACCCAGCGCCCGTCCGGTTGTTGCTGTTGGGTTTCCTGCCAGCGCGTTTCGGCGATCAGTTGCACCAGCTTCAGGTTCATCCCCAGCGCGGGCTCCAGTTCCGTTTTGATGCGCTGTAGCTCGTTGGCGTCAAAGCATTGCAGATAAACCCGATCGCTTTTTTGGGTGTAGCCGTACTGCTTCAGCACCTCCAGCACCGCGCGTGAAATATCCTTTCCTTCCTGGCGGTGAAACCACGGTGCTTTGATCTCTGGATAAATCCCGATGTTTTTGCCGGTCGAGTGATTCAGCCCCTGAATAAACTCGATTTCGTCCTGAAAGGTATGAACACGAAAATCCGATTTACCCATTGGGAAGCGGTTGGGGTAGCTCTGTACCGGTTTGCCGTCTTTCAGGTCAAACCCTTCGGTGAATTTAAGTGAGCGGATTTCTGCCAGCGTAAAATCGATGGCGTAGTAACGGCCATCGGCTCGCGCCCGGTTGGGGAAGCGGCTGGCGACGTCGGTCACCCGGTCGAGGTAGTGATCGTGCAGCACCACCAGCGCATTATCTTTGGTCATCACCAGGTCCTGCTCCAGATAGTCCGCCCCTTGTGCATACGCCATCGCTTTGGCGGGCAAGGTGTGTTCCGGCAGGTAACCGCTGGCCCCCCGGTGAGCAATCACAATTTTATCGTCGGTTTGCGCCAGTGCGCCGAGGGATATCGCCAGTGCGACACCGGCTAATAATGGTTTGAACAGAGGAATCATGTCAGCGTCCTTTTTCAGTGGGAGAAAGAAAAGCTGTGTGAGTGGTGGTGATGAAAACGAACAGGTCGTTGATAACTCCCCGCCAGTCCGGTATGGACCGGCGGGGATAATGCTCATGGCTTATGGTAAGTAAACCATGACGAGATGACAGAATCAGGCGCGTTTCGCCAGTTCTGCTTTGTGTTTAGTCTCGTTAATCATGGTCAGCACCAGCAGCAATACCGCCAGCACACTACCGCCGATCATGACCATAAAGCCGCCGTTCCAGCCAAAGAAATCGACGGTGTAGCCGACGATGGCGCTGGCAGCGACCGAACCGCCCAGATAACCGAACAGGCCGGTGAAGCCCGCGGCGGTACCGGCGGCTTTCTTCGGTGCCAGTTCCAGCGCGTGCAGGCCAATCAGCATCACCGGGCCGTAAATCAGGAAGCCGATGACGATCATGCAGATCATATCCACGTTGGGGTTGCCGGCCGGGTTCAGCCAGTACACCACGGTGGCGATGGTCACCAGTGTCATGAAGAACACCCCGGTCGCGCCACGGTTACCCTTGAACACTTTGTCGGACATCCAGCCGCACAACAAGGTGCCTGGAATACCGGCGTATTCGTACAGGAAGTAAGCGATGGACGATTTATCCAGTGCGAAGTGCTTCACTTCTTTAAGGTAGGTTGGCGACCAGTCGAGAATGCCGTAACGCAGCAGGTAGACGAACACGTTGGCGAAAGCGATGTACCACAACAGTTTGTTGGGGAACACATACTGCATGAAGATTTCTTTCGCGGTCAGTTCCTGTTCATCTTTCTCGCTGTAATCCACCGGGTAATCGTTTTTGTATTCTTCGATCGGCGGCAGACCGCAGGATTGCGGGGTGTCACGCATCATGGCGAAAGCGAACAGCGCGACCAGAATGGCGGCGAAGGCCGGCATATAGAGTGCGGCTTTCCAGTCGTTGAACCAGGCCATCCCCAGCAGGAACAGTAACGGCGGAATGCCGCCACCCACGTTATGGGCGCAGTTCCAGATAGACACGATGCCGCCACGCTCTTTCTGTGACCACCAGTGCACCATAGTACGGCCACACGGCGGCCAGCCCATGCCCTGGAACCAGCCACAGACGAACAACAGCACAAACATCACCATGATGCTGGATGTCGCCCACGGCACGAAGCCCATAAACAGCATGACCACGGCGGCCAGAATCAGACCGGCAGGCAGAAAGACTCGCGGATTGGAGCGGTCGGATACCGACCCCATAATAAATTTGGAAAACCCGTAGGCGATGGAAATACCGGACAAGGCAAACCCGAGATCACCTTTGGAAAAACCCTGTTCGACCAGATAGGGCATCGCCAGCGCGAAGTTCTTTCTGACCAGATAGTAGGCGGCGTAGCCAAAAAAGATCCCCAGAAAAATCTGCCAGCGTAACCGGCGGTAGAGCGGGTCTACCTGATGTTCCGCCACGCGCGGGCGATGTGCCGCAGGCTTGAAAATACTCAGCATAAATAAACGATCCCCGATAGTTATTTTCTATAACGCTCGTCAGCGTAGCGAATGCGCGCCATCGTCAATGTGAGTCAGTACGCAATTGTTACACTTTTATGACGGCGGGCGCTATTTTGAGCTTTAAGTAACACAAATGAAATAATGATTTTCCATTTTTGGGTGATTTGAATCACATATCTGCGGTTGTCTCCGGGTTTTATTTTCGTTTTTTGAGTGTTTTTGTTCTTTATCAATCATTGCGGCGTTGATTTATGTCCCACTACAGACAGGCATGATCCGGACTGAGGTAAAACGGCAATGGCAAACAACGGTTTGCGGCGAGAAACGGATGTAGTGATTATCGGCGGCGGCGCCACGGGGGCGGGAACAGCCCGCGACTGCGCGTTGCGCGGGTTGCGCTGTCTGTTGCTGGAACGGCATGACATCGCCACCGGTGCCACTGGACGCAATCATGGATTGCTGCACAGCGGTGCGCGCTATGCGGTTACCGATGCGGAGTCTGCCCGTGAATGTATTGAGGAAAACCAGATTCTGCGGCGCATCGCCCGTCACTGTATCGAGCCGACCGATGGGCTGTTTTTGACCTTGCCGCAGGATGATATCGACTATCAAACCCGGTTTATCGCCGCTTGTCAGCGCGCGGGTATCCGGGCGCAGGCCATCGACCCACAGGAAGCATTGCGACTGGAACCCGCCGCGAATCCAGCGTTGATCGGTGCTGTGCGCGTGCCGGACGGTACGGTTGACCCCTTCCGGTTAACCGCCGCCAATATGATCGATGCCTGTGAACACGGTGCGGAAGTGCTGACGTATCACGAGGTCATTGGGTTACTCCGTCAGGGCGATCGTGTCGTTGGCGTGCGCGTTTTCGACCATAAGCGTCAGGTAGCCAGCGAAATTTATGCACAGGTGGTGGTGAATGCGGGCGGCATCTGGGGGCAACGTATCGCTGAATATGCCGACCTGAATGTGCGTATGTTCCCGGCCAAAGGCGCGTTGCTGATTTTGGGGCACCGCATCAATAACCGGGTGATTAACCGCTGTCGTCCACCGGCTGATGCCGACATTCTGGTACCTGGCGACACTATCTCGCTGATTGGTACCACCTCGACCCGCATCGACTACGACCAGATTGACCACATGACGGTGACGCCAGAGGAAGTGGATACGCTGATTCGTGAAGGCAGCATGCTGGCACCGCAACTGGCGCAGACCCGTATTTTGCGTGCTTACGCCGGGGTGCGACCATTGGTGGCTAGCGATAACGACCCCTCCGGGCGCAGCGTCAGCCGCGGCATCGTGTTGCTCGACCATGCCAGCCGTGACGGACTGGAAGGCTTTGTGACCATCACCGGCGGCAAGCTGATGACCTACCGGCTGATGGCGGAATGGGTAACCAACAAAGTCTGCGAAAAACTCGGTCACCGCGCCGAATGTACGACGGCGTCTCGCCCGTTGCCGGGATCGGAAACCACGGAACCGGACAGACCGCAGGCCACCTCGTCGCTTTCAGCACCGCTGCGTGGTTCGGCGATTTACCGCCACGGGCATCGTGCCGCGCCGCTGGTCTCCGGTCATCGGGTGGACAGCAGTCTGGTGTGCGAATGTGAAGCCGTGACGGCAGGCGAGGTGCGTTACGCGGTTGAGTCGCTGCAGGTGAACAACCTGACTGACCTGCGCCGACGTACCCGCGTCGGCATGGGAACCTGTCAGGGGGAATTGTGTGCTTGCCGCGCCGCTGGCCTGTTGTGCCGACTGGGGCAATCCACGCCGCAACAGGCGGTGTCGCAATTGAGCCAGTTCCTTAACGAGCGCTGGAAAGGCATGCGGCCCATCGCCTGGGGAAACACGTTGCGGGAAAGCGAATTTACCAGTTGGATTTATCAGGGCTTGTGCGGACTGACCGAACGCCCGGAGCAGGAGAACGGCGATGCATTATGACGTGGTGATCATTGGCGGTGGGCTGGCAGGGTTAACCTGCGGCATTCGCCTGCAAGAGCAGGGCAAACGCTGCGCTGTGGTCAGCGTCGGGCAAAGTGCGTTGACCTTCGCCTCCGGTGCACTGGACCTGCTGGCGACATTGCCGGATGGCACGGCGGTCGAGCAGCCGCTGACTGCGCTGGATGAACTGGCCGCGCAGGCGCCCTACCACCCCTATACCCTGATGGGCAAAGCACGAGTCAGCCAGCTGGCAGCGGATGCCGAAGCCTTGCTGGCGCGCTGTGGTCTGTGGTTGCGCGGTGATAGCGGCGGCAACCATCAGCGCCTGACACCGTTGGGCAAATGGCACCCCTGCTGGTTAAGCCCGTCAGATAGCGTTACGCGCGGCCTGTCGGGGTCACCCGCGTGGCGGCAGCCGTTGGTTGCCGGTATTGAAGGGTTTATGGATTTTCAGTCCCGACTGGTCGCCGGAGAATTGCAGGCACAGGGGATTGCGGCACGCGCCGATGATCTGCGCTTACCACTGCTGGATGCGCAGCGGCAGAACGCCAGTGAGTTCCGTTCACTGGCTATCGCCCGTGTGCTGGACACCCCGGCCGGTATCGCGGCGCTGGCGGAAGAGCTGATGACGCGGGCGAGCGGCAATGATGCCGTTATATTGCCTGCCTGTCTGGGGCTGGACGCTCAGGCACAACTGAATGCTGCACTGGGTAAACCGGTAGGACTGTTGGCGACGTTGCCGCCCTCGTTGCCGGGGATGCGCTTGCATCAGGCGCTGCTGGGGCGTTTTCGCCAGACCGGCGGGACGCTGATGCCGGGAGATAAAGTGTTGTCAGCGCAAGCACGCGAAGCGGGAGTCGCCTTGTATACCCGCAGCCACGGTGAGGTACCGCTGCGTGCCGATCATGTGGTACTGGCCAGCGGGAGTTTTTTCAGCAACGGTCTGGTGGCGGAACGCGATCGGGTGGTGGAGCCGGTGTTTGGTCTGGATGTCGATTTCCTGCCGACCCACGAGGACTGGAGTCAGCCTAACCTGTTTGCTGCTCAGCCTTATCTGCAATTTGGGGTCATCGCGGACGAGCAGTTACACCCGGCTATCGACGGCCACACCCAACACCGTTTGTATGCGATTGGCTCGGTATTGCGGGGGTATGACCCGTTACGGCAGGGGTGTGGCGGCGGGGTTTCACTGCTGAGCGCGCTATACGCCGCCGAGATGATCACAAGGGAGAACAGATGATGAGCCGGTCTGACACCAGTTTTGAGAATTGCATCAAATGTACCGTTTGTACTACTGCCTGCCCGGTCGCACGCGTCAATCCGTTCTACCCAGGGCCAAAACAAGCGGGGCCAGATGGCGAGCGGTTACGGCGCAAGGACCCGGCATTATTTGATGAGGCGTTGAAGTACTGCACCAACTGCAAACGCTGCGAGGTGGCGTGCCCATCGGATGTCAAAATTGGCGACATCATTCAGCGTGCCAAAGCCAGCCATAGCCAGCATCGTCCGACGTTGCGTGATGCTATTCTCAGTCACACGGATTTGATGGGGTCTGTCGCGACGCCGTTTGCGCCACTGGTGAATACGCTGACCGGGCTGAAACCCATGCGTCAGTTGCTGGATAAAGCGCTGAAAATTGACCATCGTCGCCAGTTGCCGCGCTATTCACACGGTACTTTCCGCAGTTGGTACCGTCGGCAGGCGGCACAGCAGTTGCAGTTTGCCGAACAAGTGGCTTATTTCCACGGGTGCTACGTTAACTACAATCATCCACAACTGGGCCGTGACCTGATCCGTGTGTTTAACGCGATGGGCGTCGGGGTTCAGTTGCTCACCAAAGAGAAGTGCTGCGGTGTGGCGCTTATCGCCAACCGTTTTCTCGATAAAGCCCGCAAGCAGGCGAACTTCAATCTGGCCTCTCTGGATGAGGCTATCAACAGTCGCGGTCTGCCGGTTATTGCAACGTCGTCCAGTTGCACCTTTACGCTGCGCGATGAATACCCCCATCTATTGGGGGTGGACAACCATCACGTGCGTGATGGCATAGAACTGGCGACTCGCCACCTTTATCGCTTGCTGGATCAAGGTCGAACATTGCCGTTGCAACCGTTGCCGCTGCGGGTGGTGTATCACACGCCCTGTCATCTGGAACGAATGGGGTGGACAGCGTATACCCTGGAATTACTGCGACGCATTCCGGGTCTGGAGTTGCAGGTACTGGATTCTCAGTGCTGCGGTATCGCCGGAACTTACGGTTTTAAAAAGGAAAACTATGACACCGCGCAGGGGATTGGCGCGCCGTTGTTCCGACAGATCGAAGCCAGTGGTGCTGATCTGGTGATTACCGATTGTGAGACCTGCAAATGGCAGATTGAAATGTCGACCAGTAAAGCCTGCGAACACCCCTTCAGCTTGCTGGCCAGAGCGTTGCCCGCGTAAAGCACTGCTCACGTAAAGTACTGCCCGTGTAAAGCACCCATGTTGAACCTCGCCTTCCCGGTTATTGGCTCCGGGAGGGCACACTGCGCTATTTCCCTTCCTTTTCAATGGTTAAACATCAACCACTTGATTCTGAAAAATAATTTTTTTGGGATACTGGCAGAAATAACCAGCATGTCAGCCGGAGCAGGCTGCCCGGCGAACATTTTCTTTAAATTGAACAAAAAATCGCTTTACAGATGCAAATGATAATGATTATTATTGCCATGCGTTCCGGGAAAGCCTAATGAATCCATCTCTGTGACTCATCGCGGTTTTGCTGTGAAGGCACGACATTGCTCACATTGCTTCCAGTATTACTTAGCCAGCTCGGGTGCTGGCTTTTTTTTATCCTGAATTTATTGGAATCCAGTTTCCAATAATTATTCCTGTTAACGCTGTTGCTGCCATCCCCTTAAGTGCTATCGCGTTGCGATATCAAAAATTTCTCCCGGAAATTTTTTGAATAGAGCGGTGAGTTTTTTAGGCTTTCTTATTCCCGGCTGGTCGCTAGACTGAAAAAAACATTCGAGGAGCGCAACATGATTTATTTACGCAAAGCACACGATCGCGGCCATGCTAACCACGGCTGGCTGGATAGCTGGCACACGTTTTCGTTTGCCGATTACTACGATCCGGATTTTATGGGGTTTTCCGCACTGCGGGTGATCAATGAAGACTATATCGAAGGTGGGCAGGGTTTTGGAACCCACCCGCACCGGGATATGGAAATTCTCACCTATGTGCTGGAAGGCACCGTGGAACATCAGGACAGTATGGGCAACAAGGAACAGATCCCGGCGGGTGAGTTCCAAATAATGAGCGCTGGCACCGGGATCCGCCACTCCGAGTACAACGCCAGCCAGGACAAACTGCTGCATTTGTACCAGATTTGGGTGATCCCGGAAAAAACCGGCCTGACGCCGCGTTATGAGCAGCGCCGTTTCGATGCGCCGCAGGGGCGCCAACTGGTGCTGTCACCGGATGCCCGCGACGGATCGCTGAAAGTATTTCAGGACATGACGTTGTGGCGCTGGGCGCTGAAGGCGCAGGAAGCGTCGTCCTACCAGACTCAACAGGGCCGTGTGTTATGGATTCAGGTGGTGCGAGGCACGATTGAGATCAACGGTCAGCAGGCGACCACCAGCGATGCACTGGCTATCTGGGATGAGGATTCTATTAGCGTGCGCGCCAGCGAAGACAGCGAAATCCTGCTGTTTGATTTGCCGCCGGTAAAGCAACAGTAACCGGCGCATGTCAGTAAAGGCGAGCCCATCGGGCTCGCCTTTACTTTTGATGACAAGACTTACGATGGCTGAGTGGTCGGAGTATCAGTTTCGCTGCTGGTTGTCACCGGTGTCGACTGGATGGGAACGATTTCGATGGTGGTGCCCGGTGTATAGGTATAGTCCGGCGTATAAACGACGCTGCCTGCCGTGGTCGTGACCGGATTATCGGTACTGGTTGCTTTTTTTGACAAGTCGCCGTAGGTCACGGTGACGGGCTTGCCTTCTGAAATGGTCACTTGGGCAGACTGGGGCGGCTCGGTGCCTGCTTTTTGTGCCTCAAGATGGGCCATCAGTCTACGCACGGCTTCCTCGCCGCTTTCGGGCGTAATATCCGGGTTAACTGATATTGAATCTATATTGATATTATATCCGCCTGTTTCTTCAGATTTGGTGACCGTAATTTTCGGACTCAATCCTACGGTTGGGACGTGCGTTCCAAGTTGAGAAATGCTAGTCATCGTATTGTCTCCAGAGTGTTATTAATGCTGCCAGTGGCAGCCAGATTTATAAGCCTCGATACCCGTCATACTTCACGTTATAGGTGTGTTGACGTTATAGCTGCGTTGGCCGTATTACTCGCCCTGCAAGGGCGCAACGCATTGCGCGGTGCAACACGCGAGCGTGTTGTCCTGCAACTCGACTTATTGAGAGTATCTATTCAGGTTTATTCGTTTTCACTGAGAGAAAGCCAAATTTCTGTATCCCGACATTTTTTATGGCATGTAATGATGGGTGCCATTCCGGCAAGAATACAATAATCGTATGTGAAACGGCTTATAATAAAAAATCATTTATGACCGTGTTACTTCATTAAAAATTAATTAATTTATTGGTGTGTCTATTTATTGAAAAATTAATTAATAATAAATGAATAATATAACTAAGTTAGTTTCGGGATGCCGTCATGCAGTTGTTATCATCGGTGTTCAGATAGATATTCTGCTAACCATTTCTTTAGTACAATCGGCGTTTTGAGTCGCGGGGATGTCAACGGATGATAAAGAAAAAAAGACCGGTATTGCAGGATGTCGCCGACCGGGTTGGGGTGACTAAAATGACGGTCAGCCGCTATTTGCGTAACCCGGAGCAGGTCTCTGAAGCATTGCGAGGCAAGATCGCCGCTGTGCTGGATGAATTGGGTTACATTCCCAACCGAACGCCGCATATTCTCGCTAATTCTACCAGCCGGGCCATCGGCGTGTTGCTGCCATCGCTCACCAACCAGGTGTTTGCTGAGGTGTTGCGTGGCATTGAAAAAGTGGCGGAATCGCAGGGCTATCAAACCATGCTGGCGCATTACGGCTACCAGCCGGAAGTGGAAGAACGGCGTCTGATGTCGCTGCTGGCTTATAACATTGATGGGCTGATTCTTGCTGAGCGCAACCATACGGCGCGTACCCGTCAGATGATTGCGGTAGCCGGGATCCCGGTGGTGGAGTTGATGGACTCGGTATCCCCTTGTCTCGATATGGCGGTGGGGTTTGATAATGTGGACGCCGCGCGCCAGATGACGCGTTATATGATTGCGCGTGGTCGCCGCCGCGTGGTGTACCTCGGCGCGCGTCAGGATGAGCGCACGTTATTAAAGCAGCGGGGTTATGAACAAGCGATGTCGGAGGCCGGGCTTGCCAGTTACAGCGTGATGAGTGAAAGCCCCTCGTCTTATACGTTGGGCGGCGAGCTGTTGCGTCGTGCGCAGGCGGAATACCCACAGCTCGATAGCCTGTTCTGTACCAATGATGACCTGGCGATTGGTGCCATGTTCGAATGCCAGCGGCAGGGGTTACGCGTTCCCGAACAGATGGGGATTGCCGGTTTCCACGGCCATGATATCGGACAAACCACGGTGCCACGGCTCACCAGCATACTGACACCGCGTAAGCGCATTGGCGAGATCGGTGCGGCACAGTTGCTGGCTCGTCTGCATGGCGAAACCTTGCCGACACCCCGTGTGGATGTCGGCTTTACCGTGCAAGTGGGCGAAAGCGTTTAAGGCCGGGGTCAGCGTGGCAGGCGAGCGCGCAATGCCTCGATACACCGCGCTACCACCTGGTCCATCGGGCCGTTGATATCCACGGTGATGACATCGGCTTCGGTTTCGTCCGGTTCCTCCAGCGCATCAAATTGACTTTGCAGCAGACCCGTCGGCATAAAATGGCCGGCGCGTGCCTGATGGCGTTGCAAAATGACGTCAAAACTGCCTTTCAGGTAGAGAAAGACCATACCGTCGTTGCCGTCGCGTAGCCGATCGCGGTAGCGCCTTTTCAGGGCGGAGCAGACGATAATGCCGGTTTCATTTTTATGCAGCAGACTGTAGGCGGCATCATTCAGGCGCTCCAGCCAGGGGGCGCGGTCATCGTCATTGAGCGGCTGGCCGTTGGCCATTTTCTGGATATTGGCCCTGGGATGCAGATCGTCGCCATCAATAAACTTGGCGTGAATGGCTTGTGCCAACTGGGCTCCCACGCTGGATTTCCCGCTGCCGGAAACCCCCATCAGAATAATACTTTGTCCTGACATAATTTGATCTCTATCCCAAACTGTAAATTAAATGCGTCGCGCAGGTTTCGTACTTTAACATGTTACCGGTATCATGATACCGGTAACATCGTGCATTGTGATAGTTGTCACGCGATAGTCGCCACATGACAGCCATCACATTGGGTGAATGCGCTCCCGACGGGATGCAACGATGCATGCCTGTCACGACGCAGGTACGCCACTACTGTAGCGAAGGCGTCGATGTCACACCGGGAGCCTTCGCAAAACATAAGAAAATCCCCTGTCGTTGCCCGGCTCGCGCAGGCAGGGGTTGCCGGAGAGAGTTATGCCACTCGTGATTGTCGCTGTGGGTGTCGCACTGCTGTTGGTGCTGATGATCCGCTTTAAACTGAATGGTTTTATCGCACTGATTCTGGTTGCACTGGCTGTGGGCGTCATGCAGGGAATGCCGGTGCAAAAAGTGATGACCTCCATCAAAAACGGGGTGGGCGGTACACTGGGTAGCCTGGCGCTGATCATGGGATTTGGCGCTATGCTGGGGAAATTGCTGGCGGACTGCGGCGGTGCACAGCGGATCGCCACCACGCTGATTCAGCGCTTTGGTCGTAAACATATCCAGTGGGCGATAGTACTGACCGGGTTTACCGTCGGTTTCGCGCTGTTCTATGAAGTGGGGTTTGTGCTGCTGTTGCCGCTGGTGTTCAGCATTGTGGCTTCCGCCCGTATTCCGCTGCTGTATGCCGGTGTGCCAATGGCAGCGGCGTTATCCGTCACTCACGGTTTTCTGCCGCCGCATCCGGGGCCGACAGCGATTGCCTCGCTATTCCATGCCGACATGGGTAAAACCCTGCTCTACGGTACGTTGCTGGGGATCCCGACGGTGATTCTGGCGGGGCCGGTTTACGCCCGTTTTCTGAAAAAGATCGATAAGCCGATCCCGGAAGGGCTGTATAACCCGAAACAGTTCACCGAAGAGGAAATGCCGGGCTTTGCCGTCAGCGTAATGACTGCACTGGTGCCGGTTATCCTGATGGCGCTGCGCGCCGTGGCAGAAATGATATTACCGAAGGGACATGCATTGTTGTCGTATGCCGAGTTCTTCGGCGACCCGGTGATGGCGACCCTGATTGCGGTGCTGATCGCGATTTTTACCTTCGGCCTGAACCGTGGCCGCAGCATGGATGAGGTGATGGGCACCATTACCGACTCGATTAAAATCATCGCCATGATGTTGCTGATCCTCGGCGGCGGCGGCGCGTTTAAACAGGTGCTGGTCGACAGCGGCGTAGACAAGTACATCGCCAGTATGATGCACGGTAGTAGCGTGTCACCGTTGCTGCTGGGTTGGCTTATCGCCGCCGTGCTACGCCTGGCATTAGGGTCTGCCACCGTGGCCGCGCTGACCGCGGGCGGGATTGTGGCGCCGATTATTGCCACCAGCGGCGTCAGCCCGGAATTGATGGTGATCGCGGTCGGTTCCGGCAGCGTGATTTTTTCTCACGTCAACGACCCCGGTTTCTGGCTGTTCAAGGAGTATTTCAACCTGAGCATTCCGGAAACACTGAAGTCATGGTCAGCGCTGGAAACCATTATCGCGGTGTGTGGCCTGGTCGGCACCCTGCTGTTGAGCTACATGGTGTGATGAAGACAGAGGGTGTGATTAAGACAGACAGGCGGTAACCCTATTCTCTCAGTCTCCGCAACGCGCGGGAGACTGAGAGAGCGGTCTGAGACAACAACGACCAGATGCTACAGTTTCAGGTAGGCCCGAATACCGTCCAGGAACATCTGGGTGGAGAGCATGACCAACACCAGCCCCATCAGCCGTTCCAACGCATTGACGCCTTTGTCGCCCAACAACCGCAGGAACAGATTTGATAGCAGCAGCACGACTACGGTAATGGCCCAGGCAATCAGCAGCGCCAGTGTCAGATGCGGCAATTGATTCGGGTACTGGTGGGAAAGCAGCATCAGTGCGGCCAGAATCGATGGCCCGGCCACCATCGGAATAGCTAACGGCACCAGAAACGGCTCATCACCGGCGGGTAAGCCACTGGTAAAGCCTTCCTGCGTTGGGAAAATCATGCGGATGGCAATCAAAAACAGCACGATGCCGCCGGAAATGGACACGGTTTCGGTACGCAGATTCAGTATGGCCAGAATCTTCTCGCCAGCGAACAGGAATACCAGCATCACCCCCAGTGCGATGATCATCTCCCGAATCAGCACCACACGTCGCCGTTTGGGATCCAGGTGTTTCAGAACAGACATAAACACCGGCAGGTTGCCGAGCGGATCCATAATTAACAGCAACAGAACGGTTGCCGAGATCATTTCAGTCATGGTGGCGGTAAGCTCCTTTCATCCCCGTCTTCTGGCAGGCACATTAGGCCTGCTGCTGAAAACGTCTGAGTCATCGAATAAATTCACTTGCGACTTCTGATACATTTTGTAAGGTTGACAGACATCACTTAAAACTATGCTCCCTGCCTGAAACGGCAGTCGGATTGCTTTTTGTCACCCCCAGGCAGGACGGTTACCATGAAAAATGTTGGTTTTGTTGGCTGGCGCGGAATGGTCGGTTCGGTACTCATGCAGCGCATGGTGGAAGAACGCGATTTTGATTTAATCCGCCCGGTATTCTTTTCTACGTCACAGCACGGTCAGCCAGCACCGGCGTTGGGCGGCCAGCAGGGTGTCCTGCAGGATGCCTACAATCTCGACGCGCTGCGCGCGCTGGATATTATCATCACCTGTCAGGGCGGCGATTATACCAATGAAATTTACCCAAAGCTGCGTGAAAGTGGCTGGCAAGGGTACTGGATCGACGCAGCATCTTCTCTGCGCATGAAAGATGATGCGATTATTATTCTGGACCCGGTTAACCACGGTGTTATCCAGTCAGGTCTGGATAAAGGCATCAAAACGTTTGTCGGTGGTAACTGTACCGTCAGCCTGATGTTGATGTCGCTGGGTGGCCTGTTCGCCAACGATCTGGTGGAGTGGGCATCCGTTGCCACCTATCAGGCAGCGTCCGGCGCGGGTGCGCGCAATATGCGTGAGTTGCTGATTCAGATGGGCCAGTTGAACGCCGAAGTCGCCGCTGAACTGAGCGACCCGGCTTCCGCCATTCTGGATATCGAGCGCAAAGTGACGGCATTGTCACGCGGCGGTCTGGATGTGGAAAACTTCGGTGTGCCGTTGGCGGGTAGCCTGATCCCGTGGATCGACAAACAACTGGAAAACGGTCAGAGCCGTGAAGAGTGGAAAGGCCAGGCCGAAACCAACAAGATTCTGAATACCGCCAGCACCATTCCGGTGGATGGGTTGTGCGTGCGTATCGGCGCGCTGCGCTGCCACAGCCAGGCGTTCACGCTGAAGCTGAAAAAAGATGTGTCGATTCCGGAAATCGAGCACATGCTGGCTACCCACAATGATTGGGTGAAAGTGGTGCCGAATGACCGCGAAATCACCATGCGTGAACTGACTCCGGCAGCGGTGACCGGTACGTTGTCTACCCCGGTGGGTCGTCTGCGTAAACTGAATATGGGGCCGCAGTACCTGTCCGCTTTCACCGTCGGTGACCAGCTGTTGTGGGGCGCTGCCGAACCGCTGCGCCGCATGCTGCGTATCCTGTTGTAATCTCCTTCCTGCTAAAACGCGCCCGTTGGGCGCGTTTTACTGTTATCCCTCGGTCACCCGCCTCAGGCGGCGATGATCTTTTTCTGGCAATGGTGTGCGGTCTTGTCCATTCTTATTTGTCCATCAGGGATTTGAGCGCCGTTTTGCGCTGAATCACGATCATCATGATGAACCCCGGCATAATGGAACGGCCTGCGTGACACCACGTCGGAGGATTTTTTTCGCTTTTTTTGTGAGGCTGACATGCAACGATTGACGATTTCTCTGGATGACCCGCTGGCTGAGGCGTTGGATGCACTGATGCTGCGAAAAGGCTATGCCAACCGGTCGGAAGCGTTTCGCGATATGTTGCGGCGTGAATTGGGCGAAATGACGGTAGCGCAGGATAAAGACGCCGAGTGCGTGGCGGTGCTGAGCTATGTGTATGACCATCATGAGCGTCAGTTGTCGAGCCGACTGGCCGGTATGCAGCATGAACATCATCACCTGACGGTGTCCACCATGCACACCCACCTCAGTCATGACGAATGTGTGGAAACCGTGATTTTGCGTGGCCCCACCGAGCGTGTAGAGCTGTTTGCCGCGTCGGTCATCGCTCAGACAGGGGTGCGTCACGGGCAGCTGAATCTGATCCCGATGGAGCAGGCCGCCGCTAAGGAATAACGGAATACATGCAGCAACACCGGTGTATTGTTAAGCCAGTTTGCGGGTCGGCTGGCGTTAGCGGTGGTTGGCACAAGGTGAAAAATCGCCGAGGCCGACTCATTAACTGCATGAATTATAAATAATATAAAATATTTTCCCGCCGAAATAATATATAACGCTTGCTTTCATGCCTGATGAATGCGTTAATAGCCGCACGGTTTGTTAGTCAGACCTATTTATGCAAAGCATTTTACTAAAGTAGTCCTCAGTCCAAGCGTTATCCCTGATATCACTTCCCCTGAATCTCTTTTTTTCTTGCTCATAAGTATTTCCTGCATTGCAGACCCCTGTTGCCCTCAAATGGGCTGGAAAAAATTACGAGGTAATATGATGTCTAATAAAATGACTGGTTCAGTAAAATGGTTTAACGAATCTAAAGGTTTTGGCTTTATCAGCCCGGCTGATGGCAGCAAAGACGTATTCGTACACTTCTCTGCAATTCAGAGCGACAGCTTCAAAACGCTGTACGAAGGCCAGAAAGTAGAATTCGTTATCGGCAACGGTCCGAAAGGTCCTTCTGCTGAGAACGTAGTCGGGCTGTAATTTCCCGGGTCATCCTCACCGACGATAGCGAAGATGGCGTTAGCCGGAGCAGTGAGGTGATGTGATGCCGAGATCAGCCTAAGAACGGCTTCCCCCAGGGGAAGCCGTTTTTTATTTCAGGCGTGAGTTTTATTTCGGTATGTGTTTTATTTCAGGTATGAGTATGACTGCACCCGCCTGACACGCTCTTATCCCACCCTCAGCGGCACCCGTACCCGAACGCGGGTAAAGCGTTCCGGCTCGCTGGTAACCGTGATGCCGTAATGATGGCCGTAGCGCGCCTTGATGCGCCGGTCTACCAGATTCATCCCCAGCCCGTCGCTACCGTTGCGGGGGTAATAAGCCCCGGCGTTATCCTCTATCGTGAGCTCCAGCATATTGGCGTGAGTACGGGCATCAATGCGCAAATAACCGTTATCCAGCATGTGGGCGATGCCGTGCTTGATGGCGTTTTCCACCAGCGGTTGCAGGGAAAAGGCGGGTAATCTGGCGGCCTTGAGCGATGTTGGAACGGCGATGTCCACCGTCAGCAGATTGGCGAAACGGGCCTTTTCAATATCAAGATAGGCGTTGATGTGCTCCAGCTCATCACTGAGCGCGACTTCATCACCGCTGCGTTTGAGGTTCTTACGAAAAAAGGTTGAGAGCGATAACACCAACTGACGGGCCTGATCCGGATTGCGGCGGATAATCGACGATAAGGTATTGAGGGTGTTAAACAGGAAATGGGGGTTCACCTGCGCATGCAGAAGTTTAATTTCGGATTGTGCCAGCAACTGCTTTTGCTGCTCGAAACGACCCGCGAAAATTTGAGCCGACAGCAAATGGCCGATACCTTCCCCCAGCGTGCGGTTTATGCTGGAGAATAACTTGTTTTTCGGTTCATACAGTTTGATGGTGCCGATAACCCGCTGCTCTTCGCCACGCAGTGGGATAACCAGCGTAGACCCCAGTTTGCAGTGTGACGACAGCGGGCAGCAAAAAGGTACTTCGTTACCGTCAGCATACACCACTTGATTACTGTCGATAGCCTGATGGGTATAGGACGATGTAATCAGCGAACCGGCGGTGTGGTGATCATCGCCTGTGCCGACAAAAGCCAGCAGCTTTTCCCGATCGGTGATGGCGACGGCACCAACCCCCAGTTCTTCATACAAGATCCTGGCCACCCGCAGGCTGGTATCCGGATTAAACCCTTCCCGTAATACCCCTTCCGCCCTTGCCGCAATCTGCAAAGCACGCGCAGAAAACGCCGAGGTGTATTTCTCAAACATGGCTCGCCTGTCCAGCAGGATCCGCATGAACATGGCCGCCCCGATACTGTTGGTGATGATCATCGGCAACGCGATGCTCTTAACCAGCGTCAGCGCTTCGCCAAATGGGCGCGACAACAGCAGGATGATGCTCATCTGCACTATTTCCACCAGCAAAGTGACAGCCGCGATAACCAACGGCTGAAACAACAGATCGATACGGTGGCGACGCAGCATATAACGGTGTAGCAGGCCACCGGCCAATCCTTCCATGATGGTGGACACCATGCATGCCAGTGCGGTCATACCGCCTAATGAATAACGGTGCAGGCCACCGGTTAACCCCACCAGTACGCCGACCGTCGGCCCTCCCAGTACGCCGCCCAATAGCGCGCCGATGGCGCGGGTATTGGCGATGGAGTCGTCAATATGCAGGCCGAAGTAGGTGCCGAGAATGCAAAACATGGAAAACGTCAGATAGCAGATCAATTTATGCGGCAGATGAAGGGTAACCTGCGTCAACGGAATGAACAGCGGTGTTTTGCTCAGCAAATATGCGATAACCAGATAGACGCACGTTTGTTGTAGCAATGACAGAATCAAATCAACCTGGCTGACCATCTCCACACACCTCCCTGTTGGATCAAGCAATTCTACGTGTTGTACACCAAGGTAACCCGAACAAGATCAATATTCGCTAACGCTATGATTAATTATTTTTTCTTATGGTTGTTGGAAGTAAAAATTTATCCAATATCTCAAATATTTTCTCTTTTCTTGACTAAGCTGAATCTTAGGCTTACCTGAAGAATACTTTTCAGCATCAACTATTACGGTGCTGTTGCACCTTCTCAGGTCGGCTCTCTTTTTATGGGGGTCAGGCTGGTTCCTTTTCTGTTATTGACTCAGGGCATTCGCATACCAATAAGAGTGCTGAAGAAGTGACCTGTCTCTTTAACATCTTTACTTTATTCAGATGGTTAATTCAGAGGACGGATGCCATGTCAGGATTTTCCGATCGGAACATCATTAATCTCCTTTTTTCCGGCCATTACGCCGATCCTTTTGCAGTATTGGGTATGCACGTCACATCGTCAGGGCTGGAAGTACGCGCACTGCTTCCAGACGCCAGTGAGGTTCACGTGGTGGATGCACACAGCGGACGCAAAGTGGCGCACTTACAGTGTCGGGACCCACGCGGTTTTTTCGCTTCAGTGATTCCTCGTCGCAAAAAGCCATTCAGCTATCGGCTGGCGGTCACCTGGCAGCAGGAGACGTATGTCATTGATGACCCTTATCGGTTTGGCCCGTTATTGCAGGAGTTGGATATTTGGTTACTGGCGGAGGGGCGCCATTTACGACCGTTTGAAACACTGGGTGCACATCCGTCCACGCTGGATGGCGTTGAGGGCACCTGTTTTGCCGTCTGGGCACCGAATGCCCAGCGGGTATCAGTGGTGGGCGATTTCAATTTTTGGGATGGGCGTCGCCATCCGATGCGTTTGCGGCGTGAGAACGGCGTGTGGGAGCTGTTTGTCCCAGGCGTTGGGGTGGGGCAACTGTACAAATTCGAAATTATCGATTGCTACGGCAATGTGCTGGTGAAATCCGACCCGTATGCCTTTGCCTCACAGATGCGCCCGGATACCGCCTCGGTGGTGAGTGGGCTGCCGCCTGCGCTGCCGGTGGATGAGGCGCGGCAATCCGCCAACGATTTGCAGTCGCCGATTTCCATTTACGAGGTGCATCTGGGGTCATGGCGGCGGCATACCGACAACAATTTCTGGCTCAGCTACCGTGAACTGGCGGACCAACTGGTGCCTTATGTGAAAGAAATGGGCTTTACCCATGTTGAGCTGATGCCGGTGCATGAACATCCGTTTGACGGCAGTTGGGGCTATCAACCATTGGGGCTGTATGCACCGACCCGCCGTTTCGGCTCACCGGAGGATTTCCGTTATCTGGTCAATGCGTTTCATGAAGCGGGCATCAATGTGCTGCTGGATTGGGTGTCCGGCCATTTCCCGACCGACAGTTACGGGCTGGCGCGGTTTGACGGCACCGCCTTGTACGAATATGCCGACCCGAAAGAGGGTTACCACCAGGACTGGAACACGCTGATTTATAACTTTGACCGCCACGAAGTGCGTAACTATCTGGCGGGTAACGCGCTGTACTGGACCGAACGGTTTGGCGTCGACGGGCTGCGGGTGGACGCGGTGGCGTCGATGATTTACCGGGACTACAGTCGCCGTGACGGCGAGTGGGTGCCGAACCACTACGGGGGTAAGGAAAACCTGGAGGCGATCGGTTTTCTGCGTTACACCAACCAGATGCTGGGTCAGCACCGTGCCGGTGCGGTCACCATCGCCGAAGAATCTACCGATTATGCCGGGGTGACACTGCCGCCGGAGCATGGCGGGTTAGGTTTTCACTACAAATGGAACATGGGCTGGATGCATGACTCGCTGGCCTACATGCAACAGGACCCGGTGCATCGCAAATACCACCACGACCTGCTGACCTTCGGCATGCTGTATGCCTACAGCGAGAACTTCGTCCTGCCGCTGTCACACGATGAGGTGGTGCACGGCAAGCGTTCTTTGCTGGACCGGATGCCGGGCGATGCCTGGCAGAAGTTCGCCAACCTGCGCGCCTATTACGGTTTTATGTGGGCGTATCCCGGCAAGAAACTGCTGTTTATGGGCAGCGAGTTTGCGCAAGGGCGAGAATGGAACCACGACACCAGCCTCGACTGGCATCTGTTGGATGAGCCTGAAGGCTGGCATGCCGGAGTACAGCAACTGGTGCGCGACCTCAACCATTGCTATCGCCAACACCCGCCGCTTTATCAATGCGATTACCTGCATCAGGGATTCGAATGGGTGGTGGTAGACGACCGCGAGAATTCGGTCTTTGCCTTTATCCGGCGCGATGCCGACGGCAATGAAATGCTGATTATCAGCAACTTTACGCCGGTGCCGAGGGACGGATATCGCGTCGGTATCAATCAGCCGGGGCAATGGCGTGAAGTGCTGAATACCGACTCCATGCATTATCACGGCAGCAATAGTGGCAATCAGGGATTGGTACGCAGTGAAGCGGTCGGCAGTCATTCCCGGCCACAATCGCTGGTATTAACACTGCCGCCGCTCTCCACCCTGTATCTGGTGAGGGAGGCGTAATGGTTGAACTGCTGGCGGGTCGTCCCCGACCGTTAGGCTCTTACTTCGATGGCGAAGGAGTGAACTTTGCGTTGTTCTCTTCCGGAGCCTCGAAGGTGGAATTGTGTATTTTTGACGGCCTGCGGGAACAACGCCTGCCGCTGACGGCCCGTACCGGCGATATTTGGCACGGTTATTTGCCGGATGCCCAGCCAGGCTTGTGTTACGGCTACCGTGTCGATGGTGTGTTCGACCCGAAACGCGGCCTGCGTTTCAATGCCCGGAAACTGTTGCTTGACCCCTGCGCCCGCCAGATGGATGGCTGGGTGGTGGATGATGAGCGACTGCACGGCGGTTATGACTACCCTGATGCCGCGGACAGCGCCGAAGTGATGCCACGCAGCGTGGTGGTGGATGAACGTTACGACTGGCAGGGCGATGCCTTTCCGCGCACGCCCTGGCATCACACCGTATTGTACGAAGCGCATGTGCGTGGGTTGACCCGACGTCACCCACGCATTCCGGCATCGATACGCGGCACCTACGCTGCGCTGGCGCACCCTGTGATGCTGGAGTACCTGACGCAACTGGGTGTGACCGCGCTGGAGTTGATGCCTGTCCAGCAGCATGCCGACGAGCCCCGTTTGCAATCGATGGGATTGCGCAATTACTGGGGTTACAACACGCTGCTGCCGTTCGCGGTGGACAGCAGCCTGGCGGCGGGGGATGACCCACTCAACGAATTCCGTGACGCGGTGCGGGCGCTGCATAAAGCCGGCATCGAGGTGATTTTGGATGTGGTGTTTAATCACAGCGCAGAGCTGGACGTAGACGGCCCGACGCTGTCGCTACGCGGCATTGATAATACCAGTTACTACTGGTTAACCGGGGAGGGCGATTATTACAACTGGGCGGGATGCGGCAACGTGTTGCGGCTGGAGAACCCGGCGGTATTGCAGTGGGTGATTGAGTGCCTGAAGTTCTGGCATGAAACCTGCCATGTGGATGGCTTCCGTTTTGATCTGGCGACGATTTTGGGGCGTTCGCCGGATTTTTCTTCTTCGGCCCCGTTCTTTACCGCGCTGCGTAACCACCGTTCGCTGCGCGAGTGCAAATTGATCGCCGAGCCTTGGGATATTGGTCCCGGCGGCTACCAACTGGGCCAGTTTCCTGCGTTGTTCGCCGAGTGGAACGACCGTTTTCGCGACGATATGCGCCGTTTCTGGTTGCTCGGCGATATGCCTGTCGGGGTATTTGCCCGACGTTTCGCCGCCTCCAGTGAGGTATTTGAGCGTAATGGGCGCTTGCCCTGGGCGTCGGTCAACATGTTGACCTCCCATGACGGTTTTACCCTGCGGGATCTGGTGTGCTTTAACCACAAGCATAACGAAGCCAACGGGGAACAAAACCGTGATGGCTCCAACAGCAATTTCAGCTTCAACCATGGGACGGAAGGGCTGGAGGCGGATGACGCCACACAGGCGCGGCGACGCGCCAGCCAACAGGCGCTGCTGACGACACTGCTGTTGTCGCAGGGCACGCCGATGCTGCTGGCTGGCGATGAATTCGGTAACAGCCAGCAGGGTAACAATAACGCGTATTGCCAGGATAACGCGCTGGCCTGGTTGCATTGGGATCAGGCGGATACCGATTTGCTCGCGTTTACCGCAGGCCTGATCCGCCTGCGCCGTGCTATTCCCGCGTTGCGCAAAGCCGCATGGTGGCGTGACGGTGGAAACGACGTTCAGTGGCTGAATGCGCAGGGAGAGCCGCTGACGCCATACGAGTGGGAGCAGGGGGCACATCAGTTACAAATCCAGCTTTCCGAACGCTGGTTGCTATTGCTCAACGCCACGACGCAGACGAGTGAGTTTTCGCTTCCCGCAGGGGAGTGGCGGGTTTCGCCCCCCTTTAGCGCGGCTGACCATCCGCTCAAAGGACGGGTTTGGCATGGGCAGGCGAATGCGGTGTGCGTACTGGTAAAACAATAAAAAAGGAGTCTGACATGGTGAGTACTGACAAACACGATCCCCTGATGCTGGCCAGACAGTTGCCCTTGAAATCTGTCGCGCTGATTTTGGCGGGCGGGCGTGGAACCCGGCTGAAAGACTTAACGGCGCACCGTGCCAAACCCGCGGTGCACTTTGGCGGTAAATATCGGATTATCGATTTTGCTCTGTCTAATTGCCTGAATTCCGGCATTCGCCGGATTGGCGTGATTACCCAGTATCAGTCGCATACGCTGGTGCAGCATATCCAGCGCGGCTGGTCGTTCCTGAATATCGAGATGAATGAATTTGTCGATTTGCTGCCCGCCCAGCAACGGCATGATGAAAACGATCACTGGTACCGCGGCACTGCTGATGCCGTATGCCATAACCTGGATATTATTCGGCGCTACGGGGCGGAATACGTCGTGATTCTGGCCGGTGACCATATCTATAAAATGGACTATTCCCGCATGCTGCTGGACCACGTGGAGAATGGCGCGGAGTGTTCGGTCGCGTGTATTCCGGTGCCTATCAAAGAAGCACACGCCTTTGGCGTGATGAGCGTGGATAAAGACAACCGCATTATCAGTTTCGACGAGAAGCCCGCCAACCCGGCACCGATGCCGGATAACCCCGATATGGCGCTGGCCAGTATGGGGATCTACGTTTTCAACGCCAAATACCTGTACCGGCGGTTGGAGGAGGATGTGTGCACCTCGGATTCCAGCCATGATTTCGGCAAGGACTTGATCCCAAAAATCGTGGCGGAAGGGAATGCCTGGGCGCATCCCTTCACCCTCTCCTGCGTGACGTCGTCAGAAAACGCGCCGCCGTACTGGCGGGATGTGGGCACGCTGGAAGCCTACTGGCGCGCCAACCTCGATCTGGCGTCGGTGATGCCGGAACTGGACATGTACGACCATAACTGGCCGATTCGCTCGGCGATGGCGGCGTTACCGCCTGCCAAGTTCGTCCAGGACCGCTCCGGCAGTCATGGCTTAACCATGAATTCGCTGGTGTCGGGTGGAAGTATTGTGTCCGGCTCGGTGGTCACACATTCGGTTCTGTTCCCTCGGGTACGTATCAACTCCTTTTGCAGCATCGATTCATCGGTGTTGTTGCCGGATGTCAACGTCGGACGCTCATGCCGCTTGCATCGTTGCATCATCGATCGCGCCTGCGACATTCCCGAAGGCATGGTGATTGGCGAGAACGCTGAGGATGACAGCCGTCGTTTTTATCGTTCCGAAGAAGGCATTGTGCTGGTGACGCGAGCCATGTTGGCGAAGCTCACGTCCTGACCTGATTGTGTACCCGGCCGTAACGGGCCGGCGGATTGATGCTGCCCACGTGTGGGGCGTGGGTGGTGGAATGGGAGACAAGATGCGGGTATTACACGTGTGTTCAGAGCTATTCCCCTTGCTGAAAACCGGGGGACTGGCGGATGTGGTGGGCGCGTTGCCCGGTGCGCAGATAGCGGCAGGGATGGATGTACGCGTGCTGTTGCCAGCGTTTCCCGACCTGAAAAAGGGTATCCCGGATGCGCAGGTGGTACGGGAACTGGATACGTTTGGTGGTCATGTCACGCTGCGTTATGGTCATTACAACGGGGTGGGCATCTACCTGATCGATGTCCCGCATCTGTATGAGCGGGCAGGCAGCCCGTATCACGATACGTCGTTATTCGCCTATACGGACAATGTCTTGCGCTTTGGTTTGCTGGGCTGGATGGGGGCGGAAATGGCCAACGGCGTGGATCCGTTCTGGCGACCAGACATCGTTCATGCCCATGACTGGCATGCCGGGCTTGCCTGTGCGTATCTGGCGGCGAAAGGTCGACCGGCAAAATCGGTATTTACCGTCCATAATCTGGCTTATCAGGGATTATTTGATGCCCGTCACATGTCAGAGTTGCGCTTGCCGCCGGAGTACTTCCACATGTACGGGTTGGAGTTTTACGGCCAAATCTCGTACCTCAAGGCCGGGCTGTATTATGCGGATCATGTCACCACCGTCAGCCCGACTTATGCCCATGAAATTACACAGGCTGAGTATGGGTATGGGCTGGAGGGGCTGCTCAAGTCGCGTGAAGAGCAGGGGCGTTTGTCTGGCATCCTCAATGGGGTGGATGATGAGATCTGGAACCCGTCACACGATGCGTTGCTAACCGCCACCTATAGCCGTGATGAGCTGGCGCGCAAAGCGGAAAACAAGCGGCATTTGCAAACGGCGATGGGACTTAAGGTGGATGATCGCGTGCCGGTGTTCGCCATCGTCAGTCGCCTGACCAGCCAAAAAGGGCTGGATATCGCCTTGCAGGCCGTGCCGGATTTGCTGGAGCAAGGTGGACAACTGGTGGTGTTGGGAGCAGGCGATGCCACCTTACAGGAAGGTTTTCTGGCGGCGGCGGCGGAGTATCACGGCCGCGTCGGCGTACAGATTGGTTATCACGAAGCGTTTTCGCACCGCATCATTGGCGGCGCGGATGTGATTATGGTTCCTAGTCGGTTCGAACCCTGCGGGTTGACCCAGTTGTACGGCCTGAAATACGGCACGTTACCGCTGGTCAGACGCACCGGTGGACTGGCGGATACCGTGGCAGATTGCTCGCTGGAAAATCTGGCTGATGGCCTGGCGAGCGGTTTTGTGTTCAGCGATTGTAATACCGCGTCGCTGTCGCGGGCGATTCGTCGGGTCTTTGTGTTGTGGTCGCGCCCTTCGCTTTGGCGTTATGTACAACGTCAGGCAATGGCAATGGATTTTAGTTGGCAGGTCGCTGCCCAGGCCTATCGTGCGCTTTATCAACGTCTTTGGTAGTACGCATCAGTGGGAATGACATTATGAACTCTCCATTTATCTACAACTCACCTACGCTCAGCGTAGACGCGTTGAAACACTCCATCGCTTATAAGCTGATGTTTACCGTCGGCAAGGATCCCAGCATCGCCAGCAAACATGACTGGCTGAATGCCGCGGTACTGGCGGTGCGGGACCGTATGGTCGAGCGCTGGCTGCGTTCTAATCGTGCACAGTTATCACAGGATGTCCGACAGGTTTATTACCTGTCGATGGAATTCCTGCTGGGGCGCACACTCTCCAACGCGTTGCTGGCGATGGGTATGTTTGACGACCTGCGTGATGCGCTGGAAGCGATGGGGCTGGACCTGAACGAATTGCTGGAAGAAGAAGACGACCCGGCATTAGGCAACGGGGGGCTTGGTCGTCTGGCCGCCTGTTTCCTCGACTCGCTCGCCACCATGGCGCTGCCGGGACGGGGTTACGGTATTCGTTATGAATACGGTATGTTCCGGCAAAATATCGTCGATGGAAAGCAAGCAGAGTCACCGGATTACTGGCTGGAATACGGTAATCCGTGGGAATTCGTGCGTCACAGCACCCGCTATAAAGTGCGGTTTGGCGGCCGAATTCAGCAGGAGGGGAGCAAAACCCGCTGGCTGGAAACGGAAGAAATCATCGCCTGCGCCTATGACCAGATAATCCCCGGCTTTGATACCGACGCCACCAACACCTTGCGGCTGTGGGCGGCGCAGGCCAGTAACGAAATCAATCTCGGTAAATTTAATCAGGGCGACTATTTCGCGGCGGTAGAAGATAAAAACCACTCCGAAAACGTGTCGCGTGTACTCTACCCTGATGACTCCACCTACTCCGGTCGCGAACTGCGTTTACGTCAGGAATACTTTTTGGTGTCTGCCACGGTACAGGACATCCTCAGCCGTCACTGGACGATGCATAAAACCTACGCCAATCTGGCGGAGAAATTTGCCATCCACCTTAACGATACCCATCCGGTATTGGCGATCCCTGAGTTAATGCGGCTGTTGATCGATGAGCACAAGTTCAAGTGGGACGTAGCCTGGGATGTAGTCACCAAGGTGTTCTCCTACACCAACCATACCCTGATGGGGGAAGCGCTGGAAACCTGGCCGGTCGACATGATGGGCAAAATCCTGCCGCGCCATCTGCAACTGATTTTCGAAATCAATGACCGTTTTCTGGACGAGGTGCAAGAGCGTTTCCCTAATGATGTCGACCTGCTCAAGCGGGTATCGATCATTGATGAAGAGCACGGGCGTAAGGTGCGCATGGCGTGGCTGGCGGTGATCTGTAGTCACAAGGTGAACGGGGTGTCCCAGTTGCACACCGACCTGATGGTGCAATCGCTGTTCGCTGATTTCGCCCGGGTTTATCCAGAGCGCTTCTGCAACAAAACCAATGGCGTGACGCCGCGGCGCTGGCTGGCGCTGGCAAACCGCCCACTGTCGAAAGTGCTGGATGAAACCATCGGTAAGACCTGGCGCACCGATTTGAGCCAACTGGCCGACCTGAAACCGCACATCGATTACCCGGCTTTCCTGCAGAAAGTGCGTAAAGCCAAGCAGGAAAACAAATTACGGCTGGCGGTCTACATTGCCCAGCATCTGGATATCGTGGTTGACCCTAACGCGCTGTTTGACGTGCAGATCAAGCGTATTCATGAGTATAAGCGCCAGTTGCTCAACGTGTTGCACCTGATAACGCTCTATAACCGCATCAAGGATGACCCGAGTCTGGATCGCGTACCGCGTGTCGCCATTTTCGCCGGTAAGGCAGCCTCGGCGTACTACATGGCTAAACACATTATTCATTTGATTAATGATGTGGCCAACGTGGTCAACAACGATCCAGCGGTAAAAGACAAACTGAAGATTGTGTTCATCCCTAACTATGGCGTTAGTCTGGCGCAAATCATTATTCCGGCGGCGGACCTGTCGGAGCAGATCTCGTTGGCCGGTACCGAGGCCTCTGGCACCAGTAACATGAAGTTTGCGCTCAACGGTGCACTGACCATCGGTACGCTGGACGGTGCCAACGTCGAAATGCGTGAGCGGGTTGGGGAAGAGAATATCTTTATCTTCGGTAATACGACGGAGCAGGTAGAGGAATTACGTCGCAACGGTTACAACCCGCGCGAGTTCTACAATCAGGATGAGGAGTTGCACCGGGTACTGACACAGATAGCGACCGGGGTATTCAGCCCGGACGATCCGCGCCGTTATGCTGACCTGTTCGATTCACTGGTTAATTTCGGCGATCACTATCAGTTGCTGGCGGATTACCGCAGTTATGTGGACAGTCAGGATCGGGTAGATGAAGTGTATTGCGATGAGGATGAATGGACGCGTCGCACATTGCACAACATCGCCAATATGGGCTATTTCTCTTCCGATCGTACGATTCAGGAGTACGCCGACGAGATTTGGCACATCAAGCCAATACGGTTGTAGGTCGCTTCTCTGAATGGCATAGGCAGTGACAGTAAAACGGCTTCCGTGAGGAAGCCGTTTTTCTTTAGTATTAACCAACGTGGAGTATTAACCCGCTTTAGCTAACTGGCTGCGGTAGCTGACCAGCCAGTCGGCGACACGCTGGCGTTGTACGTCGTCCAGCCACATGCCGAGCTTGGTACGACGCCAGATAGCGTCTTCCAGCGTGACAACCCACTCATGCTCCACCAGATAACGTAACTCGGCTTCGTACAGGTTATGGCCGAAATGTTCGCCCAGGTCGCTTAAGGATTGGGCGTTGCCGAGGATTTTCTCGCTCTGGCTACCGTAAGTGCGGCTGTAACGACGTGCCAGCGCTTCCGGCAGATTGTAACGGCGGCGCAATGTCGCGGCGTAATCTTCGCGGCTGCCGCTGATATCACCACCGGGCAGAATGGCGTTACGGGTCCACGCTTGTCCGGCTTGCGGGTAGTATTTCACCAGTTTTTCCAGTGCGTGTTCCGCTAACTTACGGTAGGTGGTTAGCTTGCCGCCGAATACGGACAGCAGCGGTGCCTTACCATTTTCATCGGCAACCGACAAGGTGTAGTCGCGGGTGATAGCCTGCGGTGAATCGGATTCGTCGTCGCACAACGGGCGTACACCCGAATACGTCCAGACGATATCGTCACGTGTCAGCTGCTTTTTGAAATGGTCGTTATACACATCCAGCAGGTAACGAATTTCGTTGTCGTCGATCTTCACCTGATGCGGATCGCCGTGGTATTCCACATCGGTGGTACCGATGATGGAGAATTCATCCTGCCACGGAATCACAAACACAATACGGTTGTCTTTATTTTGCAGAATGTAGGCCTGCTCTTCCTGATGGACGCGCGGCACAACGATATGACTGCCTTTAATCAGACGGATGCCATACGGCGATGGCAGCGCCAGTCCGTCGTCAAAGAACTGGCGTACCCACGGGCCGGTGGCGTTAACCAGGCCTTTCGCCTGCCAGCGGTGGGTTTCACCACTGAGGGTATCTTCGGCTTCGACGATCCACAGGCCGTTTTCGCGATGGGCGCGGGTCACTTTCATGCGGGTTTTCACCTCGCCGCCACGGCGCACCACTTCCTGCGCGTTCAGCACCACCAGACGGGCATCGTCCACCCAGCAGTCGGAATATTCGAAACCGCGCGTCAGCTCGGGTTTTAACACCGATTCACGGCCGAATCGCAGCCCGTGGCTGGACGGCAGACTGACACGTTTGCCCAGATGGTCATACATAAACAGACCGGCGCGGATCATCCAGGCCGGGCGCAAATGCGGCTGGTGCGGCAGGCGAAAACGCATCGGGAAAATGATGTGTGGTGCCATTTTCAGCAACACTTCGCGTTCGGACAAGGCTTCGCCCACCAGCCGGAACTCGTAGTGTTCCAGATAGCGCAGGCCGCCGTGAATCAGCTTGGAACTGGCGGAAGAGGTGGCACAGGCCAGATCCTGCGCTTCCAGCAGCAGGACGGACAGCCCGCGCCCGGCGGCATCTGCTGCGATGCCCGTGCCGTTAATGCCTCCGCCGATCACGATCAGATCTTGGGTTTCCACGTTTTCTCCTCCGCTACGTCAAACGCCGCCATGGTCGGCCGTTGAAAGTTAAAATGTTCGTTTTCGCTCACGATATTAATCGAAAACAAACATGTTAGCCAAGCGTTAACCAATTAAAAACATTTGCGCGTGATACAGCTAACAGTTTCGCGCCTGATTTCATTGAGAATAGTCCTTCTGCGTCGGCTTATGCCGACACGATGCCTGCGCGATCGGGCGATATCCCTGTGCTTTGTCCGGTCTATCCGTGCGGTGGGTGAGTTACAATGCTGACAATGTCAGGTAAAGCCGTTGATAACCCTTTTTTAACCCCGAGTTTTCACCACGAACCATGAGGCAGGCAATGGAGCAGTTTGAGGCAATCGATATTGAGCAGGCGTATCAGCGCTGGCAACAAGGCCAGTCGTTGGTTGATATTCGTGACCCGCAGAGTTTTGGTGCAGCGCATGTACCGGGGTCAACCCACCTGACCAATGAAACCTTGTCAGATTTTGTGCGCGGTGCGGATTTTGAACAGCCGGTGATGGTGATGTGCTATCACGGCATCAGTAGCCGTAATGCGGCGAATTACCTGATAAGCCTGGGTTTTGAGGCGGTATACAGCGTGGATGGTGGTTTCGATGCCTGGCAAAAACGCTTCCCGCAGGATGTCGCGGCAGGGTAATGCTGAACCGGTATGGTGCCTGATGCGCCATACCGGTTGTTGTCATCTCTATAAGCCCGACGGTCTATAAACTTTCAGGTTTCAAACGGTTATCGGTTTCTTCACGAACAAGCCGTAGCTCAGCGCACCCAGCATCAGCAAGCCTGCACCCAGAAAGAAAACATTGGTGAACACCCCTGTGGCATCCAAAATCATGCCGGTGATGATGGGAGCACTGGCCGCGCCGAGAAAACCGCCGAAGTTCTGAATGGCCCCGAGTGATGCCACCTGCTCTTTAGGCGCGATGTCGGTCGCCAGTGTCCAGATAACGCCGGAAGGCAACTGCGAGCAGAAATACCCCAACGACAGCAGCAGGATAGACAGCGAGGTGTTGCTGACAAACGGGATCGGTGCAACAAAGCAAGCCGCCAGTGCCGCCCCCATGACGATCGGAATTTTACGGGCGGTAATGGTGTTGACGCCGCGACGAATCAGACGATCAGAGATAGCTCCGCCGCACAGCACGCCGAGAATACCGGCGAGGAACGGAATCGAGGCGATCCAACCGGTTTGTTTCAGCGTAAAGCCAAGGGATTTTTCCAGATAACCCGGCAGCCAGGTCAAGTAAACCCAGATGGTGAACATGATGGAGAAATTACCCAGAATCATGAACCAGGTGGTTTTATGGCGGAACAGGGCACCCCAGCCTTGCTGGTTTTTTGCCGCTTCATGGCTGGGCGCTGCTGTCGCTGCGGTGTCGGCGTGGATGTCACGCTCTTCGGCTGCGGTCGGTTCGCGATAAAACTTCAGCCAGACCAACAGTAACGGAATGCCAGCCAGACCAATGGCGATAAACATGCCGCGCCAGCCCATAGTCAGCAGCAACACGGTCAGGATCGGCGGTGCAACGGCGTTAGCAATTTGCGAGCCGGTATTGATGATGGCGGTTGGCAGGCCGCGTTCGCGGGCGGAAAACCAGCGATGGGTAATTTTAATGCCTGAGGTAAAGAAGGGCGACTCGGCTATCCCCAGCAACATGCGCAATCCATAAAACATGGAGTAACCGTTGATGAACCCGGCCAGCACGGTAAAGGTAGACCATAGCCCGACTGCGCCGGAGAACATCTTTTTCGGCCCCAGTTTATCCACCAGCCAGCCGGCCGGCAGGTTAGCCAGTGCGTAAGGCCACAGGAAGGCCGACAGCAGCATCCCCATCTGGGTAGCGCTAAAACCGAATTCTTTGGCGATGGTGGTATTGGCAATACTTAAGTTGGCGCGATCAAGGTAATTGATGACCGCCGCCATCAACAGAATGAAAATGATCCCCCAGCGTAAGCGGGTAATCGGCGAGGCAGGGATAACCCTATTGTCTTGTAAGGCAGAAGTGGTATTTTTCATAATAATCAGCAATCCGTAAATAAACTGATGTGAATTTTAATAACTGCTTTTCGAATAAAAGAGGGGCCATTACTTTGGCAACATGGCCGATGTAGATCTTCTGGAAAGAAAATGGCAAACATGCCTGGTGTTAGTGAAATAAAACTTTCGTTTTGAGTCTCACGATAAAAAACAATATCGTGCTGCTCGCTTTTATCTTCAATCACGGTATTACGACGGCTACCTCGTGCAACGCCGATAGTTTCTTCTCCCTGTAATAAATATTGAATATCGACATACTGGAAATGCGATTCTGCCAGCCTGTCCGCGGCTGGTTCGGTGGTGAACTCCTGTAATAGACAGAACATCTTTCCGGGGATAATGTCATATTTACCGGTCGCCATAACGGCGAAATCGGTGGTAGAGATATAATCGATGGCCTGGTGAATAATCGGATGTAACGCGTATTTTTCCTGAGCCCAGTCTTGTTGATCGCAAATAATCATAGTGGGTTATTCCTGGTGAGCGACAAGGTTGTGTCATTAAACCGGCAGGGGGATATTTCCACCTGCCGGACAATACGCCGGTAAAAAAAGTGACGTTATCGTTATTGGATTTTTTGTTGGTAATGCTCTGTTCCCTGACGGATCTGATCGAGGATCACCGACAAGGCCCAGAATTTTTCCAGCACATTATCGCTGGTGACCCGGCAGTTATCGTGCTCGAAAGTCCCCAAACGCTGGTGGTAAATCTTGGCGTTTTTGGGGTAGCCCAACGTTTCGGTCACTGCCGCCAGTGACAGGAAAGTCGCCAGTTCCTGCGCCAGTTCTGGTTGCTGCTGGCTTTGGGAGTAGAGCCACTGATAGAGCTCCGGGTGGAAATTGGTGAACACACCGCTAAAGCCTTTGGAACCGGCGCGCATTGCCGGAAACGCGATGGCGGCGTTGGCGTTGATGATGTTCAGCGGTGTGCCTGCCGTGAGTTTCACCCGGCGTTCTACCGTTGGCAGGTCGCAGCTCACGTCTTTGAGTACCACAAAGCGGCCGCTGTTGGCGCAGTGCATCAACTCGTCATCGGTTAACAGACGGCGATAAGGGGCCGGGCATTCGTACAGGCCGAGCGGCAGCGTCACAGGCAGGGATGCCAGCAAGGTCTCCAGCGTCTCAAAGAACGTTGCCGAGCCCTGATTTTTCGGGTCCAGATGGTTGGTGACCAACACCAGTGCATCGATGCCGGTGTCCGCCATCGCCTGCAATTCGGCTATCTGGTCATTGATGTCGTCGCTGATGTGACCGGATGCGATAACCGGTATGCGCCCTGCAACCTGTTCTACCACGAAACGCGCCAGATTCACGCGCTCCTCCAGGCTGAGAAACAGCATTTCGCTGGACTGACAGACGGCGAACAGTGCGTCCACGCCTTTGTCCAGATACCAGTCGATCAGCTTCGCCAGACCGGGGTAGTCTATTTCGTTTCTGGTGTTAAACGGGGTCAGCATGACGGGAACGATGCCTTCGATGCTTTTCATTCTCTTTCTCCTTGCCCGAAAACCGCTTCGGGGTGTTTAAAATAGGGTGTGGGGATTAGCGTTGTGCCAACCGGTTCGTCACTTGCTGATGCGTTGGCATATTGGCCGCGCCTTCCCGTTCGACCGCCAGAGAGGCAAACGCATTCGCGTACGTGGCAGCCTGCGCCACGCTCTGCCCGGCGGCGACGGCGGCAGCAAACGCGCCGTTGAACGCATCGCCAGCGCCGGTGGTATCCACGCTGACGGCAGGAAAGGCCGGGATATGCTGAAATTGCTGGCCGTCAAATAGCAGGGCACCATTGGCACCCATGGTGATTATCACCCGTGCGGCACCAAGCGCATGGATTTTTTGCGCGGCTTGTCTGGCGCTCTCAAGGTTACTGATTTCAATACCGGATAAGAGCGACGCTTCCGTTTCATTTGGGGTGATGATATCCACATAATCGAGACAGGATACGACGTCATCGGAATACGGTGCCGGGTTCAGGATAATTCGGGTGTCGAGCGCTCTGGCTAATTTCATGGCGCTCAAGGTCGCCGGGAAGTTATTTTCCATTTGCAGCAATAACACATCTGCGTCTTCCAGGTCGGGCATAATCTCAGCGATTTCTTCGTCGGTCAGTGTTTTATTCGCCCCGGAATAAATGGCAATCATATTTTCGCCGTTTTGTTGCGAGACATAAATAATCGCATTACCGGTAGGTTCTGTTTCTGACTGGTATAATTTAAAGGAATGAATAGGGGATTTTGACAAATGCTCATATGCGAAGTGACTGAATTGGTCTTTTCCTACTTTAGACACGAAATGTACTTTTGCGCCGGCCATACTGGCTGCCATCGCCTGATTCGCGCCTTTTCCTCCCGGCCCCAATGCACTGCCTTGCGCCAGCAATGACTCTCCACCTTTAGGAAAACGGGCGACCCTGGCAACAATATCCACATTAAACGAACCAAGAATACAGACTTTACCTTTCATGGTTTTATCCTTTTTTCGGGTACTTCTATTTCTGACCTGATTCTTTATTTTTTTTAACAGGACTTCGAAGTCTTTCCCGGTTTCGGTAATCAGCTGAGATTGCAGACTGCGCCGAATAATAATGGCACCGCCGTGACAGCGTTGAACTAATCGCTGTCGGGCCAGCGCATTCAGATCACTGCGGATGGTTTCTCTGGTGACAGAAAAAACCTCGGCCAGATACTCCACGCTGACGCGATCATGTTGATCCAGATAGTCCAGAATCTTGTTTCTGCGTTCTTCAAGAAACATACCGTTAACACCTCTTGAATGAGAGTAATGGAGCCGTCCTGGTTGAAAAGTGACCGTGATCATAGGATGTCGGATAAAACGGAAGTAAACAAAAATCCCCACTACATCTACCGGGCAACACGAGAGGCTGTCAGTACGCAGGGTGGCGAGATGTGAAAGCCGTCACACTGATATTGAAATAGGCAAGATAATCAGCGGTTATTGCGCTGCGTTCCGGGTTGCAAATGTTTTAGAATCGGAAACATACATTCATTGGCGGGAAGCGTTGGGCTATTGTCATGATTCGAATTGTTGCGCTATCCAATCCGCGTCTGGCGCAGGCGTTTGTCGACTATATGCACACGCAGCAGATCCGGCTGGTGGCCCGTATTAACGGGAATGAAGTCGATATCTGGCTGCCGGACGAAAGCCAGCAGGCGCGGGTCAAGCAGGAACTGGAGCGTTTTCTGCAAGAGCCGTGGCATGAACGCTATCAGGCCGCCAGCTGGCAGAGCGGCACCACCAACAGTGGGCTGCGTTACCCGTCGTATTCCTATCTGCAAACCTTACGTCAGCGTGCCGGGCCACTGACACTGGGCATGCTGGTGGTCGCCATTGCGGTTTACCTGTTGATGCAGGTGTATGGTGTTAATCGCATGATGACGCTGCTGGCCTTCCCGGATAGCACCCAGACCCTGCAACTCTGGCGCTGGTTCAGCCATGCGTTGTTGCATTTTTCGCTGTTGCACCTGCTGTTTAATCTGATGTGGTGGTGGTACCTCGGCGGTCCGGTGGAACGTGTCTTGGGTACCCGGCGATTGTGTGTGATTTTACTGCTGTCATCCGCGATTAGCGGGTGGGTGCAGTCCTGGTTTAGCGGCGTCTATTTCGGCGGTTTGTCCGGCGTGGTGTACGCCCTGATGGGGTATGTCTGGTTACGTGGCGAGCGTGAGCCGGGCGGGCCACTGCACCTTCAACGCGGCCTGATGGCGTTCGCGCTGGTGTGGCTGGTGGCCGGGTATTTCGATATTTTGGGCATGTCTATCGCGAATGCGGCGCATGTCTCGGGGTTAGTCATTGGCGTGCTGATGGCATGGTGGGATACGCGCCAGCGCCGCCGTTAACGCTATCATACCGTTACCGCAGCCTGATACGTGGTGTATCGCCGCGTGGCTACTACCGTGTGCATTTTACAATGAGCGCGGTTTCTTAGTTGGCCGACATGACGTCATGTCGGCGTTTGAGGGGATTAATGTGAAGCAAACACAGCGGCACGACGCCATTATCGATCTGGTGCGTCGGCAGGGATACGTCAGTACCGAAGAGCTGGTGGAACATTTTGCAGTCAGCCCGCAGACCATTCGTCGTGATCTGAACGATCTGGCGGAACAAAACAAGATCCATCGCCACCACGGTGGCGCGGCGTTGCCCTCCAGTTCAGTGAATACGGCTTACCATGATCGAAAAATGATGTGGTCTGATGAAAAAGCCAGGATTGCGAGGCAGGTCGCCAGTCAAATTCCGGATGGTGCTACGCTTTTTATAGATATCGGTACGACACCGGAAGCGGTGGCTCACGCGCTGATGAATCATAAGGATTTACGCGTGGTCACCAATAACCTGAATGTGGCAACGTTACTGACCGCCAAAGAAGACTTCCGCCTGATACTGGCGGGAGGCGAGGTGCGCAGCCGCGATGGCGGCATCATTGGCGAGGCCACGCTGGATTTTATTTCTCAGTTCAGGCTCGATTTCGGCATTTTGGGCATCAGTGGCATTGATATGGATGGCTCGTTGCTGGAGTTTGACTACCACGAGGTTCGCACCAAGCGTGCAATCATCGAAAACTCCCGTTGCGTGATGCTGGTGACAGACCATTCCAAGTTCGGCCGTAATGCGATGGTCAATTTGGGCAACATGGATTTGATCGACTATCTTTTTACCGATCAGTTACCGCCACCCAGTGTGCTGAAAATCATCGAACAACATAAGGTACAGTTGGAGTTGTGCTGATCCCGACGTGCCTTTTTCCATCACCCGCAAAGGAGAGAGGCACGATGTCACCCTTATTCAATCCTTCCCAGTTTACTGTGGCGTTGCAACGCCAGTTGCAGGCTCTCGCTCAGCCGTCGTTACAGGCACTGTCGTTACGCCAGTGCTGGCAAGTGGTGAGTGCGGCGCTGACGGAGCAACTGGATGTGTTGATAGCTGCCGAGTCGTCTCCACCTGATGACGCCACGTCGGTATCGCGGCATGTGAACTATCTGTCGATGGAGTTCCTGCCGGGTCGCCTGACTGGCAACAATCTACTCAATCTGGGGTGGTATGACGCGGTGGCGGAGGTGCTGGCCGGGCACGGGCTGGCGTTGAGTGATGTGCTGGAGCAGGAAACGGACCCGGCGCTGGGTAATGGTGGGTTGGGGCGATTGGCCTCTTGTTATCTGGACGCGATGGCGACAGTGGGACAACCGGCGATAGGCTACGGCCTGCATTACCAGTATGGCTTGTTCCGCCAGCATTTTGACGCCGGTTTCCAGCGTGAAACCCCGGATGACTGGTTGCGCGACGTTTACCCCTGGGCGCGCCCGCGCCCGGAGCTGGCGGTAGAAGTCGGTTTCGGCGGTGAGTTGGTCATCCAGCCGGATGGCCGCGAGCGTTGGATTCCGGATCAGGTCGTTATCGGCGAAGCCACCGATATCCCGGTTATCGGTTATCTCAATGGTCGTGTACAGCCGTTGCGGCTATGGCAGGCTACCCACAGCGAGCCATTTGATCTTGAACAGTTTAATGCGGGCCATTATCTGAAAGCCGAGCAGCAGGGTATCGCTGCCGCCAGCCTGACTAAAGTGCTGTACCCGAACGACAATCATGCGGCAGGTAAAAGACTGCGTTTGATGCAGCAATATTTCCAATGTGCCTGCGCGGTCGCGGATATCTTCCGGCGGCATGAGCGTGCCGGACGGCCGCTGGCGACATTACCCGATTATGAGGTGGTGCAGCTAAACGATACCCACCCGACGTTGGCGATTCCCGAAACCCTGCGCCTGTTACTGGATGAATACGATCTATCGTGGGAGCAGGCCTGGCAACTGACCGGGCGCTTATTTGCCTACACCAACCATACCCTGATGCCGGAAGCGCTGGAGTGCTGGGATGAACGGCTGTTCGGTCGGCTGTTACCGCGCCATCTGTCGATAATCAAAACCATTAATACGCATCTGCGCCAGCAGGTGGAGGCTCGCTGGCCGGGTGATAAGCCTGTCTGGGCGCGACTGGCGGTGGTGTATCGTCGTCAGGTGAGGATGGCGAACCTGTGCGTGGTGGCGTGTTTTGCGGTGAACGGCGTCGCGCAGATGCACTCGGACCTGGTGGTACGCGACTTGTTCCCGGAATATCACCAGTTATGGCCGACGAAATTTCATAACGTCACCAACGGTATTACGCCGCGTCGTTGGCTAAAACAGTGTAATCCGGCACTGTCTTCACTGATAGATGACACCCTGCGTACCGAATGGGGTAACCGGCTTACGCTGTTGGAGGGGCTGGCTCCCTACGCACAGGATAGTGCGTTTCAGGCGCGCTATCGCCGCATCAAACAGGACAATAAAACGCAACTGGCACAATTCTTACGGCGCGATTACGGCATCGCTATCGATCCGAACGCGTTGTTTGATGTGCAAATCAAACGGTTGCATGAATATAAGCGGCAACATCTGAATTTACTGCATATTTTATCGTTATATAAGCGATTGCTTACCGACCCTGGATTGGATATCGTGCCGCGCCTTTTCCTGTTTGGCGCCAAGGCAGCCCCGGGTTATGTCCTGGCCAAAAATATTATTTACGCCATCAACTGTGTGGCGGAACACATTAACCGGGACAAACGGGTCAACGATCGCCTGAAAGTGGTTTTTTTACCGGATTACCGTGTCTCGCTGGCGGAGAGGATTATTCCGGCGGCCGATGTATCAGAGCAGATTTCCACCGCAGGCAAGGAAGCGTCTGGGACGGGGAATATGAAACTGGCGTTGAATGGCGCCTTGACGGTGGGGACGCTGGATGGCGCCAATGTGGAGATGGCGCAGGAAGTCGGTGCGGAGAATCTGTTCATTTTCGGGCATACCGTCGAGCAGGTAAAAGCGTTGATTGCCGGCGGCTATAAACCCACCCGTTATATTGCCGAGAATCCACTATTAAAGGAAATCCTGACTGAGCTGCGGGAAGGTAAGTTCAGTCATGGAGATAAAACGGCGTTCGCCCCTTTGCTCGATAGCCTGCTAAAACTGGGTGATCCCTATCTGGTGTTAGCTGATTTCGCCCCTTACTGCCAGGCTCAACAGCGTGTGGATGAACTGTATCGTGAACCTGATGAATGGACGCGTCGCTGCATTCTGAACACGGCTCATATGGGCATGTTCAGTGCTGATCGGGCAATTCATGATTATCAGAAACGCATCTGGACGATGCGTGATTAAGGAATCAATACCATGGCGTTGAAAGCAAAAAAATCTGTACCCCACCATCAGGGGATCGCTGATACCTATAAAGATGCTTACGGTAATGAACAGGCAATCGATAGCGACACCCGTAAAGCGTTGCTGCAATTGCTGGATGTGGCGGAACCGGCTACAGCCCCCTTGCCTTCAGTCTATGTGTTTCGTCAGGGGCAGCAGCACAGGCTGCCGTTGCATGGCGAGGGCGACTATATCTGGACGCTCATGTTTGAAAAAGGCGGCGTTATCGAAGGCCGTTCCGGTGGTCAGGCAACGTTGGTGCTGCCTGATAATCTGCCGCTCGGCTACCACCAGTTAATGCTTACGCAGGGTGAGCAACAGTGGTCTTGTCGGGTGATTGTCGCGCCGACACGTTGCTACGAGCCGGACCCGCTGACACAGGGGAAGCGTTGGTGGGGCGTCATGGTACAGCTGTATACCCTGCGCTCGTCCGATAACTGGGGAGTCGGCGACTTTGGCGATCTCAAAACGCTGGTGGAACAGGTGGCGCGCCGTGGGGGCGCTTTTGTCGGCCTTAATCCGCTGCATGCGCTGTATCCGGCAGAGCCGGAAGCCGCCAGTCCGTACAGTCCTTCTTCACGTAACTGGCTGAATATTATCTATATTGATGTGAATCAGGTGGATGATTTTCATCAGAGTCAGGCGGCCCAGGCCTGGTGGATGCAAGACGACATTCAACGACAACTGACGGCGGTCCGCGCCAGCCGATGGGTGGATTACACCGCTGTTACCCACCTGAAACTGACCGCATTGCGTCTGGCATTTGGTCACTTCACCGGCCGTAGCGCGCTGGATCCGCGCAAAACCGCTTTTTTGCAGTTCCTGAAAACCCACGATGAAAGTCTGCTACAGCAGGCCACCTATGATGCGTTACAGGACTGGATGAAGCTGCAAGGCAAACCGGCTGCTGACTGGCTGCAATGGCCGCAGGAATACCACGATGCCCGCAGCGAGGCCACTCTGCGTTTTCGACAGGAACACGCCGATGATGTGCAGTTCTATTGCTGGTTGCAGTGGCTGGCACATGAACAGCTGGCATCCTGTTTTTCCCATAGTAAACAGCTGGGTATGCCGATAGGTCTCTATCGTGATTTGGCAGTGGGCGTCGCGCAGGGCGGCGTCGATACCTGGAGCGACCAGCAGTTGCATTGCCTGTCGGTAACCATCGGCGCCCCGCCCGATCCGCTGGGGCCGGGCGGGCAAAACTGGAACCTGACGCCGATGCACCCGACGCGTTTGCGCCAGCGTGGGTATCAGCCGTTTATCGATTTGCTACGCAGCAATATGGCGCACAGTGGCGCATTGCGTATCGACCACGTAATGGGGCTGCTGCGTCTGTGGTGGATTCTGAATGGCGGCACGGCGAACCGTGGTGCCTACGTGCTTTACCCGGTGGATGACTTGCTGGGGATCCTGGCGTTAGAAAGCCATCGTCACCGCTGTCTGGTGATCGGTGAGGATCTGGGCACCGTACCGGAGGAGATCGTCAACAAGCTGCGCGACAACAGTATCTATTCTTATAAAGTCCTGTTTTTTGAAAAGGATCAGCACGATCGTTTTCGTACCCCGGATGAATACCCAACCCGCTCGATGGCAACCATCACCACACACGATCTGGCGACGCTGCGCGGCTACTGGCAAGGGGTCGATCTGACGTTGGGCAAAGATCTTGGGTTATATCCCTCAGAGGCGTTGTTGAAGCAGCAGCACGATGCGCGTGAACGCGCCAAGCAAGGGCTGTTGGATGCACTGCATGAACAGGGACTGCTACCCCAGCGTGTGGGACGTAATGCATCGCTGACCACCATGAGCGCCCAGCTTAACCGGGGTGTGCAGCGTTATCTGGCGGACAGCGCCAGTGCATTATTAGGGTTGCAGCTTGAAGACTGGCTGGACATGGCGACGCCGGTGAATGTACCTGGTACTAACCAGGAATACCCCAACTGGCGACGTAAGCTGAGTCGTCCGCTGGATTCCATTTTCACTGACCGCTATCTGGAACGGCTGATTCGGGATATTGATTTGCGCCGTGGCGGCCCGGTGCCGTCTCGAACCAAAAAGACAGTCAAACCGGCGGATAATCCGATGGATAATGGAAAGCAGGAACAGGCAAAAAAGCCTGAGTGACGAGAGTACGCGTCGGCAGGGTTAACCGATAGCAGAAACGATGAGCGGCCAGATGACTGACCGCTCATGACAATCAAAACCACAGTGGCTGAATTGGCACCCGCTTAATAATAGGAGTGCTCACCGCGCTGATGTTCAGTCAGGTCGCGTACCCCTTTCAGCTCCGGGAATTTTTCCAGCAACTCTTTCTCGATGCCTTCTTTCAGCGTGTAATCCACCATCGAACAGCCGTTGCAACCACCACCGAACTGCAAAATGGCGTAGCCTTCTTCGGTGATTTCCATCAGTGATACGCGGCCACCGTGGCCCGCCAGTTGCGGGTTAATCTGAGACTGCAACACATATTCCACCCGTTCCATCAGTGGAGCATTATCATCGACTTTGCGCATCTTGGCGTTCGGTGCCTTTAGGGTCAGTTGCGAACCCAATTGGTCGGTCACGAAGTCGATCTCGGCGTCTTCCAGATACGGTGCGCTGAGTTCGTCCACATAGGCGGACAATTTCTCAAACTTCAGCACGGTATCGTTCGGCTCGACGGCATCGGGCGGGCAGTAAGACACCCCACACTCTGCATTAGGTGTACCGGGATTGATAACGAAGACACGAATCTGGGTGCCTTCCTCCTGTTTTGCCAGCAGTTTGGCAAAATGCTCCTGAGCAGCGTCGGTAATACGAATCATAATGTTAACTCAATAGTTGACTACGCTAGTTGGTTATAATACGCCCATCCCGGCGGTTACGACAAGGTGCGACATACACACCATACCTGAACGTGTTGCGCACCGGCACGCAATAGCGTGCGGCTGACCTCCGCCGCCGTGCTGCCAGTGGTCACCACATCGTCCAGTAACACTAACCGTTTGCCAGCAACGCGCTGGCTGATGACATCCTGTCGGCATCGAAACGCGCCGCGCAGGTTGCGACGCCGTGAACGGGCTCCCAGCGATTGCTGGGGAACGGTATGACGCACGCGAATCAAGGTATCAGGGTCATAGGCGCACCCCAGCCAGTGTGCCAGCCAGCGCGCGATCAGGTCGGTTTGGTTGAATCCTCGACGCCAGTGACGCCGTCGGTGTAGCGGAACCGTGACGATAGCATCAGGACGGGGATAAGCGTCGGGCAGGCGCAGAACCGTATCCCGGCGACATCCCTGCCAGTGTAACAGCACCAGCCGCGCCAGCGTCGGAGCCAGCTCACTACGTCCCTGAAGTTTGAAGCGCTTAATGAGGCGGCTGAGCGGTGGCTGGTAGTCGCTGACAAACAGGAGCGACTGCCATGGTGGCGGCTGTTGCAGACAACGTCCACACTGCAGGATATCTGAGGCCGAAGGCAATCCGCATCGTGGGCAACAGACAAGTGGTTGGGGCAGATGACGGCGGCAGTGACTGCAAATTCCGTGATGACTATGATAGAGCGGCTGCTGGCAGAGCCAGCACTGTGCCATGATCGTCAACATTGTCTCGTTCCCTGAGTTATCAGGCCGCGGGAAGCATGGCCTGAACTATTCTACTTCTGAGCTACTCTACTTCCGACGGAGGACACAATAACTCATGGAATCATTGCACTGGCACACGCAAGGAGAAGGCGCATGCGAACTTGTGATGCTGCATGGCTGGGGAATGAATTCGCAGGTGTGGAACAACATCGTTGTGCGACTGGCCCCGCATTTCCGCCTGCATTGTGTGGATTTACCGGGTTACGGCCAGAGTCAGGGATTTCCCGCTATGTCGCTGGAGGCGATGACCGAAACGGTACTGGCAGGCGCACCCGCGCGAGCTGTCTGGTTGGGGTGGTCGCTGGGCGGATTGGTCGCAAGCCTGGCGGCGATCCGCGCACCAGAGCGGGTAAGTGCGCTGATTACCGTGGCCTCTTCACCCCGCTTTGAGGCCGCAGATGAATGGCCCGGTATCAAACCGCTAGTGTTGTCCGGTTTCCAGCAACTACTGAGCGAGGATTTTTCCGGCACTATCGAGCGGTTTCTGGCGTTGCAAACGCTAGGTACTGAAAGCGCCAGAAAAGACGCACGTCTATTGAAGGCGGTCGTCACGACGCAACCGTCGCCGACAGTGGAAGTGCTGGACGGCGGGCTGGAGATTCTACGTCGGGTGGATTTACGTCAGGAACTGGCCGGGCTGACGACGCCATTCCTGCGCATGTATGGCGCACTCGATGGGTTGGTGCCGCGTAAAGTTGCCGCGCTGATGGACGAACTGTACCCGCATTCCACTTCGGTCGTGATACCGAAAGCCTCCCACGCCCCGTTTATTTCCCACCCGGAGGCGTTTGTGGAGCATGTGGTGGAGTTTGTGAAACTGCATGTGTGAGACAGGATTTGATAGCCTGGTTGTAACGAGATAGCCTGACAGGCTTATATACAAAAGGAGCTATCCCATCAGGGTAATGCTTGTCAGTTAAGAACCTGTCCCAATAGGACTATTTCACTTGCCATTTTGGGCCTGGGCAGTGCTCGAAATCCTCACGTACTACGTGTACGCTCCGGTTTACTCGCTGCGCTCGCCCGTTGGGCCGGACAATAACGTTGCCTGTTCAATATGCGTTGCATATTGTCTGCGGGCTGTCCGTGTCCAAACAGGCTCCGCCAATGACGCCTATTGGGATAGGTTCTAAGTATCACTGTAAGCGGAACGATCGCTAGGGGAGGCGTTCCGCTGGGAATTCTCTCCGGCGTTTATTATTGAGTTCTTTGCTATATTTTTGAAAATGAATGCATCGATGCCTGCCAATAACTAACCAGAGCCAATAATACAGCCCGATTTTTTCCGATTAATTTTTTCTTTTATAGTGGTATGTTCTGTAAATAAAGAAATCCAATCAAATTATGTCATAAATAATTTTGGTTGCAGGAAGGAAATATACTCATCACTTAAAAGGTGAAGGATATATATTTAATAACAGTGAAACCATTGATAAGGAGTTATGCTATGCCAAATCTTGTTATTGTTATTCCATTTGACGCTGATGTGAATTGCGATCTCGATAGCGGTGCGGAAGATATGCGGAATTTTTTTAATAGTATAGCTAACCACAATTTGGGAGAAAATGTTGGTGCTCAGATAAATCAAATCGACATTGTCTATAGAAATACAGCTTATAATTGTGCTAATGGAGATTATGTAATCGTATTTGCACATGGTGGAGATAACAACACAGATCTTGCTAATAATCAGGGGCAAGTTATTACAATGAATAACGCGATAACTCTTCTTGAAAATATTGGTGTTCATAATACGGTAAGAGTATTATTCATGTGCTGTTTCTCTGGGGTTCAAGGACATATTGCGCGTGTCTGGAAAGCACAATATCCAGCACAGCAAACTTATGGCGGGAATGGCGTTATAGCCAATCTATATTCATCAACAAGAACCCAGATTCGTGCCGTATGTGCAGCGTTAGGCCCACTGTAATATGTCGCTGAAAGTGGATAAAACCGCTGATGATTCAGCGGTTTTATCTTATGGAATTTTCCTCATATTTTCCGAAGTGCGTTTTAGAGAGAAACGGATATGTCTTAACGTTTCTTAAACGCCGCCGCCAGTGCGTCGCTCATGGCGCTGTTACCGGCTGGGGTGCTGCTGGTCTGGCGTGGGCGTGCCTTGTTGCCCGCCTGCGACGATGGGCGGGCGGCATTCGCGTTGTCGCGCTCGCGTCCGCCGCCACGACGGCTATTGCCTTCGCCCGGTTGTTCGTCCAGCCGCATGGTCAGCGCGATGCGCTTGCGTTGCAGGTCGACCTCCAGCACTTTCACCTTAACGATGTCACCGGCTTTCACCACCTGATGTGGGTCTTCCACGAAGCGATCCGACAGTGAAGAGATGTGCACCAACCCATCCTGATGTACGCCGATATCCACAAACGCACCAAAGTTGGTGACGTTGGTGACAGCACCTTCCAGAATCATGCCCGGCATCAGGTCGTTGAGGGTTTCCACCCCGTCGGCGAAGCTGGCGGTTTTGAATTCCGGGCGCGGGTCGCGACCCGGTTTTTCCAGCTCTTTGATGATGTCGGTCACCGTCGGCACACCGAAGCGATCGTCGGTGAAGCTGGCCGGTTTCAGGTTGCGCAGCGCGCTGGCGTTGCCCATCAGATCCTGCAACTTCTGCTCGGTTGCTGCCAGAATACGCTCCACCACCGGGTAGGCTTCCGGGTGGACGGTGGAGGCATCGAGCGGGTTATCGCCGTGGTTAATACGCAGGAAGCCCGCGCATTGTTCGAAGGCTTTCGGGCCGAGGCGGCTGACTTTCAGCAACTGCGCACGGTTGTTGAAACGGCCGTTTTCATCACGCCAATTGACGATGTTTTGCGCCATCATCCGGGTGAGGCCCGCCACACGGGTCAACAGCGGCACCGAGGCGGTGTTCAGATCGACGCCGACGGCGTTCACGCAGTCTTCCACCACCGCATCGAGTTTTTTCGCCAGTTGAGTCTGGCTGACGTCATGCTGGTACTGGCCGACACCGATGGATTTCGGGTCGATCTTGACCAGTTCGGACAGCGGGTCTTGCAGGCGGCGAGCGATAGATACCGCGCCGCGCAGCGATACGTCCAGACCTGGGAACTCCAGCGCCGCCAGTTCCGAGGCCGAATAGACTGAAGCCCCCGCTTCGCTGACGATCACCTTCTGCGCTTTCACTTCCGGGAACTGCTTCTGGGTATCAAGGAAGAAGCGTTCGGTTTCACGCGATGCGGTGCCATTGCCGATAGCGACCAGCTCGACCTGATGCTTGATGCATAACGCGGCGACGATGGCGGCGGCTTTGGCTGCCTGACCGGTGTGCGGATAGATAGTGTCGGTGGCTACCAGTTTACCGGTCGCATCCACCACGGCCACTTTCACACCGGTGCGAAGACCGGGGTCCAGCCCCATAGTGGCACGCATACCGGCAGGTGCTGCCATCAGCAGGTCGTGCAGGTTGCGGGCGAAGACGTTGATGGCTTCGTCTTCGGCTTTCTCACGCACGCTGCCCATCAATTCGGTTTCCAGATGCAGCAGCACCTTGATACGCCAGGTCCAGTTCACCACGGCACGTCGCCAACTGTCTGCTGGTGCATTACCAAGGCGTAGACTCAGATGGTCGATGATGATCTGCTCGCAGTGGCTCTCTTTGGGCGGTTCATCAAACTGCGGGTCGGCATTCAATGCGAGTTGCAACACGCCTTCGTTGCGGCCACGGAACATCGCCAGCGCACGGTGCGACGGCACTTGCGACAGCGGTTCGTGGTGGTCGAAATAGTCGCGGAATTTGGCACCGTCTTCCTCTTTGCCTTCCACCACACGAGACACCAGATGGGCGTTTTTCCACAAATAATCACGCACCTTGGCCAGCAGCGCGGCGTCCTCGGCAAAGCGTTCCATCAGAATGTAACGTGCACCGTCGAGCGCCGCTTTGACGTCGGCCACCCCGTTTTCGGCGTTGACGTAAGTCTCTGCCGCCTGTTCCGGTGTCTGCGTTGGGTCGTTCCACAGGCTGTCTGCCAGCGGCTCCAGCCCGGCCTCAATGGCGATTTGTCCTCGGGTGCGGCGTTTCGGTTTGTAAGGCAGGTAGAGGTCTTCCAGCTCGGTTTTGCTCAGCGTACCGTTGATGGAGGTGGCCAGCGCATCGGTCAGCTTGCCCTGTTCTTCAATCGATTTGAGGATAGTCTGGCGGCGTTCTTCCAGTTCGCGCAGGTAGGACAGGCGGCTTTCCAACTGGCGTAGTTGGGTGTCATCCAGCCCGCCGGTTACTTCTTTACGGTAGCGAGCGATAAACGGGACTGTGTTGCCCTCGTCCAGCAGTTGAATGGCCGCGCTCACCTGCTCGGTACGCGCCTGCAATTCGCTGGCAATAATCTGGCTTAATGCGTTCGTCATAGTGGTATCAACAAAATAGTGTTATCAACAAGATAGTGTAATTAGCGAGATAATGAATGTTGTAAGGATAGACAACTGGGGGACAGTTATACGGATTGACGGCATAAAATGCCAGTCAGACAAATGGAGGGTTTGTGGCGGGTCGATGTATGCCGACCCGCAAACAGGTTACGCGTTGTCGCAGAACGGTGCGATATAGCGCTGATAGCGTGAAGGTTTCAGTTGCTGTAAGTCCACCAGTACCAGGCCATCGACACAGTTGTTGAAATCGGGATCGACGCCAAAGTCGATAAATTGTACGCCGCCTGGCTCGCACACTTCCGAGTATTGTTTATACAAGGTAGGAATGGAGCATCCCATGTTGCTGAGCATGCTTTTGAGTCGGGTCAGGTCCTGCTGGTAGTCGTCCCCTTCGAACTGTCGTAATACGTCCGGCAACGACGCCGGGTAAGGCCGACGCGAACGGGCCAGCATCTGACTGGGCGCGAAATGCAGGCGGTAGAAGGCAATCAGCAGGTCGCGTGCGGTAGACGGCAAGGTACTGGACAAGGAAACCGGGCCAAACAGATAACGGTACTCCGGGTAGCGGGCCAGATAGGCGCCAATGCCCAGCCACAGATAATCCAGACCGCGTTTTCCCCAGTACTTGGGTTGGATAAAGCTGCGGCCGAGTTCGATACCGCTGGCTAACACTGGTGCCATCTCTTCGCCATATTGGAACAGGCTGTGGCTGTACAGGCTACCGATGTCTTTTTCCGCCAGCAGGCGTGCGGTTGGCGTGAACCGGTAAGCGCCAACGATTTCCAGTTCACGCTCATCCCATAGCACCAGATGCAGGTAGTCGTCGTCGAAGCTATCGAGATCGCGGCGTTTGCCGGTGCCTTCCCCCACGGCGCGAAAGGCGATTTCCCGCAGGCGTCCCAGCTCACGCAAGATAGGCACATAATCTTCGCTGCCACGACGATAGAGATAAATTTTCTTGCCGTCCGGCGTGGTGCCGAGCGTTTCACAGCTTTCTAACGCGCGTTTAAGCAACGAGCGCTCTTCGGGAAGTGCAATCGGCTTTTCACCAGAGAAACAGCCGGGCTTACCGTGACCCAGCCGGTAGACATGACGACGGAAACGGGCAGCCAAATCATTGGGCTGCCACTCGCCCTGATTCCAGGTCGAGTAGGGGATCTGCGCACCAATGCGAAAACGCAGTCGGTTGCCGTGCTGGCGGAACATTTCCCGCACCAGCAACAGGGTGGATAACGGGCGGTAAATCAGCGACGAGAGATAGAACAGGTTGCTGTTACGGCCGCTGATGTGGATCGGGACTATCGGCGCACGCGCTTTGGCTGCCATGCGAATAAAGCCACTATGCCAGTGACCGTCGCGGATGCCTTTCAGGCTCATGCGGGAGACTTCACCGGCCGGGAACATAATGATTGCCCCCTCGGCGGCCAAATGTTCCTGGATAGCGGCGAGCTGGTGGCGTCGGGTACGATTGCTGAAGTTATCTACTGAGAAAAACAGTTGTTTCAGCGGCCCGATATAGGACAGTAATTGACTGGCGACGATACGCACGTCTGGGCGCACGCTGGCGACAGTACGCAGTAAGGCAAGTCCATCCAGCGAGCCAATCGGATGATTGGCCACCAGTACCACCGGCCCCTGGCTGGGAATGTTTTCCAGGTCGCCTTCTACCATTTCGCAGTTAAGGCTGAAGTGATCCAGAATCTGCTCTACCAGATCCAACCCTTTCAGGTGTGGGTAGCGCTGGGCAAAATCCTGTATTTCGGTTTCGAATAACATCGTGCGCAGAATGGAGCGCTGCCACTTCGGCGTGGGACGATGCGGTGCGAGATCTTGCAGAATGGTATCCAGGCTGAACATAGATTGGCCTCCGTAATCACCGTTGTCACGGTAAGGGAGGGAAGTGACATCTTTATTTCAGTCTTAGAATAAATTTTTCTTAATGTAATTGAGGTAAAGCAAAAGCAAGTGAGCGTAACGATGCCTGCGGGTGCAGGCATCGTAAGTGGTTACTTCTCGGTGAAGCCTTGCTCGCGGGCGTTAATCTGCCAATGCAGCAGGGCGGGGAAGGCCGCGATTCGCTGTTGCTGCTCGGTGCTGATGGGGTGAGCGGTCGTCTGGGTGAGCATCGGGTTGGCGGCATCCCAGGAGTAACGTCCGGTACTGCCGACAGGAGTCACGCCTTGTTCATCAATCCACAACACCTGGTTGTAGCCAAACGCACGCGAGGTGTCGTCCTGTTCTGCCAGCATATTGCGCCCGCCGAGTGCGTAATAAGGGGTATCGGCGAGACTGTAAGCGTAGAGCGTTGGGAAGATATCCTTGTGCGAACCGGGGCGTGATGGGTCAAAGCGCCAGGCGGTGTTCGCCAGAATGGTTTTTGGCACGTACAGGTAGAAGGGGACGGCACGATCCAGGAATTGCTCATGCGGATACTGTGCCTTCAGACGGCGCATCTGGTGGTCGCCGGTTGCCGCAATCAGGGTGGACTCTCCCACCGGGGAGGATTTCACCGCCGCGATAAATTCTCCCAGCGCGTTGGTGGCGTACTGGTAGGTGGCCGCGATGGATTCTTGTTCCTGTTGACTGACTTCGGCGTGCGCCATCATTTCCGGCCCGGCATGCACCGGCTGTGGGTGATAGCTGGCAGGCACCTTATAGGGAGGATGGTTGGTGACGGTCAGAATACTGATGAAGAGCGGCTGGTGCGCTTCTGTCAGCAAACGTTGCGCCAGGCGAAACGCAAACTCATCCGGTACGCCCCAGTCGGTCAGCATGGCGCGCGATTCGGGGTAGCGTTCCATCAGGGAGCTTTGGTCGTAAATCTCATCCACACCAAGTCGGGGTAAATAGTTGCCGAAGTTACGCCACATCCGGCTCCCGGAAGTGATGAATACCACTTTGTAGCCCGCTTTTTTGTACGTGGCGTAAGGTGTGTCATCCAGCGATTTATATTGTGCGGATGAATGGCTGAGGTTCTGGATAGGGCTTTGGAAAAACAGCGCAGCGAACGATGGTGCCGTACCATTGCCTTCTGATACGAAGCGACGGAAAACGAAATCCGACGCGAAATGAGGCCGCAGCGCACCCAGCATGTCGTTATCGGGCAGGTGGTCATACACCAGCATGTTACTGCCCATGCTTTCCATCAGCGCCATCACCACGTTGGGGCGATGCTGAGCCAGCCAGGGGTTAGCGGGGGTGCGGCTTTCCAGTGTGGCCAGCCCACTTTGGGTTCGCAACTGCTCTCCCGCTGCACGTGTTACCGGCTCGAAGTGGATATCGTCATCCCTGTCCCCCATCGCCCAGGCCGATGCCATTAAACCATTGGGGGTGAGCTTATTGAGGATAGTGACGGAGGAAATTTGCGAGTCGTTACGCCGCAGTGGGAAGGTACTCAGGCTGCCGCGGATCATGGCGAAAAACACCAACAGGCTGATCAGCAGGTACACCACAAAGACCGGGTTGGGTAGCAAACGAGGTTGCCGTGCTGACCGCCGTATTTGTGCAAACCCAGTCTGCTGAGGCTGTGAAAAGAGGACTTTCCTGCCCAGTCGGTTGCTCAGCCAGACAAACAACGCTACCAGCAGTAGTGATCTGACAATCGGGTAGTCCTGCCAGATGGTGGTCATGACGGCGACTGGGCCATCGTCAATGAGCCCGAACGCGAAAATATCGATGTAGGTATGGTAGGTCTGGTAATAAAAATAGTTGATGATGGCGATGATGCTGACCAGAAATGCGCATACCCCCAGATACCAGGGCGCAATACGCTGCACCCAGCGCCAACCAGTGCGATGCACGCTCATCGCCAGGCCGATGACCAGCAGCGGCGCCAGCAGGATGGATACCGCACGTAAATCGTAACGTAACCCGGTTAGCCACATCAGTCTGACTGCGGCGTCGTAATGTTGTAATTGCTGTGTGTCGGCAAACACTGAAAACATGGTCAGACGGGCGCCAGACAACAACAGGCTCAATAATAAAATTTGGCACCACAGGGTTTTTAACAGGGTGCGGGCATGCTGTTGGTAGTTATCCATTTTTATTCTTGGAGTGTTATCAGTAGGGGGAATGCTACGGTGTTATTGCAAAAAAATCTCAGTTACATGTCAGGAAGATGAAAGAAAATATGAACGGCAGACCGGGGCCTGCCGTTGTGTTCAGTGCTGCCTGTTTCACCCTCAGTCAATCGTGTGCTTATAGTCGATTTTATTGACGTACCAGACCCTGGGACCGGTAGGCGTACTGACCACCGCTTCTTCGTCCACCGCTTTTTTCAGCAGGGCGCGGGCCATTGGCGCGTCAATCGAGATGTAATCTTTTCGGCCATAGATTTCATCCGGCCCGACGATACGAAAGCGTTTAACCTCGCCCTCTTCGTTTTCCACCTCGACCCAGGCACCAAAGAATACCTTGCCGTCCTGCTGGGGGGAGTAATCCACCACCCGCACCACCTGCAGGCGTTTGCGCAAGTAACGTACCCGGCGGTCGATTTCACGCAACAAGCGTTTGTTGTAGAGGTAATCGGCGTTTTCGCTGCGATCGCCCAAACTGGCCGCCCAGGCTACCTTCTCTGTGATTTCCGGGCGACGCTCTTTCCACAGATAGTTCAGTTCCTGATGCAGGGCTTCATAGCCTTCGCGAGTGATCAGATCGGTTTTCATACGCTTTTCTGAAATGTGAAGATCATAAAATCGTTATAATCGACAACTGTGAGATAACATAGCGGATAAATCGTCATTTGTAGCGTAGCTTACGGTGAATTATGGCGGGAACGGCTTGATTACAACGTATTTTTATATCCTTTGTAACAATTTTGCCTAGAATGTATACCAGAAACGGCTGTCAGTTCGTTGCGCGTTTCTGAACAATACTAGATTGTGTTTCGTGATGGAACCAAGCGCTGGCGGCTATCATGTCTTTGGAGAAGAGAGATGCAAGAGAATTATAAAATTCTGGTTGTGGATGACGATATGCGCCTGCGAGCGTTATTGGAACGCTATCTGACCGAACAGGGTTTTCAGGTACGTAGTGTTGCCAATGCCGAACAGATGGATCGCCTGCTGACGCGCGAATCCTTCCATCTGATGGTATTGGATTTGATGTTACCGGGCGAGGATGGGTTGTCCATCTGCCGTCGTCTGCGCAGTCAAAGCAACCCGATGCCGATCATCATGGTGACGGCGAAAGGCGAAGAAGTGGATAGAATCGTAGGGCTGGAAATCGGTGCCGACGATTATATTCCCAAACCGTTTAACCCACGCGAACTGCTGGCCCGTATTCGTGCGGTACTGCGCCGTCAGGCGAATGAATTGCCCGGCGCACCGTCACAGGAAGAAGCGGTCATCGCATTCGGTAAATTTAAACTGAATCTGGGCACGCGCGAGATGTTCCGTGACGATGAACCCATGCCGCTGACCAGTGGCGAGTTCGCGGTACTTAAGGCGCTGGTGAGCCACCCGCGTGAGCCGCTGTCTCGCGACAAACTGATGAATCTGGCTCGTGGCCGTGAATACAGCGCCATGGAACGTTCCATTGACGTGCAGATTTCCCGCTTGCGCCGCATGGTAGAGGAAGACCCGGCACATCCGCGCTATATCCAGACCGTGTGGGGACTGGGTTACGTTTTTGTGCCGGACGGCAGTAAAGCATGATTCGATGGCGCTTCTCACCACGCAGCGCCTTCGCCCGCACGCTGTTGCTGATTGTTACTCTGCTATTCGTTAGCCTTGTCACCACCTATCTGGTGGTGCTTAACTTCGCGATTCTGCCCAGTCTGCAACAGTTCAACAAAGTTCTGGCCTATGAGGTCAGAATGTTGATGACGGACAAGCTGCAACTGGAAGATGGTTCCACGCTGGACGTCCCCCCGGCGTTCCGGCGTGAGATTTATCGCGAGCTGGGTATTTCGCTCTACACCAACGCCGCAGCCGAAGAGAGCGGTCTGCGCTGGGCGCAGCACTACAAGTTTCTGAGCCAGCAGATGGCGCAGCAACTGGGTGGGCCGACCGAAGTGCGGGTTGAGGTCAGCAAGAATACGCCGGTGGTCTGGCTGAAAACCTGGTTATCGCCGGATATCTGGGTTCGGGTGCCGCTAACGGAAATCCATCAGGGCGATTTCTCGCCACTGTTTCGTTATACCCTGGCTATTATGCTGCTGGTGATAGGCGGCGCCTGGTTATTTATTCGGGTGCAGAACCGACCCTTGGTGGAGCTAGAGCACGCTGCCATTCAGGTGGGGAAAGGCATTATTCCGCCACCGTTACGTGAATATGGTGCTTCGGAGGTGCGTTCGGTGACGCGAGCTTTCAACCAGATGGCATCCGGGGTCAAGCTACTGGCGGATGACCGAACGTTACTGATGGCTGGCGTCAGCCATGACTTGCGCACGCCGTTGACCCGCATTCGTCTGGCAACCGAGATGATGGGCCAGGAAGATGAATACCTGGCGGAATCTATCAATAAAGATATTGAAGAGTGTAACGCCATCATCGAGCAGTTCATCGACTACCTGCGTACGGGTCAGGAAATGCAGATGGAGGTCGCTGACCTCAATGCGATTCTGGGTGAAGTGGTTGCGTCTGAAAGCGGTTATGAGCGGGAAATCGACAGTGAATTGACTCTGGGCGAACTGCCGATGAAGGTCAGCCCTTTGTCGATTAAACGAGCGGTAGCGAATCTGGTCGTGAATGCTGCGCGTTATGGTAATGGCTGGATTCGTGTCAGCAGCGGCCGGGAATTACAGCGAGCCTGGTTCCAGGTGGAAGACGATGGCCCCGGTATCGACCCATCGCAGTTGGCGCACCTGTTTCAGCCGTTTGTTCGTGGTGATAGTGCCCGCAGTACCAGCGGCACCGGGTTAGGCCTGGCGATCGTGCAGCGTATTATTGACGCACATAACGGATCGTTGGATGTGGGGAAAAGTGAGCGCGGCGGACTACGCGTGCGGGCTTATTTGCCACTGGCGTTCCCGAACTCATCCAGCACGGCTTCAGTCCGTGTGCGTGAGGGCCATCGACGTAGCTCGACGCAGACAGGTCGCACCCGGCAAGGCAAAGAGTAATATCGACCCACCGAGGTGAAATCGGTGAAAATAACAAAGAAAAGGCGCGTTATCGCGCCTTTTTGCTGTCGGAAAACGCCGCCGGGCGGCGATCGTCGAGGTTAGCGTTTCGGCCCGGCGGATACCAGTGCCGCACCGGCTGGGGTGTCGGTGTATTTATCGAAGTTGGTGATAAAGCGCTGCGCCAGATCGTGTGCTTTCTCTTCCCACTGCTCTACAGAAGCGTAGGTGTCGCGAGGATCCAGAATCGCTGGATCAACACCCGGCAATGCGGTCGGGATCGCCAGATCGAAGATCGGCAACGTTTGGGTTTCAGCGTCATCGATGCTGCCATTGAGGATTGCGTCGATAATGCCGCGAGTGTCCTTAATGGAGATACGTTTGCCGGTGCCGTTCCAGCCGGTATTGACCAGATAGGCTTTTGCACCTGCTGCCTGCATGCGTTTCACCAGGACTTCTGCGTACTGCGTCGGGTGCAGCGTCAGGAACGCTGCGCCAAAGCAGGCGGAGAAGGTAGGGGTTGGCTCGGTGACGCCGCGCTCGGTTCCCGCCAGCTTGGCGGTAAAACCAGACAGGAAGTGGTACTGGGTTTGGTCCGCTGTCAGGCGGGATACCGGTGGCAGCACGCCGAAAGCATCGGCGGTCAGGAATATCACCTTGGTGGCGTGCCCGGCTTTGGACACCGGCTTCACGATATTATCGATGTGATAGATCGGGTAAGACACGCGGGTGTTTTCGGTTTTAGAACCGTCGCTGAAATCAACGCTGCCATCGGCCAGCACCGTCACGTTTTCCAGCAGCGCATCGCGCCGGATAGCGTGGTAAATGTCCGGTTCGGCTTCAGCGGAGAGGTTGATGGTTTTCGCATAGCAACCACCCTCGAAGTTGAACACGCCGTCATCATCCCAGCCGTGCTCGTCATCGCCGATCAACTGGCGTTTCGGGTCGGTGGACAGCGTGGTTTTGCCAGTACCGGACAAGCCGAAGAACACCGCAACATCGCCTTTCTCGCCAACGTTGGCCGAGCAATGCATGGACGCGATGCCTTTGAGTGGCAGCAGGTAGTTCATGATGGAGAACAACCCTTTCTTCATCTCGCCGCCGTACCAGGTACCGCCGATGAGCTGGATGCGCTCCGTCAGGTTGAACGCCACGAAGTTCTCTGAGTTCAGCCCTTGTTCTTGCCACTGCGGGTTAGTGCATTTCGCACCGTTCATCACGATGAAATCCGGCTCGAAACCCTGCAACTCCTCCTCGCTGGGGCGAATAAACATGTTTTTCACGAAGTGGGCCTGCCAGGCCACTTCAGTGATAAAACGGACCTTCAGGCGAGTGTCGGCATTAGCGCCACAGAAAGCATCAACGACAAACACGCGTTTGCCCGACAACTGGTTGGTGACCAGCTGTTTCAGGTGTTGCCAGTTTTCCTGGCTAAGCGGATGGTTGTCGTTTTTGCCTTTGCCCTGATCAGACCACCAGACGGTATTGCGAGTCACATCGTCACGAACGATGTACTTATCCTTTGGCGAACGGCCAGTGAAAATGCCTGTATCAACGGCAACGGCACCCAGTTGGGTTTCGATACCGCGTTCATAACCTTGCAGGGTAGGGGATGTTTCTTCAGTAAACAGTAAATCGTAGCTTGGGTTGTAGACAATTTCGCGGACATCATGAATACCATAAGCCGTCAGTGCCTCTGGCGTAATGCCTTTCATCTGCATGTTGCTACTCCTAGATCGTTATAGTTGTACTACATAGTAAGTCTAGAAGGTGAGCTTATTTTAACCGCGATAACAATCAAAAAATTAAATAAATTCATTAATAACTTTGCTTATACATGTGAACGGAAAGTAAGCAAATGGTTGGTATGTAAGCAAAATAGTGCGATAAAAACACCAGCGGCTTACTGATGTACTGATTAATCTGAAAAGAGCAGATAGCCCGCTGGCGGGCTATCTGTAATGAATGAATACGCTGTGATATGACGCGGAAATAATTAGCGTGATTAATGTAAGGTCGGGTTGGCGCTGGACTGACGAATGTTGTCGATGTCCTTGGCATTAAACAGATAATGGCTGCCACAATAGTCGCAGTGCATATCGATTTGCCCGTCTTGCACCAGAATATCGCTGACCTCATCCGCTGGCAGCGTCATCAGCGCGTCAGCACAGCGTTCCCGTGAACAGTGGCATTTGAACTCGACCGGCTGCGGCTCATACAGCGTGACGTTTTCCTGATGGTACAACCGGTACAGCACATCGTTGGCTGGCAGGCCAAACAGTTCTTCCGCTTTCACCGTGGCGGTTAGCTGTGTGAGATGGTCAAAATCCTCACGGTTGCCGTGCTGTGCGGGCAGCACCTGTAGCAGCATTCCGGCAGCGCACTGGCGGCCATCATGCTCACCGGTGCGAATGAACAGCCGCGTTGGCAACTGCTCGGATTGCTGGAAGTAATTTTCCAGACAGGCCGCCACATCCTCGCCATCCAGACCCACCACGCCCTGATAACGTTCACCTTCAGTCGGGGTGATGGTTATCACCAGATAACCGTTGCCGACCATGTCGCGCAGTGAACTGTCGGCGGCAATGTCGCCTTGCAAACGCGCAACGCCGCGCATTTGCTGCTGGTGGTTACCGTTAATCACCGCCAGTTTCAGCGGGCCGTCGCCCTGTAACTGTACCGTGATATCGCCGCTGAATTTGAGCGTAGCGGTCAACAGGCTGGTGGCTACCAGCATCTCGCCCAGCAGGTTTTTTACCGGTACCGGGTAGTCGTGATTCGCCAGCATGTGCTGGAAGGTGTCGCTTACCGTGACTAGTTCGCCGCGAACAGCATGATTTTCGAACAGGTAACGATGCAATTGGTCATGATTGGCCATAATGTTCTCTCGTGGTGACGACGGCTTATTCCGTATCACTGTATTTGAATTTGATTAAATCCCGACGCTCTTTCTTATCCGGCCGCCGGTCCGGGTGCGGCATCGACAGGGCATTCAGCTTTCTGGCTTGCGCCAGCTTTTCACGCTTTTCAATGCTCTGCGGCGTTTCTTCATATAACGCCTGAGCTTGTGCCGCCGGGCGGCGCTGATCGCTAACTGCGCGAACCATTACCGTGCGCGTATCGTTGCCCTGACGCAGCGTAATTTCGGCATCTAATTCCACCAGCTTGCCCGGTTTGCTGCGCTGGCCGTTATAGTGCACTTTGCCGCCGTCGATCATCTCACGCGCCAGAGCACGGGTTTTGTAAAAACGCGCAGCCCATAGCCACTTATCTAACCGGACGGCGTTGTCGTCATCGTGTTGACGGTCTTTACTCATGAACACTCCTGATTGCCGACGCGAATCGACTGATGAATGTCCGGCAAAAAGGCCAGATAGTCATTCATCGACGGGTGTTGCTGGAAGCGATTTTCCTGCCGACTGGTTGAGTCAGGATTGCTGACACCCAGACAATAGCGGATACCGAAGGTTCTGGCGGCATCCAGAATTGGCTCGCTGTCATCCACAAACAGGGTTCGTTCCGGGTTAAACCCGATGTCTTCCTGCACTGCCTGCCATAATCGCTGATCTTCCTTGGGATACCCATAAGTATGGGTGGAAAGCAATAAATCAAGGTGCCTATCCAGCCCGGTATGAGCCACCTTGACGGACAGGCTATGCGGATGGGCGTTGGTCAGCAAAACCGACCGGCGGCCGCTTTTACGCAGCGCGTGCAGAAATGGCGTGGTGTCATCCCGCAAGCGGGCGCGGTGGCCGATGTCACTGGTCATCTGGTAAATATCCAGCCCCAGTCGCTCACTCCAGTAATCGAAGCAGTACCAGTTCAGGGTATGACGCACTGCCTGGTATTCCACTGCGATCAATTGCTGTGCCTGATCCAGGCTGATTTCACGCTGACGACTCAGGGATTCCGGTACCAATTGCAGCCAGAAATAGCTGTCGAACGCAAGGTCGAGCAGCGTACCGTCCATATCCAGCAGGACGGTATCGATCTCATTCCAGTTCAGTTCGGGATTCATACATACTCCAGGACAATGCCCCGTTTCCGGTGTAACCGGAAGCGGGGTAGTCGATATTATTCGCGTAGCATAACCGCTAAACGCGGCTGATAGCACGTATCGATTGAGGTGAGCTAGGAGTGAACCGCATTGCCGTACAGGGGACTGGCGGTCGGTGCTTCCGGCACCAGATGGCGCGCATAGTATTGCTGAATATTGGCAATACGCTGCTGGCTGCGGCGGCGTTTGACCAGCAGCAACAGCAGATTCAGCACCAGAATGACGCTGAAGGCCAGCAACAGCAGGCAGGCACCCAGCGAGCGCCACATGGTAACGGCGTCAGGTTCGCTATGCAGCGAAATATGGCGGGTACCATTGGCGTCGATGCTGATCTGCGTTATCACGCCAGTGGCTTCAAACGGCGTATGCAGCAACAGCGAGGACAGGCGTTGAAGTTCCTGCCATTGCTCCTGCGGCGGGAGATCGCGCAGTGGTGCCACCGGTGCCTGATGATTGACGAATTGCCTGCCTTCGTCACTGCGAATCAGAAAACCGCCCGGCGGCGGGCTGTTCAGTGAATTGGAGGCGGTAATGATTTCGCGACTGTAGAACTCGTCGGTGGCGTTTTTCACCAAAGCATCCAGTGATTCAGCACTGACCGGGCGTAACACCACGCTCATGCCTTTCAGCGCGCCGGAGCGCGCCCGTTTAACCAATAGGTCCCAGTTTTTGGCATTGCCTAAATTGATCAGCGCATTTTTGAGCCGGATACAATCTTCTTCTTTCTCACATAAGGCATCGGTTTTCAGCACGATATCGGAGAAGTTATTGAGCAGAATCATACCGGATTTCTGAATAGCATCTGCCAACTGGGAACTGACCTGATTGTCGCTGGCGGCGGGGTGCAACTGCTCGTTCACCGTTTTTTGTAAGGCGGCGGTTTTCTCGATGGTGTCTGATTCAGGTAATGGCAGCGGTGCCGCTTTATTCCAGTAAATGGCGGCGCAGTCAAACGGGGCGAAAGGCGAGGCTTTGGATGCCGTTGGGTTGAGGCTAATCGGCGGCACATAGCACATCCCGCTGCCGCGTACCTGTAGTTTATCGCCAATGTGCAGCGGCATGCGTTCCAGCTCTTCAACCTGGTTTACTTTGATGCTGCTGGCACCCTGAACCCAGGCCAGACTGAGCTTTAAGGGAAGATCAAGCGGTACTGACGTCAACAGTAGGATCAGGCTGAGCAGTGCACCGACGGCCAGTACGGCGTTTTTGCCCCATTGCTGTAGCGGGAAGAATTTGACTTCGTTATGTAAGGACAGATAGTTGCCCTGACGCACGACCTGGCGGGTCAGATAAATATCCACATCGGTTTTTTTGCCGAGGTCGTAGCCAATGTAAGGCTGCCAGTGGGGGGGATAAATAAGGTCGATATTGCCGAGCGAGACATTGCTGATCTGGCTTTGTGTGGTGTCGCTGAATAATCCCATGCATTGTGGTGTGCCATGCAGGCAATGCACTTCGCGCAGTTCTTTTTGCGATGGAGGTCGAAACAACTGCCAGCATCCCCAGGCGGCCATCAGGCAAGCGACACCGGCCAGCCAGGGCAACATCGTCAGCGGACTGGTCAGGCTAAACACCAGCAGCAGAAACGCCAGACTCAGTACTCCGGTTTCACGCAGACCGCGTGAACGGTGCACGGCATGCTCTTCCGGCGTTTCCTTGCGGATAGCGACCAGCTCGGTGTGTTCGTAGCTTTCCGGGCGAATGTATGCCTGTTCGCCAGGGATGTCTGAACCGGCGAACGAATCCATTTCGGTCACCACTTCCGTCAATGAATGGCCGTTCAACGAAATCACCAGTGGGATCGAACGGGTTTTGATCAGTTCGATTTCATTGTTCTGAGTGATGTATTGCTCCCAACGTGCAGGCAGGTGGATTTCCTGAGTATCGATGTAATAGCGCCATTTATTGGGCGCGTCAGTGCTCAGCCCATAGCGGGTGATGCTATGGGTTATAGGGTACACCCGATTGCCCGGCAGCAGACGGGGCAAGGTAGCCGGAACAGACGCAGAAACCGGACTGTCTATGTGGGCCATGGCCAGATAGCGTTCGACGGCAATACGTTCCGACGCTGTCAGCTGGCGATGTCCCGATGGTGTAACCGGCAAACGTTTGGCGAATAGAAGACGACGATACATGAGATAGCCAATGATCCCCCCCACGACAATTAGACAGGCAAACAATACAGCCAATATGATGAGTATTGTGCGCATATTATCTCCCGCTAACAGCGTAAGGTTCCCCCTGTTATTCCCGGATAGTAACAAAACTACACGAACAATGTTAACCCACGTCGTACAGTTAATAACTGAATTAACCGACTATTACTTGTTTAACAGCGCATATTAGCAAGCTAGCTCGAACGCGAAAATGAGGAAAATCTGAATTTTTTCTGATGGGTTTATGGTGGCGGCGCATCGTTATACTGTCGTTTTTTGTATAAAAAAACTAATGTGTGAGCGTTGTTGCGAATATGTAAATTCACCATGATAGAGTTGCAGCGACTGTTAATGTTAACGCACAATATGACTTACTGAATATTTTGCAGGAAATCGCGGCTCTACCAGTTTGTGTTCCGTGCCGACACTGGCCTGAACGGGAAAGCCTGTTGCGGTTTCCTCATCGAGGCCACGATGGATAATAACCTGCAAAAACCTAAAATCCTCAAGGTTGAGACCGTAGCCCGTTCACATCTGTTCAATGTGGAGGCCGTTGATCTGGAGTTTAGCAACGGTGAGCGCCGCATCTATGAACGTATGCGTCCGTCAGGCCGTGAAGCGGTGATGATAGTACCGGTCATCGGCGATGAACTGTTGTTGATTCGTGAATATGCGGTAGGGATTGAGCAGTATGAATTGGGGTTCCCCAAAGGGCTGATTGACCCAGGTGAGACCGTATTTGAAGCGGCTAACCGTGAACTGATGGAAGAGGTCGGTTTTGGTGCCGAACGGTTTGAATTGTTATCCACCCTGACGATGGCACCGTCGTATTTTTCCAGCAGCATGAATATCGTGGTGGCGAGCGGTCTTTATCCGAAACGCTTGCAAGGTGACGAGCCAGAACCGTTGCAGTTAGTTCGCTGGCCGCTGGCAAACATGATGTCGCTGCTGAAAGAGCCGGATTTTCGCGAAGCACGTAACGTGAGTGCGTTATTTTTAGCGCAACAGTTTTTGGCACAACCGTTTTCGGCGCAGCAGGACGAATCGTCAACGTAATGGCTTCATCACAGTCCAGATAAAGAACCCGATCGAGATAAAGAAAAAGGCGCGAATATCGCGCCTTTTTGCTGTGTGGTTATCGCGGTCGCGGCACAGCCCCATCAGAACCGCACCGCGTGTTCGCATCAGAATAGCTCTTCTGCCTGACCGCTGCTGGTGTTGTACAGCGTGGTACCGGCGTCATGCACGGCCCGCTCAGTGGGTTGCGTACCGTCGATGAAATACTCCTGACGACTATTCCCGCCGCCATCCGACAGTTTGCCGGTGCTGCGATCGATAGTGACCGTCACGACGCCCTGCGGCGGCGTCTTCGGCTGTTCTGGTACGCCGGCCAGCGCCACCTTCATATAGTCATCCCAGGCAGGTTCAGCACTTTTTGCTCCGCCTTCATAACCGGAAATCTGGTCGCGAATCACACCAGATGCAGATGTTCGGCCAAGATCACGGCGGTGATCGTCAAAACCAATCCACACCGAAGCAACAACATTTGCACCATAACCGGAGAACCAGGCGTCTTTCGAGTTGTTGGTTGTACCGGTTTTGCCACCAATATCATGGCGTTGCAGTACTTTACCCGCGCGCCAGCCGGTACCCATCCAGCCCGGTTCGCCAAACACGTTACTGTTGAGCGCGTCTTTGATCAGGAAGGCCAAAGGCGTGCTGATAACATGCGGGGCGTACGGTTGAGCGGCGGCTTGTTTAGCGACTTCCGACGGTGTAATCGGGTCAACCTGCGGGGCGGCCTGTACCGGATTTTCCTGCGATGTCGCGACGTTCTCCATGCTGTCATCCGACAGGACGGCGGAACGTTGGGTATCGCCGTAAATGACCGGCAGATTGCAGGTATCGCACACGATTTTCGGTGTGGCGCTGAAAACGGTATTACCGGCAGCGTTGTTGATTTTGGTGATGAAGTAAGGGTCGACCAGATAGCCGCCGTTAGCCATTACCGAGTAACCACGCACTACCTGCAACGGTGTAAACGACGCGGCACCTAGCGCCAGTGATTCGGTATGTACGATGTTCTGTTCCGGGAAGCCGAAGCGTTCCAGATAATTAGCGGCGTAATCCACGCCCATCGCACGCATTGCACGCACCATCACCACGTTTTTCGACTGTCCCAGGCCCTGGCGCAAACGGATTGGGCCGTCATAGACCGGCGGTGAGTTTTTCGGGCTCCAGTCGGAACCCGCACCGGGATCCCAGCGTGTAATTGGGGCGTCGTTGAGGATAGTCGCCAGCGTCAGGCCTTTATCCATCGCAGCGGTGTACAGGAATGGCTTGATATTTGACCCTACCTGCCGCAGCGCCTGCGTAGCACGGTTGAACTTGCTCTGATTGAAATCGAACCCGCCAACCAGCGCCAGTATCGCGCCGTCTTGCGGATTGAGGGAGACCAGCGCCGAGTTGACGTCAGGCACCTGCGCCAGCCACCAGTCGTTGTCGACTTTGCGTACCCAGATTTGTTGACCAGCAGCCAGTACATCGGTGACGCGTTTTGGCGTGGGGCCTTGCTGGTCATCCGAACGATAGGCGCGTGCCCAGCGTACACCCAACATTGGCAGTTCTATCTTATCGCCGTTAGCCATCACGGCATGGGCTTTATCGGCGCTGGCATCGGTAACAACCGCCGGGAACAACGGCCCGTAAACCGGTAATTTTTTCAGTGCCTCGACAATCTTGTCCTGCGTCAATGCAGGAGTACCGACTTTCCACAGCACCTGGTCCGGGCCGCGATAGCCGTGACGCATATCGTAGGCGATAACGTTGTTGTGGACCGCGTCTTCCGCTGCCAATTGCAGTTTGCGGGTGATAGTGGTGTAGACCTGATAACCGTCGCTATACGCATCTTCGCCGTAGCGCTTCACCATTTCCTGGCGAACCATTTCGGCCATATAGGGCGCGGAGAAGGCGATTTCTGGTGCGTGATAGTCCGCCACCAGCTTTTCGTTACGGGCCTGATCGTACTGCGCCTGCGTGATGTAGTTCTCGTCCAGCATGCGCGACAGCACCACGTTACGACGCGCTACGGCACGATCGTAAGAGTAAAGCGGGTTAAAGGTGGACGGCGCTTTCGGCAAACCGGCAATCATTGCCATTTGCGCCAGCGTCAACTGGTCGACGGGTTGTCCGAAATAGACCTGTGCGGCGGCACCCACGCCGTAAGCGCGGTATCCCAGATAGATCTTGTTCAGATACAGCTCCAGGATTTCGTCTTTGGTCAGTGTTTGTTCGATGCGGATAGCCAGAAACACTTCCTTAATCTTACGCAACAGCGTGCGCTCAGGACTCAGGAAGAAATTACGTGCCAACTGCTGGGTGATGGTACTTGCCCCTTGCGATGCATGGCCAGAGGTCAGGGCAATCACCGCCGCGCGAATAATCCCCTGCGGGTCAACACCGTGATGTTCAAAGAAACGGCTGTCTTCTGTGGCGATAAACGCGTTAACCAGCATCGGCGGGATCTGGTCCAGCTTCAGCGGGATACGACGCTTCTCACCAAACTGGGCGATCAGCTCGCCGTCAGCACTGTAAACCTGCATCGGAGTTTGCAGGCGGACATCTTTCAGCGTAGCGACATCGGGTAACTGTGGCTCGATATAGCGATAGAGGCCATAGAGCGAAGCGACTCCCAGCAGAATGCAACTCACTGCAAGGATGAATAGATACTTTACGAACTTCACCGGAGATTTTCCATTCAGTAGCAATTGAATAGTTTATAAACAGACGGGCGCTAGTATAAAGGGAAGCCAGCAAGGTGGATATACCCGTCGTCTTTCAGATTACAGGCGCATGGTGGCCTGCTGTACCCGGCTTTTTATGGTCCTCTTCCCTTGCGGGGCGCCGTAAACCGGGTATGACTCTATGACCGCCTTACCTGCACCGCGACGTCCATCGGGTATCTGTTCTGTATGAAACGATAAGGAGATCGAACATTCATGGCTTATCCCATCTGGCAGGTTGGGTTGGACATTCAGAACGGCGTAATGCGCGCCCTGGCCGTACAACGTCGCCGACATAGCTGGCAATTACGCCATTGGTGGCAATTGCCGTTACCAGACGGCACATTACGCGGCGGTAGTCTACATCATCCCGCTGCACTTTGTACGGTTCTTCGTCAATGGCGGCATGAATTGCCACGATTTGTTTCACTACGGTTGGGGTTTCCCGCCCCGCGTGTACTGCAACAACGGCTGTCGATGCCAGACCATCGTCTGCGTGAACCGCAACGTGGCGAATATATTCGTAAAATGGCGGCCAAAGTACTGCCGGTGAGCGGCGACGATCTGGCGCTGGATTATCGTCCTGATCCGCAGGCTCCCAATAAGCTATTGGTCACTGCGGCACGTCAGACGGAACTGGATATCTGGCTGCATTGTCTGCGTGATGCCGGTCTGCAGCCCGATGCGGTAGATATCACACCTTGCGCATTGCGGTGTATGGCGGCACGGGCCGGGCTGGCTGGCGATCGTCTGCTGTTGCACCGGTTTGACGATCACTGGCTGTGGGTGTCACCGCTGGACGCACCTTTGGCATTCGGCACGTTTCATCCGGATGAGATAGCGGGCGACCCGACGGGTACAGGAGCCGAGCACGAACTATTAAAGTACGTGAGCACTTGCTATCAAAAAGAGATCCCACCTGCAGCCTATCTCAGTGCCTCTGTTCCTGTGACATTGCAGCAAGCGTCTGCCGGGCTGATTTCCTGGTCGCCGCTGGCGGCATTTGCGCAACAACAACCCCCATTACCCGCATTTCCTGCCGCTTTTGCCATTGCAGGGGGGCTGGCGATCCGCCCGGAGGATTCACCATGCTGACTGTGAATCTTCTGGCGTGGCGACCTCGCCTGTTTTACCGGCGTATACGCTTAAGCCTGTTGCTGACCGGTATCGTGGTGGTGATTGTTGGTTATGCGGCAGTCATCGCCTGCGTGAACTACCGCCAACAACTGGCATGGCGGCAACAGCAGGTCGGGCTGACACAGTCGCAACAGGTGCGCTATGAACAGCTCCACCACCAGACGTTCGCTGCCTGGCAGCGACGTGAAACCCGGTTGGCGCAACTGGCGGCACAAGAGCAGAGCCAACGCCAGAACCAGCGTTATCAAATCCTGCTTGCACAGCTACCGTCGCTGATGCCTGACGCACTTTGGCTGACAGAAATTGGCGATAACGGTGTGCGTTTATCGTTGTCAGGAGTGAGTAATCACTATTCAGCTATTGTCACGCTGGCGAAGGCGATGTCGGCATTACCGCAAATAGCCCATGCCAGTGTGCAACAGGCCGATCGTGATCCTAAGAATAACGCCCGGCTGAGTTTTTCGTTACGTCTGCACTGGCAGGCTATAGGCGAGGTGGGGGCGAAAGGATGATGAACTGGCTTTATTCCCGGGTCGCACATTGGCTGACCGCGCCGCTATGGTTGTGGCTGCTGGTTCCCCCAATGCTGGTCATGTTGGCGGCGGTTGTCATCGGTGGAATATGGATGCAGGCGCAGCAGCGACAGTTACTGCAACTCGAACAGCAAGTCCGTGATAGTGAACAGGTCATCAGACAGTGGCGAGAGAAAATTACCGCGTTACCGACACTACACGTATTACAACGCTGGCTTGCTGAGCAGCCTTCTTTGGCAGAAGACAGGTCGGTAAATCGCCTCGCGTCGTTACTGGATGCGCCATTACGAGACAGTGGTGTTCAGCTTGAAAGCTGGCATCCATTGCCGTCGGAGGGCGCTAATGACGGGTCACCTGCCTGGTTACTGGTTTTTAATGCACAGTATGGTGCAACCCTGAATTTCCTGTCGCGTTTTCAAGCGCTGCCAGTGGTGCTGCGCATCGACCACATTACTATCCGAAAGGCCTCTGCCGGGCTGCGTACCGAATTGCGGCTTTCGCTGCCGCAAGCGCTATCAGCGAAGGTGGCGCAATGAGTCGCTGGCAAGGCTGTGCACGGTGTGTCGTGGGGCTTCTTGGCGTGGTGAGTACAGCGGCATACTGTGATTCAGTAATACGCGAGTCCGCTATGCGCGATCCGTTCCAGCCCTTGTCGGAGATGTCGTGTAATAGCGGGCAGGATCAGCAGAAATGGCAACTCAAGGGAATGGTGGGGTCATCGTCGCGGTGGATTGCCTGGCTGGTACAACCGCAAATCGGCTGGTTACGCGTTCGTGATGGTGACGTTATTCCACCCGGTGACTGGCAGATTACCCAGCTTGACCGTGGCGGCGCAACGTTGCGTCAAACGGGGGGGAAAGTGAGCTGTGGAGTGGCGGAAATACGTCTTGGGCCGCCTTTTCATCACAACAAGGAATGAAGGATGAAGACAGGATGTTTTCCCGGCAGACGGTTTTACCGGTACGGCTGGTTGATGATGTTATGTGGCAGCATGCTGGCCAAAGCAGGTAGCGGTGAGCCGGTTTCACTGGTCTTTGACGACGTTCCGGTGCAGCGAGTTTTGCAGGCGCTGGCAGACCACCAGCAACTTAATCTGGTGGTGGCACCGGGGGTAGTAGGTAACATTAGCCTGAATTTACAGCAGGTTCCCTGGCAGCAGGCGCTGGATATTATTCTGCGCATGGGGCAATTGACGGTTGAACAGCAAAATAGCGTCATGATGGTTTACCCCGATACCTATGTGAAAGACCGTCAGCAGAAACAGGAAGAACAAGCGGCTAAGCAGCGTTTGCAGCTACCGTTGCAAAACTTGTCCGTCACCTTGCAGTACGCGGAAGCGACGGAGGTGGTGGCGAATCTGCAAAGCCAGCGCGGTACGTTGCTGACGGAGCGCGGTAACGTCACCGTCGATAAACGCACCAACACGCTGCTGATTCGGGATGTTGCCCCTGCGCTGGAACAAATTCGTCCCTGGATTGACGCGTTGGATAAGCCATTGTCGCAGGTGCAGTTGGCGGCGCACATCGTCACCATCAGCAGCGAGCATCTTAAAGCCTTGGGAGTGAACTGGGGGCTGGGGGAGGCCTCTATAGCAGGGCAGGCGATGCAAATGAACAACTTCACGGTCAACCTTCCGGTTGAATCGCCTGCCGTTAACGCCGGGTTCCACCTGGCAAAGCTCAATGGCCGATTACTTGACCTGGAGCTGATGGCGCTAGAGCAGGAAAACGAGGTAGAGATTATCGCCAGTCCGCGCCTGTTTACTGCGCATCAACAAACGGCCAGCATCAAGCAAGGCACAGAAATCCCGTATCAGGTATCCAGCGGCGCCAGCGGTTCGACATCGATCGAGTTCAAGGAAGCGGTGTTAGGGATGGAGGTCACTCCCAGAATTCTGCATGGCGGGCAGATTACGCTCAACCTGCTGATTAGCCAGAATATGCCGGGGCGGGCTATCAAGCAGGGGGAGGGCGGAGAAATCCTGGCGATCGATAAACAGGAGATCCAGACTCAGGTCACCGTGCAGGATGGCGAAACCATTGTGCTGGGTGGGATTTTCCAACAGCAGAAAAATCAGGGGGAGCGTCAGGTACCAGGTTTAGGGGCGTTACCGGGCATTGGTCGGTTGTTTCGCGCTACAAACCAGCAGCATACACGCCGCGAACTGGTCATCTTTATTACGCCTACGCTGATTCAGGCGGCCAAACGAGCACCCGCGACCTGATTATCCTAAAACAGCGGGCAGTAAGGATGTGTCTGCCCGCTTTATGCACTCGCTTTGTGAAATAGTGCCCTTCATAGTTTGACGATCCCGTCGTTTTAGCATACAAGGATAGCGGCTTGAGCACGGAAGTGGTGTTACATCAGCAGTGTAGATAAAACGCACGGTTTATGATGACCTGGTTTGTGTGGCGTTTTATTCGGTTGCCAAACCACCCTGAGTATTGAGATAATTTTTTGTCTGATTCTCGCACTATCGCTCATGAGGTTTCAGTTTAGGTTCCGCCGCAGGTTACATGGCGGGGCGGGTTATCATTAACGAATTTCTTAGTAATACCAAAAAAATGGCAGAGAAACGCAATATCTTTCTGGTTGGGCCTATGGGTGCCGGCAAAAGCACTATTGGCCGTCAGTTAGCTCAGCAGCTCAATATGGAATTCTTCGACTCCGATCAAGAAATTGAGCGTCGTACCGGGGCTGATGTGGGCTGGGTATTTGATGTGGAAGGCGAGGAAGGCTTCCGCGAGCGCGAAGAGAAAGTCATTAATGAATTGACGGAAAAGCAAGGCATTGTACTGGCAACCGGCGGCGGTTCGGTGAAATCACGCGAAACCCGCAATCGCCTGTCAGCACGTGGCGTGGTGGTGTATCTGGAAACCACGATTGAAAAACAGTTGGCCCGTACTCAACGAGATAAAAAACGTCCGTTGCTTCAGGTTGAAAGCCCACCACGCGAAGTATTGGAGGCGTTGGCGAAAGAGCGTAATCCGCTGTATGAAGAAATCGCCGATGTTACGATTCGCACCGATGAACAAAGCGCCAAAGTCGTTGCCAACCAGATTATCAGCATGCTGGAAAACAACTGATTTTGTGCAATCTCCTGTATACCGCAGGTCTCTGACAGATCAATGGAACGTGCATGGAAAGAGTCACCGTAACCCTCGGGGAACGTAGTTACCCCATTACGATCGCCGCCGGTCTTTTCAACGATGCGGCTTCTTTTATGCCGCTGAAGGCTGGCGATCAGGCCATGCTCGTGACCAATGAAACGTTGGCTCCATTGTATCTGGACAGGGTGCGTAGTCTGCTGGAGAGCAGCGGCGTACGGGTGGATCAGGTTATTCTGCCCGATGGCGAGCAATTTAAGTCGCTGGCGGTGCTAGAGCAGGTGTTTTCCGCATTACTGGCCAAACCGCATGGTCGTGATACTACGCTGGTAGCATTGGGCGGAGGCGTCATCGGTGATTTGACCGGTTTTGCTGCTGCCTGTTATCAACGTGGCGTTCGCTTCATTCAGGTTCCCACCACATTGTTGTCACAGGTTGACTCCTCTGTCGGTGGTAAAACGGCAGTCAATCATCCGCTTGGCAAAAACATGATTGGTGCGTTTTATCAGCCCGCCTCGGTGGTTGTCGACTTGGATTGCCTACAAACATTGCCTGCACGTGAGCTCTCCTCCGGGCTTGCCGAAGTGATCAAGTATGGCGTTATCCTCGATCGCGTCTTTTTTGAATGGCTGGAAGCGCATATCGACGAGATCCGTCGGCTCGAAGGTGCGCCGCTGGCCTACTGTATCCGTCGTTGTTGTGAACTAAAAGCTGAGGTAGTGGCCGCGGATGAACGTGAATCCGGGCTGCGTGCCTTGCTGAATTTAGGCCACACTTATGGACATGCCATTGAAGCGGAAATGGGGTACGGCAACTGGTTGCATGGCGAAGCCGTAGCGGCCGGAATGATGATGGCCGCTCATGCGGCGCGTCGCCTCGGGCAGTTGAGCGCAGATGACGTTGAGCGTATCAAGTCGCTGTTGCTGCGGGCTGGTTTGCCTGTCACCGGACCGAGCGAAATGGTTCCGCAAGCGTATTTACCGCACATGATGAGGGATAAGAAGGTTTTGGCCGGAGAGTTGCGTCTGGTTCTGCCTACGGCAATTGGTCAGTCAGAAGTCCGGTCGGGTGTATCGCACGAACTGGTGCTGGCATCCATCGCCGACTGCCTTCCCTAAACCTTCAGCTGGGCTGGCTGAATAGCCAGCAGGTGGAGTCGCGGTGGTTTACGTTTAAAATACAATGCCTTATGATTTAGACTTTCGCAGCGTCAGAATGTGTGCGAAAGCTAGCCTTTCAGTGGGAGGGTAAAATGGATGAGTTCAACCCGGAAGAAGAGTTGAAACCGGATACCAGTGATCGACGCCCCGTGCGTCAGCAGAGAAGAAGCAAAAGTTTCTCTGCCCCGAGTGTTTCGCTATCCAGACAACACACCATGATTGGTATCGGTATTGTGGTATTGGTGCTGCTGATCATCGGCATCGGCTCTGCCTTGCAGTCACCCAGCCAGAATACGCCTTCAGCGCCGTCACCCACCGCAGGTTCTGGCAAGAATATCGATTTGTCATCGTCCATGTCTTCCAGCCAGGTGCAGGGAGCATCGCCGACGGCACCCCAGCCTTCTTCCCCGGTACCGGTAAGCAATAACCCGAATGCAGGGAGTAGCGCTCCGCAGGCGTTAAGCGGCCAGCCGGTTTCTGGCACCCCTACACAGGCGCCATTGCCTGCACAGAATAACAACCAGCAGCGTATCGAGTTGCCGGGTAATATCACCGAGGCATTGTCTCAGCCTCAGCAGCAAGACAGGGTAAACGCCTTGTCGGCTGGGTTGCCGACCGAACCGGCTACCATCTTGTCGCCGACCACCAAGGCCGGGCGCTCGCAGCCTGTGGAGAAGGCGCCTTCACGTGTGCAAGTTGAAAAGCAGCCTTCGACTGTGTCATCCCATGAAACGACGCTATCCCATAAAACGGTCGCAGAAGCTAAAGAGGCAGCGAAGCCTGCTACGAATACGCATCGCGGCCCTACGACCGCTGTAATGCCCGCACCATCGAGCAAACCGGTTGCGGTGGTTAAACCTGCGGCGTCAGCCGCGAGCCAGAGCAGTACGGCTATCCAGAGTGCGCCTGCCAGCCACTTTACCTTGCAGCTCAGCAGTGCGTCTCGTGAAGATTCCCTCAAGGCTTATGCACGGGAACAGCGACTGGCGAATTACTGGGTGTATGAAACGAAACGTGACGGGCGGCCCTGGTATGTGCTGGTGAATGGCGTTTACGCCACATCGGAAGATGCCAAGCGTGCTATTGCGTCCCTGCCTGCTGATGTTCAGGCGAAAAAACCATGGGTCAGGCCGATCCGTCAGGTGAAGCAGGACTTGACCAAGTAAGACCAAATTGGCCCTGATGTGCTGTCTTAACAGAGTACAATCCGTGGCTCTGAACTGTGTGAGTAACTAACGACGGCATGAAGAAAAACCGCGCGTTCTTAAAATGGGCCGGTGGGAAATATCCGCTGGTGGAGGAGATTCGCCGATATCTGCCAGCGGGAGAGCGATTAATCGAACCTTTCGTGGGTGCGGGTTCTGTGTTTCTCAATACCGACTACGACAGCTATATTCTGGCGGATATTAACAGCGATCTCATTAATCTTTATAAAATTGTCAAAACTGAAACCGATACGTTCATTAGCGATGCCCGCGAGTTGTTTGTTGATGAGGTGAATACCTCGGATGTTTTTTATCAGTTGAGAACGGAATTTAACCTCTGCACCGATGACTATCGCCGTGCGTTGCTGTTTCTGTATCTGAACCGGCATTGTTATAACGGCTTGTGCCGCTATAACATGCGAGGTGAATTCAATGTGCCGTTCGGGCGTTATAAAAAGCCCTATTTTCCGGAAGAAGAACTTTACTGGTTTGCGGAAAAGGCGCGAAACGCCACGTTCGTTTGCGAGCATTATCAGCAGACGTTGACCAATGCGACCTCAGGCTCGGTGGTGTATTGCGATCCGCCTTATGCGCCGCTGTCGGCAACGGCCAATTTCACGGCGTACCACACCAACAACTTTAACCATCAGGATCAGCAAAATCTGGCGCAGTTGGCACAACAGTTGTCATCGCAAAACCAGATCCCAGTGCTGATTTCCAACCATGATACGGTACTGACTCGCGAGTGGTATCGTGATGCGTCATCGTTGTATGTGGTCAAGGCGCGTCGCACCATCAGCCGCAATATTTCGGGCCGCAGTAAGGTCAATGAATTGCTGGCGTTGTACTGCCGGGCGTCTTGAGTGTCACCAGAGGCGACGGGCAGGGGGATAACGGTGAGAAAAACCTCACCCTTGTTCCCCTAACAGAGTGGCTGCGCAGGTGTGTCATCAGTGGGTGTACCCGGCAGCGGAATGCAGACTTGATGGTTTGGAGAAACGCATGAAACCGTTTTTAATCGCCCCGTCTATTTTGTCGGCTGATTTTGCCCGCCTTGGCGAGGATACCGCGCGCGCTCTGGCTGCCGGAGCAGATGTCGTCCACTTTGATGTGATGGATAACCACTATGTCCCCAATTTGACGATTGGCCCGCTGGTGTTGAAATCCCTGCGCAACTACGGCATTACCGCACCGGTCGATGTGCATCTGATGGTAAAACCGGTGGACAGACTGATACCTGATTTTGCCGAAGCGGGTGCCAGCTTCATTACGTTTCATCCCGAGGCATCTGAACATGTCGACCGTACTCTGCAACTGATCAAGAGTCATGGTTGTAAGGCCGGTCTGGTGTTTAACCCGGCCACCTCACTGAGTTATCTTGATTATGTGATGGATAAGCTGGATATCATTTTGCTGATGTCCGTGAACCCGGGCTTCGGTGGTCAGTCATTCATTCCTTCTACGCTGGATAAATTACGCCAGGTGCGTCAGCGGATTGATGAAAGCGGCTATGATATCCGTCTTGAGGTCGATGGTGGCGTCAAAGTCGATAACATCGCGCAGATTGCGGCAGCCGGTGCGGATATGTTCGTCGCCGGTTCGGCGATTTTCGGCCAGCCGGATTACCGTGCGGTGATTGATAAGATGCGTCATGAGTTGGAGACAGTACGTCATGGCTGATTTTGCGGCGATTCGTGGGCTGGCGTTTGATCTGGATGGTACGCTGGTTAACAGCGCGCCGGGGCTGGCCGAAGCGGTGGATATGGCATTAGGTGCATTGTCGCTGCCGCGCGCGGGTGAAGAGCGAGTATCCACCTGGATTGGTAACGGTGCCGATGTACTGATGGAGCGGGCGTTACGCTGGGCAGGGGTAGAGCCAACGAGCAGGCAGATTCAGGACACCCGTTCACTGTTCGATAAGTACTATGCCCGCACGGTAGACAGCGGCAGCCTGCTGTTTCCCGAGGTGAAGGACACACTGGCCGAACTGGCCGCACGTGGTTTTCGTATGGCCGTCGTCACCAATAAACCGACGCCCTTTGTCGCGCCGTTGCTGGATGTGCTGGGGATAGGGCACTATTTTTCGCTGATTTTAGGCGGCGATGACGTTACCGAGAAAAAACCGCATCCGGCACCGTTGTACATGGTGTTGGGTAAACTGGGGCTACGGGTAAACGAATTGCTGTTTGTCGGCGATTCTCGTAATGATATTCAGGCTGCCCGAGCCGCCGGATGCCCGTGCGTCGGCATGACGTACGGTTATAACTATGGCGAGGCGATCGCGTTAAGTCACCCTGACGTGGTGCTGGATCGCTTTGCGGATTTATTGACCCTTGCCGGGTTACCCTTTTTACACGATCAGGAAGCATGACATGAGTAAGCCCATTGTATTTAGCGGCGCACAGCCGTCAGGCGAGTTGACCATTGGTAACTACATGGGTGCGTTACGTCAGTGGGTCAACATGCAGGATGATTTTGACTGCATTTATTGCATCGTGGATCAACATGCGATCACCGTGCGTCAGGATCCGCAGCAACTGCGCAAGGCGACACTGGATACGCTGGCGCTCTATCTGGCCTGCGGTATCGACCCGCAAAAGAGCACGATTTTTGTCCAGTCGCATGTGCCGGAACACGCACAACTGGGGTGGCTGCTGAATTGCTATACCTATTTCGGCGAACTGAGCCGCATGACCCAGTTCAAAGACAAATCTGCCCGTTATGAAGAAAACATCAATGCTGGGTTGTTTGACTACCCGGTGTTAATGGCGGCTGACATTCTGCTCTACCAGACTAATCAGGTACCGGTGGGCGAAGACCAGAAACAGCATCTGGAACTGAGCCGGGATATCGCCCAGCGCTTCAACGCGATTTACGGTGAGGTGTTCCGTGTTCCTGAACCGTTTATTCCTAAATCCGGCGCGCGGGTGATGTCTTTGCTGGAGCCGACCAAGAAGATGTCGAAGTCAGATGACAACCGCAATAACGTCATTGGCCTGTTGGAAGACCCGAAATCGGTGGTGAAGAAGATCAAACGCGCAGTCACTGACTCCGACGAGCCACCAGTGGTGCGTTACGATCTGCAAAACAAGGCTGGGGTGTCCAACCTGCTGGATATCCTCTCTGGCGTGACGGGGAAAGCCATCCCTGATCTGGAGAAAGAGTTTGAAGGGCAGATGTATGGTCACCTGAAAGGCGCGGTAGCCGATGCGGTTTCCGGCATGCTGAGCGAACTGCAGGCGCGTTATCACCGTTTCCGTGATGACGAAGCCTTCCTGCAGCAGGTGATGCGTGATGGGGCACAAAAAGCCAGCGCCCGTGCGCAGGAAACGCTGCGTAAAGCCTATGACGTGGTGGGGTTTGTCGCTCGCCCGTAATCTGATCGTTCGTTATCTGGTCGTGGTTATTTGTATTCACACAGCGCCGCTTCTTATCGGAAGCGGCGTTTTTTATTGATGTTATTCTGAGCGATGGATAAGGAAAATAAAGATGATATACCCGTCATACTTCAAGTTGCAGGTGCGTTGGCTGCCCTCGCTCACCCCCAGTCACTTACTTGAGTAAGCTCCTGGGGATTCATTCGGTTGCCGCCTTCCTGCAACTTGGATTATTTAGGGTATAGAAATAGAGATTGTAAATAGGGCAATTGCATAATCATCGGGCGGATAATTTTCACAAATGTTATAAATTGCCTAATGACCTCGCGGTAAACTTCCTCAATAATCGACATAAATAAAACGCAATTTTATTAAATCAGCACTGTGTTTTTATTTTTATCAATTCATAAAAACCGATGCTGGCGGGCGCTTCATCTTCAGGCAGGTAATCAACGTGAAAATTGAATCCATTGACGTCACCGTCTTCACTTATCCCACTCGCCGCGTTTCTGACAGCGCAGGACATTCCCATCCCGGCGATGAGCATCAGGCTAGCATGGCGTTGCTGACCATCAGCACCGAGGATGGGCACAAAGGGTATGCATTTGCGCCGCCGGAAGTCATTCGGCCCTATGTGGTGAACAGTTTTTTCCGCAAAGTACTGATTGGGCAGGATCCTTTTGACCGTGAGCGTTTATGGCAGGATCTGGTGCACTGGCAGCGCGGTAGTGCTAACCAGTTAACTGACCGGGCGCTGGCTATCGTTGAGCAAGCCTTGTGGGATCTGGCGGGGCGGGTACTGAACATGCCGGTCTATAAACTGCTGGGCGGCTACCGCGATAAAGTACTGGCATACGGCAGCACCATGTGTGGCGACGAACTGAAAGGTGGCCTGTCGACGCCGGATGAGTACGGTCAGTTCGCCGAAAAACTGGTCGCGCGCGGTTACAAGGCCATTAAATTGCACACCTGGATGCCACCGGTATCATTCGCACCCAGCCCGCAAATGGATGTGAAAGCCTGTGCGGCGGTGCGTGAAGCGGTGGGGCCGGATATCAACCTGATGCTGGATGGCTACCATTGGTATAGCCGTAGCGAGGCACTGTATATCGGTCGTGAGCTGCAAAAACTGAACTTCACCTGGTTCGAAGAGCCGATGGAGGAACAGAGCATGGCATCCTACAGTTGGCTAAACAAAAATCTGGATATCGATGTCATCGGGCCAGAAAGTCTGGGCGGGAAATATTTCAGCCGTGCCGACTGGGTGAAAGAGGGGGCCTGTGACATCCTGCGTGCCGGGGTGCAGGGTGTGGGCGGTATTTCACCGTGTCTCAAAGTGGCACATCTGGCGGAGGCCTTCGGTATGGATTGCGAAATTCATGGCAACGGGGCACCCAATCTGGCCGTCGTGGGAGCGATTAAAAACTGTCGCTGGTATGAACGTGGCCTGCTGCATCCCTTCATGAACTACGACGAACCTGCCGCTTACCTCAATTCGCTGGTGGACCCGATGGACGAAGACGGTTTCGTCCACCTGCCACAACGTCCTGGCCTGGGCGAAGATATCAACTTTGACTGGATCGAAGCACACACGCTGAGCCAGCATTAATCGTCAGGTAGCGCATCATTCTTTTGACCCTTTCTCTCCCCCGGTTATGATGTTTCGACTCCGGGGGAGCGTGTGGCGGCTATCATAATGTTCAGTCGGCGGGTGGGAGAGCAAATAGTGCTCTTTTTTTCGCCAATGGGTGGCCGTGATCGCGTAAAAAAAGGTAAATGGGTGGCGCAGAAAGGTACGGCTATTTAAAATCGGTACGCTTTCTGTCGTTGATCCTCAAAAGGAATGCTTCATGTCAAAACGTATACTGGCAGCGGTAGTGACTGTATTTGCCCTGACCGCTTTTTCACCGGCTTTTGCCGCTACCACGTCCACTCACGTGTTGCTGACAACCACCGCAGGTAACATTGAACTGGCGCTGGATGATCAAAAAGCGCCGATTTCCGTGAAAAACTTTGTCGATTATGTCAACAGCGGTTTTTACAATGGCACTATTTTTCACCGGGTCATCCCAGGGTTCATGGTTCAGGCTGGCGGTTTTAGCAGTGATATGAAACAGAAAGCCACCAATCCGCCTATCAAGAATGAAGCGGATAATGGTCTGCGTAACCTGCGCGGCACTATTGCTATGGCGCGTACCAGTGAAAAAGATAGCGCCACCAGTCAGTTCTTTATCAATGTAGCGGACAACGCTTTTCTGGATCACGGTCAGCGTGATTTTGGCTACGCGGTATTCGGTAAAGTCGTCAAAGGCATGGAGGTCGCAGACAAGATTTCTCAAGTCCAGACCGACAATGTCGGGCCGTACCAGAATGTACCGACGAAACCTATCGTCATTCAGTCAGCAAAAGTGATTAAGAAGTAATCGCCTGTTGGTTTGACATGTCTTTCGCATCATTTCCCCATTCCCGCAGCAGGATGCCGCGGTGTGGGGAAACTGCTCCAATTATTTTTTAGACAGCGACAGCTTTTTGTCATCAATTAGCATGTGCTGAGTGATCACTTCGTACACCACGTAGTGGAATAGCTCCGTCATACCTATCTGCTGCTGCTCAAACCGTTGTAGTAGCTCGCTTGCCCGATAGAGCAGGTGGCTGTGTAAACGGGCGTGATAACCGACGTCTGGATGCTGCTTTTCGCGCAGCATTTGCTCTTCATGCTGCATGTGCTCGTGCAGTAAATCGATAAGCTGGCTGACCTGCTGTGAGAATTCTTCCCGTGTTCCGCTACGCAGTATTATCTGCAATAGCGCATTAGCCTGACGAAACAGGTTCTGGTGTTCTCTGTCGACATCCGGATGACCGGTAGCGTAACTGTAGTGCCAGGTCAGATGAACCAGATTGGTATCTGGCAACACCATCAACGAATTATCGACAATCAGTGCTTCCGTTTCGACACGGTTACGGCCTGCCGCTTTAGCACGGTAGAGCGCGGAGTCGGCCCGGCTTAGCCAGCTTTCCCAATGGTCGGTAGACTGACAAACGGCAATACCAATGCTGGTTGTCACCTGCAGACCGTTGGAAAAACGTTGTGATTCGAGCGCCTGCCTGATGCGTTCAGCGGTCAGTATCGCACCGCCGATACCGGTAGACGGCAGAATTGCGACGAACTCTTCGCCTCCCCATCGCCCCAGTACATCGGTAGTGCGCAGCGTAGTACGAGCAATGTGCGCGAATGCTTTGAGTACTTCATCCCCCGTTGCGTGGCCGTAATCGTCGTTTACTTTCTTAAAATGATCCAGGTCGAACATCAGCAACGACACGGGGTAGCCGTATCGCTCCAGACGGTCCATTTCCTGGCGGGCTATCTCTTGTACCCGGATGCGGTTCCAACAGCCTGTCAGGTTGTCCTGGCGCAGCATCAGGCTGTTGAGATGGTCTGAACGATCCTTCGTCATCATGATCAGCCCGTTGGCAATGAAGAGCAGTGTGGCGAGACTCGCCACATTGATAATCGTCAGTGCCGGGGCACTGGCGAGTAATGAAGTCGGATAATTACCGCTGGATAGTAACAACAATAGTCGATGGATAAGGCTGAGGATATTCACCGTCAGCCCCAATACCATCAGGTTGCGTCCCCGAACCGGTTGATCGGTTGCCTGTGTCAACAAATACCCAATCACCACAAAGGCTTGTAGCATGCACAGAATACTACTGACCAGTGTGCGGGCTTTCTGGTTATCCAGCATGATGCTAAAGAACACGGCGGCAAATACCGCTGGCATCCACAACAACCAGTGGGGAACACGCCGTTGCTGGAACGTGGCGACAGACAGAAGCAGTAGTGAGTAGGCCTGCGCAATCAGGATGTTAGAAGGGATGATGGATAGCGTGTCAGGAATTTGGCCGCGTAATGCATACAATGTGTAGGCTGTGCCGTGGAAAACTAATGCCCATGTACAAATCATCAATTCCCGATCCCGATGGTTATGCGCTGCCCAGCGCACACACAGGGCCAGGGCAAAACTTGAGACGATGATCATCATGAACATTGTGGGGACATCGACTCGCATGTATCACCTCAAAATAAAAAAAAGCAAAAAGTGACTGTCACTGGCATTCGTTGTTATTCGTGAATGCTCAGCGGAATATCAGTTAGATTTTATTCTTCTTCCTTACTGCGGTCGGCTTTATTGATACCGACACAGTAGCAAATCCAAATATAGTGAATTTGCAGTACAGGAGCATGACAAGGCAGGCACACGATATAAAAAGCGTGTCTGAACGTCTGTACTCGTTGCTTGCCTGTTTATTGCCGTCCGATGGCAGGATACCGCGTAGCGTGGCGGAATAGTGCCCGACTAGGGTGAGGATCAGGAGGGCCGAATAGGATGTCGTTCGGCAACGCAATGGCATCGTCATCCTGATGATGACCTGTCCGGCCTGTTTTGCTGTGTGTCTGTTTTTGCGATGTCGGTCTGTGTCGCTGTGTTTGATAGTATTGATATACGGTTTAGCGATGGTTGTTGTCAATATACCCGTCATACTTCAAGTTGCAGGTGTGTTGGTTGCATTACTCGGCCCATCCCTGGGCCTCGCCCTTTCAGGGCCGCAGCACGCTGCGTTCAACTCTGCTCCCGGCAGAGTTGTCGTTCACCCGAATCACTTACTTGAGTAAGCTCATCGGGATTCACTCGCTTACCGCCTTCCTGCAACTCGAATTATTTAGGGTATAAGCGCGTTATGCCAACAGAAAAAAGGGAACCTGCAGCAGGTTCCCTTCTATTTTTTAACGCGTTGGTAATGCATTCGGGTGGGGGGTTATTCCAGGTCTTTCGCCATTTGTTGCAGCCAACTGTCCACACCGCTGGATGGTACCGTCAATGTACGCGTAGTCGCGGTCGCGGTGGGATAACCACCGACTTCGCTCTGGCTGTTGACGAAGGTACCGCTACGTTTCTGGAAATCGCTAACGATGCGTTTGTCCACCGCGTCGCGGTCTTTCGGTCGCGCACCGGCGTGCTGCGTTACCTGATTGGCTACCGACGAGGGACTGAGCGCCGTCAACCCGGTGGGCCAAACGGGGGCGGACTTCAGCAGGTTAATGCCGGTACCGGAGGTCTGCGCGACGGCTTTGCCTGCTTTATCGAAAGCCAGATTGTCGCTCATCCAGACATCGCCGCCAGTGGTATTGCTGCCGACCAGTGAGAGATCGGATTTGGTGTTGGCACCGTAATACATCACGTTACCGGCGATCGCGACTTTGGCGTTCACCGGCAAAGAGCGGCCTTCCCACTCGCTTTGTATCGCCCCGATGCGGATACCCCAAATTCCTGGGTTGTAGATCAGGTTGTTGACCACAACGCCGGTGGTTGCACCTTTAAACCATGGGTTGCGTTCATTGTTATGGGCATACAGGTTGCCGATGATCGCCGCGTTGGTCACGTTATCGTGCACCAGCGTTCCCATCGAGTGGATGCCTTTGGAGTGGCTGGAGTCGTACAGACCTTCCGCAATAATGTTATTCGAGAAGGTAACGTTATGGGCGGTGCCGGACTGGCCGTCGTAACGCGGGCCTGAAACCGACAGGTTTTCATCCGTACCCCAGGCAAAGCTACAGTGATCCACGACGACGTTGTAGGCATTCGGTCCATACAACGATACGTCTTTCTCAAAACCACTCTTCTTGGCGTGACCGTTATCACCAATGCGGAAACGGATATGCTGCATCAGGACATCATGGGTGGTGATCATCATGCCACCCTTGACCAGGGTAATACCGGGTGACGGCGCGGTTTGCCCGGCAATGGTCACGTAAGGCTCGGCGAGCCGAATGTCCTGCTCGTTGAGGTCAATAATACCGCCCACTTCGAACACGATAACTCGCGGGCCTTTGGTGGCCAATGCTTCGCGCAGCGAGCCGGCACCGCTGGAAGCCAGCGTGGTGACGCGGATAACTTTGCCGCCGCTGCCGGCTACCGTCTCGGTACCGAATCCTTTCAGGTCAGGGGCGGCGGTGCTGGCGGCCTGAGCAGTCAGCACGCAGGTACTGAATAGCAATGTAAATAAAAGGGTATGTTTCATGATGGCTTGATCCCTATGCCGGGGCGTGTTCGGTCTGATAGCAAGGTGCTGTCAAACAAAAGGCGGGTGAGTAATGATGGCTCTCCCGCCCTGAATCAATCATGCGTCCTGCGCCCGGTTTTGCCGGGCGCAGGACGTTCCAGAGGTCAGTCAGGCTGACGGGAGCGTATTACTTACAGGCTGCACTGGTCAGTGTTGCCAGGTTTTTGCCAACACCGGCGTAGTTAGCCAGTTTGTCCTTCACGCACTGGGCGCTAACCGGGCTGTAGCTGTAAGGCACAGTCGGGTAGGTGCCGGTGGACGTCCAGCTGTCGGCGTTGACGTAAGCCTTGGTGTCGGCTGTCCAGGTAATGTTGTAAGTCGCAAAATCGGCCGGTTTGGTGATGTTGTTATTCTTCAGTACCCAGGTACCGAAATTGCTGCCGTCATAGCGTGAGGTTACCGGGCTTACCGCATTTTCGAACCAGTTGTTTTCGATCAGCGCTTTGCCATTCTGACGGACGTTCAGGCCAGAGCTGGTGATATTGGTGTACAGGTTGTTGTACGCATGGACATTACCACCGCGTTGCAACGGCAGACGGGCGTTAACGTCGTTGTAAACGTTGTGATGGTAGGTGATGTTGCGTTCAGCGCTGTCAGAAGAACTGAAGCCCGCCAGACCGACCTTCTTCACACCATGGATGTAGTTGTAGGAGATGGTGACGTAAGTAGCACCTTTTTTGATGTCGAAGGCGGATTCAAAGGTGGTGTCGCCGTCTTTGGTACCGTCACATTCGTGGTTTGCCGCAAACAGCTCGTTATGGTCCAGCCAGACGTTCGGCGAGTTGTCGATACGGAACATGTCGCCATCCTGAGCGCCGCCTGGCATGTAGCCGAGACGCATGTTGCGTACCACAACATCGGAGGAGTTGACTATCCAGATACCGAAGTTCGCGGAAGAACCGTTGGCACCGATGATGGTGATGCCTTTGGTGAAGTCTTTGATTTCCACGCCACGAGCATCTTTGCTCCACTGACCGCAAATGTTGGCGGCTGCCGCGTTGATCAGACTGTCTTCGTTACCGGTATAGGTGATAATCAGCGGGTAGGCACCGCCTTTCACTTTTTTACCGTTGGCATCCACTTTGGCGGCATCGATGATATTTACAATATCCTGCATGGACGCAGCCGTTTTGCTAACCGCGCCCGTGACGTTACCACCGTCCGTTTTGGTATAACCGCCGGTATCCGCAGCCAGGCTGGATTGACTGAATGCCAGCAGCAGACCGGCGGCAATGGGAGTAATGAGTGATTTCATGAGTCGTGTTCCTGTTTTTTAAAAAAATATGAAATGGGCATTTATCGTTCCACATGCCCTTATTGGTGGTTGATGCAGCCGCGATATTCCCGTCATGCTTCATGTTGCAGGGGCATTAACTGCCGTTCAGTCACACAACTCATGCAGGGTACACATAAGTAAAACCGAATCGCATGAATCAACCTGTGCTCAGTTTTAGCTCAAAAAGACGACATTTCAATAGGTGAAACGGCAGTTCATTATTAGTAATGGTTATGTTTTTTCAAATTTTGACAGACGTCACTCTTTGTGGACGGAGTTCTGACCTGCTGGTTATAACCTTTAATAATTAAAAACCTGCCGATTAGTAAATTCATTCACCAGATGAGTGGCAGGCTGATCCATACCGGGAAAAGAGCAGGCGATTGCCTGCTCGATTACCGGGTTATTGATTGCTGGGTTACTGACAGGCGGCGCTGGTCAGCGTGGCCAGGTTTTTACCCACACCGGCGTAATTAGCCAGTTTGTCCTTCACACACTGCGCGCTAACCGGGCTGTAGCTATAGCTCACTGCCGGGAAGGTACCAGTGGAGGTCCAGCTATCCGCATTCACGTAAGGTTTGGTGTCCGCCGTCCAGGTGATGCCGTAGGTCGAGAAGTCAGCCGGTTTGGCAATGTTGTTGTTTTTCAGCACCCAGGTGCCGAAATTCTTGCCGTCATAACGGGATGTCACCGGATTCACTGCATTTTCGAACCAGTTGTTTTCGATCAAGGCCTGGCCGTTCTGACGCACGTTGAGACCGGAACTGGTGACATTGGTGTACAGGTTGTTGTAAGCATGCACCAGACCGCCGCGTTGTAACGGCAGGCGGGCGTTCACGTCGTTATAGCGGTTATGGTGATAGGTGATGTTGCGGCCGGTATCGCTGCTGCTGGAACCGTCCAGCCCCACTTTTTTCACACCGTGGATGTAGTTGTAGGAAACGGTGACGTAATCTGACGCCCCTTTGATATCGACGGCTGCTTCAAAGGTGGTGTCGCCGTCTGGCGTACCGTCGCACTCATGGTTGGCGGCGAATAATTCGTTATGGTCAACCCAGACGTTCGGCGAATCATCCACGCGGATCATGTCGCCATCTTTAGCCCCGCCCGGGACGTAGCCGATACGCATGTTTTGCACCACGACGTCAGAGGATTTCTTAATCCAGATACCGAAGTTAGCGGATGAGCCGTTAGCGCCGATGATGGTGATGCCTTTGGTGAACTCCTTGATTTCCACGCCACGGGGGTCTTTGCTCCACTGGCCGCAGATATTGGCTGCCGCCGCGTTGATCAGCGAGTCTTCATTACCGGTATAGGTGATGACCAGTGGGTACGCACCGCCTTTCACCTTTTTGCCGTTAGCATCCAGACGGGCTGCTGCGATGATATCGACGATATCTTGCATCGATGTGGCCGTCTTGCTGACCGCACCCGTCACGTTGCCCCCCGCTGTTGCGGCGTAACCGCCGGTATTGGTAGCAGCCAGCGCGGGTTGGCTGAGTGCCAGTAACAGTCCAGCGGTAATCGGGGTAATGAGTGATTTCATAGCCTGTATTCCTTTTCTCTAAACCATCAATAAGTTTGTGGGCATGAGTTTTTCCCTGCGCCCGTAGTGGACGTTGGCCGGTATGCCGGTAGATGAAAGCTGTCCATGCATGTCGGTCACCAGACTCAGTTTTAGTGTAAAAATCGAACACTTCAACAAGCGAAATGCCATTTCACTATCTGGATCGAATAGATTTTTTAATAGTTTTGAGCAGGCTCACGCTAACGGGTTTCGATAACAGGTTTGGCAATAACTATTCAGTAAATCTTCATAGTTTTGGTTTGGAATGAATTGTGAAGTTGTTCACAGGCGCGGTGGTATGCCCGTTAACTGACCGGGTTGTGTCACCCGGTGGCTTCTCTCCCGCATTTCGCCGTATTTCCACGTTGAACAGCCGCGCTCGTGAAGCGGGCGATTTCTTACTCTGCTCTTATCACTGACATGAGCAAAGGGTGGGGGATATGCAACCAGTTGATGAACTGACGATTTTGGCCGATGGGCTGCATGATGTGGTACGAAGGCGAATTTTGCGCGATTACATTGCGCACATGGAGGAGCAGCAACGGCATTTTGCCGGGTTTCAGACCAACCAACAGGGTGGCTTCGATGCCGGGTTGCGTCCATTGCTGGAGATGAACCTGCTGAACCTGGGAGACAGCATGGAACCCGGTGCTTATCAGGTCAACAGCAAGCGTTTTGAACGGGCGGTGCTGGCGTATTACGCCCAACTGTGGCGTTTGCCATCGCCGTACTGGGGTTACCTGACGGCGATGGGGTCGACGGAAGGCAACCTGTTTGCGCTGTGGAATGCGCGCGATTTTCTGTGTGGCGCGGCGACCACCCATTGGCCGTCCACTGCGCATGCGCGCTACGCGCCCGTGGTCCTGTATTCCGAGCGCAGCCACTATTCACTGGCCAAGGCGTGCCGGGTATTGCAACTGGCGACCCCCGCACAAGCCGGTCCGGCGTTGGGGCGTTGCCCGATTACTGCCGGTGTCTGGCCACAGGCGCTGCCCTGCGATGATGCCGGGCGCGTGGACGTAGAGAGCCTGTTGCAACTGGTGGTGTTTTTTCATCGCTACCGACGGCCGGTGATTATCTGCCTGACCAGTGGGACGACGTTTAGCGGTGCCTGTGACGACTGGGCGCAGATTACGGCGCAATTGCAGCGATTACTGCCGCCGAATACCCCGCAGCAACGCCACTATTGGCTGCACATGGACGGGGCGTTGTCGTCGAATTATCTGCCGTTCTGGCCGGAGCCGGAAGGGCGTCAACTGGCGATTGATGCACAGGCGGCATCACTGCATTCCATCTGCGCCAGCCCGTACAAATGGTTAAGTATGCCGTGGCCGTGCGGCATTGTGATGCTGCCTGAAGCGTATCGTGCGGTGGCACTCAATCGCCCGAACTATATCGGTAGCGGTGAGGCAACGTTATCCGGCTCGCGTCCCGGTTTGTCGGCGGTGGTGTTGTGGAACCAGTTGTGCCGTTTGGGCGAGCCAGGACAGCAGGAGATGATCCGCCGTTGTCACGAGGTACAACGCTACGCATACCAGCAACTTCGCTATCTGTTTGAACGCCTTGACCCTGGCCGGGAGCGGTTAGTGGTACTGCCGTTAATCCGCGGCTCGCTGATGGTGCAATTCAGTGCGCCACACCCGTCGGTGATTGAACGGTTTTCGTTATCCAGCGATCAGGTGGTCGTGCAGGGAACGCCGAGGCGATTCTGCCATCTGGTGGTGTTGCCGCATTGTCATCAGGCACTGGTAGATAGCCTGCTGTGGGCGCTCAGACAGCCCGGTGCTTTTGCGCCGGTTACGGAGGTGTGATTATGCGAACGCTATGGGCATGCATTGCAGCGGGGTGTCTATTTTGGGGGGGAGCGGTGTGGGCGGCGGTGGCGGATAACGCGCCGGATACCCGACCGGTCGATGTGAGTGTGAGTATTTTTATCAATAAAATTTACGGCGTAAACACCCTCGAGCAAACCTACAAGGTGGATGGGTATCTGGTCGCGCAATGGACTGGTAAACCACGCAAAACACCCGGCGACAAACCCTTGATCGTTGAAAACAACCAGATCGAGTGGTGGATTAAGAATGGCTTGTGGGTACCGGCACTGGAATTCATCAACGTGGTTGGCAGCCCGGATACCGGTAATAAGCGCCTGATGCTGTTTCCCGATGGCCGGGTTATCTATAACGCCCGCTTTTTGGGTTCGTTCAGTAATGACATGGATTTCCGCCTGTTCCCGTTTGATCACCAACAGTTCGTGCTGGAACTGGAGCCGTTTTCCTATAACAACCAGCAATTGCGATTCAGTAGCATCCAGGTTTATACCGAAAATATTGATAACGAAGAGATAGACGAGTGGTGGATTCGGGGAAAAGCCGCCACCCATATCAGCGATATTCGTTATGACCATTTGAGCAGTGTGCAGCCCAACCAGAACGAATTTTCCCGTATTACGGTGCAGATAGACGCGGTTCGCAACCCATCCTACTACCTGTGGAGTTTTATCCTGCCGCTGGGGCTGATTATCGCCGCTTCCTGGAGCGTGTTCTGGCTCGAATCGTTTTCCGAGCGTTTGCAGACCTCGTTCACGCTGATGCTGACTGTGGTGGCCTATGCGTTTTACACCAGCAATATTCTGCCACGCCTGCCTTACACCACAATCATCGATCAGATGATCATCGCCGGGTATGGCAGCATTTTCGCGGCGATTTTGCTGATTATCTTTGCCCATCATCGTCAGGCGAACGGCGTGGAAGATGAGCGATTGATACGCCGCTGTCGTCTGGTTTTTCCGCTCAGCTTTCTGGCGATAGGCGGGATGCTGGTTATTCGGGGGATCACGCTATGAACGTTTCACCTTCACGGGCAGCGCTGGTTGAAGCGTTGTTCGCCAGCCTGATTTTTATCGGCTTGCTGGGGTTTTCGACCTACATGGTTTACCACAAGTCTATCAACGCGCTGGAGCAGGAAATTAAGATCGGCTTGTTGTCGAACGTGCGAGCGGCCGCCTCCACCCTGTCTGGCGATGAGCACCAGAACATCACCGCGCATACCGAGCGTGATGATCCGCTTTACCGGCAACTGGCTGTGCAACTGGAGCGTATTCGCCAGGCGTCGCAGGATGTGCGTTACATCTATACCACGATACTGGATCAGGACAAGGTGCGCTTTGTCGTCAACCCCAGTCCGCAAAACGACAATGATGGCGACGGCATTCCTGATCTGCCTCCGGCGTTGATGCAGGTCTATGACAATGCGCCATCGGAACTGGTGGCGGCGCTGCGGGAACATAAAACCGGGGTGTCGGACCAACCGTACCGGGACGAATGGGGCGTTTTCATCAGCGCCTACGCGCCTTTTTATGACCGACAGGGGACGTTTCGTGGCGTACTGGCGATGGATCTTGAGTTATCACGTTTTTATCAGCGGTTAGAGGCGCTCAATCAGGTATTTCGTAAGGCCATCATTACCATTCTGTTTCTCGGCTTGGTCGTCGGACTGGCGGTGTGGTGGATGCGGCGCAGCAGCCAGCAGGTAAGCAGGCAACTGGCATTGCGCGAACAGGCTTACCACGCGTTGTTACACGCCACATCCCCCTTACAAATGGAACGGCTGTATGACCAGACGCTGCCGCTGTTGTTTTTACGTGGTGGCACGCCTGCCCGCTCACCGCTGGACATGACATCCATCACTCTCTCCGCAGACACCACCAGCGTAGACCCGGCTGTGCGGGACAATCACAGCGCGTTGCAGAGTAATTTATCCGCATGGTGGCAAAACACCGCGCTGTCATTATTGCCCTGCCCAGCCTCCATGCTAACGACCGTACCCACCGACGCGCTGGACGCCTATTTCTCACCGGATTATTACCGTGGTTTCTGGTTGCAGAGCTTCCAACTGTGGCGGCAATTGGCGCAGCAACCGTTGAGGATTGAGGTGCACTTGCAGGAAGAAGCGTTGCTGTATTGGGTGCTGGATATCCTGCTGATACGAACCGGTGAACCGGACAAGGGCGAAGACGGTGACTCGGCGGACTGGTGGCGACGCTTTTTGCTCTGGCAGGCAGAGGCTGCATCCGCACACGTGGCTATCCGACAGGTGGAGAAAGGGCAGCTATGGCTGAGCTGGCGGGTACCTAAATATCCGGAGGCGTTATGATACGGCGGTTATTACCCATCCTGTTGATCATGCAAACGTTCTTGATTCAACTGGTCTCCGGCATCAATTACGTCACCATCCCGGTGCTGATGAACCTGCAAGGTCATAACAATTTGTGGATAGGCGTGGCGATGGCCTGCGAAATCATTGGCGTGCTGCTATTCCATCGGCGCTTGAGCCGACTGATTCAGTGGATAGGACTGGTGTGGTCAACGCTGTTACTGGTGTTGCTGCGAGCCGGGCTGTGCGTCAGCATGGCGTGGCAACAGTTTTATCCCGGCTGGCTGGTCAGTATTTTGGGGTACGGGCTGTGTACCGGGATGCAGTTGATCCTGCTACAGACCTGGCTTAACCAGTTGCCACTACGGCGGCGCGGCGTGGTGATGGGGCTGTTTTCTGCCGCGCTGTCGTTGGGTGTGGCGTTGGGACCGGTCTTGCTGCAACTGACGCAGGTATCGATGGCACAGCGGTTCTGGCTGACCGCGTTGCTTAGCCTGAGCTCGCTGCTGCTGGTGTGGATTGCCCACATCAACCCGCAGTCGGGGACGGTTTCTGCGGTTCGTTTTCGCTTTGTCTGCCGTCATGCCCGCGCCATTCTGGTTTCCGCGTTGGTGGGGGGCGTCAGTTTCTACGGTTTACCCAATTTCCTGACCTTGTACGGTATGAGTGATGGATTGACGGACGAGCGGGCATCGTTGCTGATGACCATGTTCATGTTGGGCAGCGTGACGCTTGGTATGGCCGTCAGCCTGTTATCGGATTGGGTCAACCGGCAATGGATCGTCGCGTTTTGTATTTTCTGCTCGGTGGTATGCGCAGTGTTTCTGGCACTGGCGGTGTACGCCGACTACGGTGCCACACTGGTGTTGTTGTATCTCTGGGGTGGGAGCATGGGCGGTGTGTACAGCATTGGTTTGTCGCTGATTGGCGATCGTTTTCCTCCACAGCAGCAGATGTCTGCCAACATGAGTTACACCATGATGGATTCCCTTGGTGGTATTGCCGGTTTGATTGGCATCGGTTTCATGATGGACCGCATGGGGCCAGAGGGGATGACGATGGTGCTGGTGGTGGTCGGCTGCGCCTTCCTCTGTTACCTGGTGTGGGAGTTGGTCGAGCATCAGACGCCATTTCAATAAACGTGGCTTCTCGATGCCTGGTCTCGTCGCATGCACAGGAATACTGCTGTTTTGCTTCGTTGCCCCGGTTGATGACCGGGGCGCAGGCTCATGATGTCCTGATTTCCCCCGATTTTGCTGCATGTTCCCCTGCTTTTTACCGAGATTTCCCCAAGAGAGGGAAGCGTCTTCCTCTGCAAACTGACTGCGTCAAGCCATTGAGGAGGAAACCGAATGACTCTTGAAATTAGTCAGGAAAAATTAAAAAAGGTAATGACGACCGCCAGTGCCGACGATCTCACGCAATTTCAGCCGGCATTACAGCAGGAATGCAACGCGGCGCAGATCGATACCCCTTTGCGTTTTGCGCACTTTATTGCCCAGATTGCGCACGAGAGCAATGAATTGCGCGCCCGGGTGGAGAATTTGAATTACAGCGCCAAAGGGCTGCGCTCGGTGTTCGGGCGGTATTTCACCACGGATGAGATGGCCGCACAGTGTGAACGCAACCCCGAAGCTATCGCCAATATTGTTTACGCCAACCGATTGGGTAACGGTGCGACACAAACCGGTGATGGCTGGAAGTATCGCGGTCGAGGGCTGATTCAACTGACGGGGCGGGATAACTATCGTGCCTGTGGCAGCGCCATTGGTCAGGATCTGGTGACCAATCCTGACCTGATTAGCCAGAATCCAGACGTTTCAGTGGCGGCGGCAATTTGGTTCTGGAAAAAGAACGGTCTCAACGAGCTGGCCGATCAGGATGATATCAACGGGATCACTCGTAGGATTAATGGCGGCCTGAATGGCCTGGCCGATCGTAAAAACTATCTGGCGAAGGCTAAACGCGCTTTTAACTGATAAACGTGTTTTTAACTGATAAATGTGATGCTGTGGACAATACCGGTGCCAGAGGTCAATTCGGCAAGGCAACGCCGGTTTATCTGGAACCGATATTTTCCACCGCGACGTGAACATCCCGTCTTTTTAAAATGGGGTACGTTGTTCAATAAGTTTTCAGTATTTTCTTGGCAGATTATAGGTAACCTATTGAGCGACCTGGATCTGATAAAACTGATACTAAAGTGATACCAAAATATTCTTTAAGTAAGGCTAGTATGAGTTTATTCGTTCAGGATAAATAAATGCTGCATCGCAGGTCGTTTAAATCATAAATGACGATGACATTTATTGAGACAGACTGTGTTTACTGTGTGAAAGTTCTGCGCCAGCTCCAGAGTAAAAGAAAATATAACCGGACAGCATGGTTATCATTCATGCAATAGTAGTGGTTGTTATTCTCTTGCGAGCGGAGTGGTCTGAAAACACCGGGGATTTTAAATTCCACATTCAGGAAAGAGAATGATGATGCACTCGTCGAACACTCGTGATGTATTCGTTGATAATCCGCTATCGGGCTTGCAGCAATTAGGGATAAATGGAGAGGGAGTAAAAATCGGTATTATTGATGGTGCCATTGATAGTCATCACCCGATATTAAATCATTTAACCATTGAAAGCCTGGCTGCACAGGAAAATAAAACGACCTCACACGGAACGGCAGTCAGCAGCATTATTGGTGGCAAAGGCGTTGGTATTGCACCGGCAGCCACTATTTTGAGTATCCCTGTATTTCATGAGGATGAACGGGGAAATATTCATGGCTGCTCTGAACGCACCCTGGCAAAGGCGATTCGTGATGCCCGTTTACATGGCTGCCATATTATTAATGTGAGTGGCGCATCATTATCGATAAATGGTCAGGGAACGGATGAATTACGTAAAGCCATTGACGATTGTGAAAAAGACGGCGTGTTGATTGTGGCGGCTGTCGGTAATGAAGGCCGCAATAGTGAGTCATTACCGGCATCAATGGATTTTGTTCTGGCTGTTGGTGCCTGCGATAAAGAAGGGTTGCCCGCTCCATTTAATAACTATGGGTTGAAACTGAGAAAGAAAATGTTGCTGGCATCCGGTGTATCCATTCCTGTTGCTACGCCGAATTATGATCTGTCTGTTGTCTCTGGCAGTAGTTTTTCTGCCCCGGTGGTGTCGGCGATATCGGCATTAATCATGAGGGCAATAAATGTAGCGGGGCATTGTCGTGCGCCACAAATTATTCGGGACCTGCTGTTTACTACAGCGACCCCACTGGTGTTGTCAACGGCAGCTAATCGGGAGTCAGTGATATACCGATTAAATATTCAGAAAGTATTCCGGCAAATAGCACAGGAATTCTCTCACCAACCACCCAAAAGGATCATGACCATGTCAACTGAAGAAAAAAATATTGAGCCTGCCGCTGTGGAGCTGCTGGTTCCCTCAATTATCGACACCCATCAGGACATTCAGGATGTGGCGTTGGGCGATGATGCCGTACTGGCGCCTTCCAGCCTGAGTACCGAAGTGAGTGCGCCATCGCGTGACGCTGGCCTGGCGTTCCCCAAAATCAGCGACCCGGCGGCCAACCATTATGTGCATGCGCCCGCCCGGCGGATTATGCCGCAGTCTTCTGCGTTGGATGCGCGCACGGTGCGCGATCAGGAAAAGATTTTTGTTATCGGCCAGGTTGGCTATGACTTCGGTACCGAAGCGCGGTTGGATTACTTCACCCAGGTCATGGGAAATAAAAGCGGCTATCCGTTTGATCCGGTGCAAATGGCCGAACATTTGAATACCGGCGATAACGCGGAGCAATCCAACGCGTTGATCTGGACATTAAAAATCGACGGTATTCCGGTGTACGCCATTAAACCGGATGCGCAGTTCGCGGTGCTGGAATACGCCCGTCTGGTGGAATTCCTGTACGAACAGGAAACCAAAGGCGTAGAGCGCGTTTCTATCGCCGGGATTATCAGCGGTGAAACGCGGCTGTTCAACGGCCAAGTGATTCCGACCATCAGCCCGGTATTACGCGGCATGTTCAACTGGGAATCCCAGGATATTTCGAAAATGCTGATGGGCGAAAGCGCCGTCGGTACGCCGAAATCCAAAGAGCTGATCAACTTCATCAACCGTATTTACTACGAGCTGCGTAACCGTGGTTACGAGTCGAATGAGCGCGCGATTAACTATGCGGCCACTAACGCGTATCAGATGAAGGAAATCTTCGATGACGCCTTCGCTGAAGGATTATTCCTGAACAAAATCAGCGCAGAGCGCAGCCCGGTCAGCCGCCCGGAATCCGATTGCTGGGACGTGGTGCTGGAGTTCTTCAACCCGAAAGAGCGTCTTACCGCTGCCCGCAAACTGTATCGCTACACCATTGACGTCAGCGATGTCATGCCGGTCACCATCGGCACGCTGCGTAGCTGGCATGCCTATTAATACCGGCTTGCCGTTTGTTCTCGGTTTTAAGATTTGCCGCCAGTTGGGGGCATTAACCTGGGGATATCCCCAAAATACGATGTAAATACACTCAAGGAGAAACACCATGAAACTTCCAACCCAAGCACAGAATGTGAACCGCGCTAACCGTGTTGCTGAAGCCAAAGCCTCTGGCGTCAACCCGGCTTTCTGGGGTGAAGCGCTGAATCTGCTGAAAAAAGCAGGCCAGGGCGCGCTGAGCGGCGTACTGAGCTAATCGACAATGGTGCACGGCCATATGGCCGTGCACCATTTCTTCATAATAAGAAAAAATACAGTGATGTAATACGGTAATAATTATATTGTCAAAATCAGGGGATATGACGTTCGGTGAATGTACATCATAACGAATTAATAGGTTCGATTGTGGCTCTGCATGATTCATATGCATGAATATCAACCCACAGTAAATGAGGGTTGGTGTTTAGAGCGTGTCATGAAAATAGTGCCATAAAAAGAGCGTATTAATTTTTATTGCAGAGGGGAATGTATGTCTAACAATGGATTTTTCTTGAACACCGCAGTGATCAAAGACCTGAGGCTAAAAAAAAATTAAGTCAGGAGAAATTGTCGGAGCTGAGTCTTGAGTCGAAGTGTTATATCTCTATCTCTACAGTAAAAAGAGCCGAGTTAGGCAAGCCTATTTCCAGGCAAACGTTGTGTAAATTTGCGAAATTCTTTGATGTCACGGTAGATAATCTCATTTTACCCTCGGATGAGCGGGTTTCTCGTGACGTGACTCACGATGAGTGTAAATGTATCGCGTTTATTTTTGCCGGGATATATAACATGTTGGTTATGAATGAGGCAAATAAGACCTGATTGTAGACATAGAAAATAATATTTTAACGAAAGCCATATTAACCCTCGAATAATTGTCGTGGGGGCGGGTGATTATAGACAGCACAGGCATGAATTGTCGCGGTCACATCACCATGTTGGCGTTGTGCGTTGAATTCGAGTGCCAGCAGGGAAAGCATTTTATTTTTATCTCATGTTCGCGGTGATAATAAATAAAAACAGTAAAGGGATTTACTTTATTTTACCAGGGTGTAGTCAGGACGATTTTTCGACAGGGTATATCGCTATCACATTTCAGGTTGCCGGTGTGCGCCAGCCATTTACCGGCGTAAGCGCCGGAGGGTTCGCTGTGTCACCACCTTTGGCAACCCGAATGACTGATGGTAGGGATATTGGTTTTTATTGTTGGAATAGCGGTTGAAATAAGACGGTGGCGTTGCATCAGCCATACCCGTTCTTATGAAGGAGTACATTATTGTGCAATGTACGCTGGCAGGAGTTGAATAAAGGATTTTCCCGTGAAAACAGAAAATATACTACCTGGTAAACTAAAAAATATTCCTGCTGAAAAGATCCCTCTGGCGGGTTATTCGGTAGGAAGGCATATTCCTGAATTCATCTTTTTACCCTCCGCGCTGCGTGGGCAAATCGATCGGTTATTGCTGTCTGGCCAGCCGATTCTGCTGTATGGCGAACCGGGTGCCGATCTGTCTGATATCACCAGCTATATTCGAGCCAGGCTGCTGGCATCCCAAGGGCGTTATGTCGAGCTTGGCGGCGAAGGTGACCCAACGAAACAGGTAAGTGATATTTTTGCCTCACTGCCTGACGATCATCGGTTGACGCTGTGCATACCGGGCTTTGATGCCCTGACCGAACAACAACAACAGACGTTGCTGACACAATTGCAGGATGAACAGGCCGGTCGCAATGGTCTGCGGCTGGTATTTGGGTTGATAGCCGCGCCGACAGAGCGCGGTGCGTTGCCGACACAACCCGGCGCACAACTGATGTCGACCTTCGGGTGCCAACTATTGTCTGTGTCGGCCCTGAAAGGCAAAACGCCGGAGATAGTCGAATTGGTCCACGCGGCCTGGCAGGCGTACCGTCAATCGGTCCGGCAGATATTGCATCCTGACGTGCTGTTTTATCTGCACCATTACGAATGGCCCGGCAATGTCAGGCAGTTGTGGCACAGCATTGCCCGGCTATTAATGCTCAGTGAGGATGCTGAGATTAGTCTGGCTCAGGCCAGCCGTATTCTGCCGCATATTATCCCCCCAACGGAGCTGGCACAAAAGGGGGAAGGACGGCGGATTAACCGCTCATTGTGTGATGCGGTATTGAGCCGTGATCAGGACGCGTTGCAGCAGTTTCACCCCTCGGTGATCAAAGCGCTGCTGTACCTGGGCGAGCATTTTCAACGTGAAGTGACGCTGATTGAACTGGCGGAGAATTCGCATATCAGTCCGTCGCATCTTTCTTATCTGCTCAAGCACAGTCTGGGTTTATCGTTTAAACAGATTCTGAATCAGACCCGCATTTTCTATGCCTGCCAGCGGCTGGAGTGTCACCCCATGAGCCGCATTACTAATCTCTATCTGGATTGCGGCTATGGCGACCTGAGCCATTTTGAAAAGATGTTTAAGCGCTACACCGGTGCGACCCCCATTGAGTTTAGAAAGCAGTTCAATCCGATGTTGCTGCGTAATGAAACCGGGTGAGAGCCCGGTTATCGCGGAGTGCCCCGGCCATCATTGACCGGGGTTTTCCCGTGATGTCGGCAGATTTTTATCCCCGCGTTCTGCGCCACATTGACGTTCTGTACCGATTGTTTCCACCTCGTATCTGGACAACCGCCTCTCAACTCTTCAGACTCGGCACATTCATTCGACATCATGCGTGGTCAGCATGATATCGATGACGCTCTGGCGTCATTTATCCGCTGATCAATAAAGATATGCTGCTACTTATCGACAACTACGACTCCTTTACCTACAACCTGTACCAGTATTTTTGCGAACTGGGTTCAGAGGTGCTGGTCAGGCGTAATGATGCGCTGACGCTGGCGGACATCGAGCGGTTATCGCCGCAACGACTGGTGATTTCTCCCGGCCCCTGTACACCGGATGACGCCGGGATCTCGCTGGCGGCGATTCGCCATTTTGCCGGTCAACTGCCGATTCTGGGTGTCTGTCTGGGGCATCAGACGTTGGGACAGGTATTCGGCGCACAGGTGGTGCGCGCCCGTCAGGTGATGCACGGCAAAACCTCGCCAGTACGGCATACCGGGTGCGGTGTGTTCGCCGGGCTGGCAAACCCGCTTACTGTCACGCGTTACCATTCGCTGGTGCTGGAAAAAAATACGCTGCCGGACTGTTTTGAGGCCACCGCCTGGACTGAGCTTGACGGTGATATCGACGAGATCATGGGGATACGTCATCGCTCGTTGCCGCTGGAAGGTGTGCAGTTTCATCCGGAAAGCATCCTCAGCCAGCAAGGGCATCAGCTATTGAAAAATTTCCTTGATTTATAGTCGGATAGCGCAGGTCAGGCCGGGCGTATCGGATTAGTGATTGCCTATTTTTGATTTTTTATGCATATTTATTGATTATATTTTCACTTAAGATCTTCACTCCACACTACGGGATATGACAACGGGGCAGCAAATGGCGACAGAGAAAGCAGCAGTAACACGGGATACTTACGATAAGGTAATTCTTCCGGTTTATGCACCCGCGCAGTTTGTGCCGGTAAAAGGCAAAGGGAGCCGTGTCTGGGATCAGCAGGGCAAAGAATATATCGATTTTTCCGGCGGCATCGCGGTAACGGCGCTGGGACATTGCCATCCGGCGTTGGTGGCGGCGTTGAAAGAGCAGGGTGAAACCCTGTGGCACACCAGCAACGTATTCACCAACGAACCGGCGCTGCGTTTGGCGACCAAACTGATCAACGCCACGTTTGCCGATCGTGTGTTTTTCGCCAACTCCGGCGCAGAAGCCAATGAAGCGGCGTTCAAACTGGCACGGCATTACGCCATTACCCGTCATAGCCCGTACAAAACCAAGATAATCTCGTTTTACCAGTCGTTTCATGGCCGTACCTTGTTTACCGTGTCGGTCGGTGGTCAGCCGAAATATGCCGATGGCTTTGGCCCGAAACCGGCGGATATCGTGCACGTGCCGTTCAACGACTTGGACGCGGTCAAAGCCGTGATGGATGACCACACCTGTGCCGTGGTACTGGAGCCGATTCAAGGCGAAGGCGGTATTACGCCAGCGACACCGGCATTCCTTAAAGGGGTGCGTGAGCTGTGCGATCAGTATCAGGCGCTGCTGGTGTTTGATGAAGTGCAGTGTGGTATGGGCCGCAGCGGTAAGCTGTTCTCTTATATGCACTACGGTATCACGCCGGATATTCTGACCACCGCGAAAGCGCTGGGCGGCGGTTTCCCGATCAGCGCCATGCTGACCACGGAAGAGATTGCGTCGGTGATGGCGGTCGGGACACACGGCACCACCTATGGCGGCAACCCGCTGGCTTGCGCGGTGGCGGAAGCGGCGCTGGATGTGATCAATACACCGGAAGTGCTGTCCGGCGTGGTCGATCGCCATGCACGTTTTGTGTCTGCGTTGGAGCGCATCAACGCCCAGTACGGCATTTTTGATGAAATCCGTGGCATGGGCCTGCTGCTGGGCGCACAGCTAAAACCGGCCTGGCATGGTCGCGCCCGTGATTTTCTGGCGGCATCGGCAGACCTGGGGTTGATGATTTTGGTGGCGGGGCCGGATGTGATCCGCTTTGTGCCGTCGCTGGTGATCACCCATGAAGAGATAGACCAGGGGATGGCGCTGTTTGAAAAAGCCGTGGCGCAGGTAGTGAAGGGCGCGTAAGCCGCGTTTTTCCTCATTATGCCAGCACGACCTTGCGAAGTATGAAGCAAAAGAGGGTGACCGACGGTCACCCTCTTTGTTTTCGTGCCATCCCAGACTGTGTGGCAAACCCTTGCGTGTTCTGAAGGGGCGGTCACACCAACATGACGCTGACCCCTTTGTCTTGCAGTTGGGCGATCACCTGTTGATCGGCGTCTTTGCCGGTAATCAGGATATCGATCCTATCTGATCCGCAGAACAGCATACCGGCACGTTGTCCCACCTTGCTGCTGTCGGCCAACACCACCAGCTTGCCGATGTGGTTAAGCATTTTTTGCTCGGCCATGGCCGTTAGCATATCCATTTTGTAGAGGCCATCTGCGGTAATCCCCTTACCGCTGGTGAACATCCAGTGCCCGGCATAAAGCGAGGAGATTTCGTCCTGTGGGGCTAACGTAATGGATTGCGATTTGTTGTACTGCCCGCCAATGATCACCACACCGTCATGGTCATGTTCAATCAGGTAATTCGCCAGCGGGAAATAATTGGTGATGACTTGAACATCCTGCCCACAGATTTCCTGACCCAGTACAAAAGCGGTAGAGCCGCAGTTGATAACAGCGCTTTCACCCGGTTTTATCAAGGCGGCGGCGGCCTGTGCGATACGCATTTTCTCACTGTGGTGAGAAAATTCGCCGCGACTGACGGGCTCATGACTGTTGAGCGGCGACCAGTGGGTTTTGGTTTGCGTGAGTGCTTCTGCACCGTTGCGCACCTTACGCAGCTTGCCGGAGTCGTTGAGTTTGTTGATGTCGCGGCGGGCGGTGGCGGGAGAAATATCAAAGGCCTGCATGATGCCCGTGACCGACAGATGGCGTTTTTGATTGAGTAATTCCAGGATGGCGCTGTGGCGCTGGGCTTCCGTCATATCGTGCCTGATGGTGATTGAATCTGATTTTTTTATGATTATATCCCGCATGCGCGTGAATGACAGCCGTTCCTGGAATTCTTTTGACGACATCGGATTAGGCCAGCGCCAAACCGGCCTGACGGCCTATTTCGGCCAGTCGTGTACGAGCCAGTTTCAGGTTAGCCGCCCATTGTTCGTCTTTGGCCCACATCTCCAGTACCAACGGGCCGTTGTAACCCATTTCGGCCAGGGTGCGGAAAATGGCAGCAAAATCCACCTCGCCTTCACCAATCACCAGATCGCGGAATTGCCCCTGACTGTGTGCGGAAACCTTGCGGGTGTCTTTAAGGTGGATTTGTACGATGTGATCGCAACTGAGCTTTAGCTCGGTGCAGGTGTCGTAGTTCCAGCCGGTGATGTTGCCCACATCCGGGTAAGCCATAAAGTAAGGGGACGGGATGGCTTTTTTCAGCACCTCAAATTTGCTCAGCGAATTGAGGTACGGCGTATCCATGATTTCGACCCCTAGCATGACACCGGCCCGTTCGGCCATGCGGGTGGCGGCTTTCATGCCTTCGATAAACCGCTGATGGGTTTCTGCCGATGGCGACTCGTAGTAAACGTCGTAGCCCGCCAACTGGATGCAGCGAATGCCCAGCTTGTAAGCCAGGTTTATCGCTTTTTCCATGATCTCATGGGCTTTTTCACGGATAGCCGGGTCGTGTGAGCCGAAGGGGAAGCGGCGGTGGGCGCTCAGACACATCGACTGTAACGGGAAGTTGTTTTTCTCGCACAGATGCCGCAGCTGGTAGGTTTCGTCATCGCTCCACGCCAGTCGCTGTAATTTTTCGTCCGATTCATCGACGGATATCTCAATGAAATCAAACCCCAGTTCTTTGGCGACCAGAATCTTCTCTTCCCACGTGAACGCGGCGGGTAGCGCCTTTTCGTAGAGCCCAAGGCGAAAGGGCTTGTCAAAGTTGTGCATGTTGCTCCCTCTGTTGCGGTTCTGCCTTGCTGTGCGTGGCGCAGGCCATGAATGCCCCAGTGGACGGTTCATGGCCTGCACCTGTGTGTTACAGGAAGGACTTGTAAGGCAACTCCGGTTCGTCAACGAAGATGTCGTCAAAGCCGCGTGGATGCTGGTAATGCAGCGTGTTTTTGTCGGTTGGGAAGGTGTATTTACCGCCGACCTGCCAGAAGAACGGGCGGAAGCGGTAACCAAGCCGGTCTTTCTTCATGTTCCACAGCACTTCAATTTCACGTGGGTCACTCTGGAAGTTGGCCCAGATATCGTGATGGAACGGGATAACCACCTGGGCGTTGAGCGACTCGCCAGCGCGCAGAATGTCTGACGAGGTCATTTTGTCGGTGACACCGCGCGGGTTCTCGCCATAGGAGAGCAGGGCGACGTCAATCTGGTAGTCGTTGCCGTGTTTGGCGTAGTAGTTGGAGTAGTGGGAATCGCCGGAGTGATAGAGGTTGCCGCCCGATGTCTTGACCAGATAGTTGACGGCCCGGTCGTCCATGCCATCCAGAATGTTTTTATCTTTTGAGGACACCCCGGCAGGCAGCGTTACCAGCGCGGTGCGGTCAAACGCATCCAGCACCTGGATAACGATGTCGCCGACCGGAATTTCATCGCCGACGCGGGCGACGATGCAACGATCTTCCGGCACACCCCAGCGCAGCCAAAGATCCACACAGGCTTTGGGGCCGATGAATTTCACGTGGTTACCGCAGTTTTTCAGTACCGCTGCCGCCACATTCACATCGATGTGATCGGCATGGTCGTGGGTCGCCAGTACCGCGTCGATCTGATTGATTCCAAAGGGATCGAGCACGAACGGCGAGGTTCTCAGATTGGGTTGTAGCTTACGAACCCCGCCCATACGCATCATCTGGTGCTGTTTGTTCATATAAGGGTTGGCGTGGGTTTTCTTGCCGGTACCACACCAGAAATCGATAGAGATATTGGTATTGCCCGCCGATTTCAACCAAATGCCGGTACACCCCAACCACCACATGGCAAAGGTATCCGGTTTCACGTTTTCCTGCTCAATCTCTTCGTTTAACCACGTGCCCCATTCGGGGAAGGTGCTCAGTATCCAGGATTCACGGGTGATCTCATCAATCTTGCTCATCGGACGTACCTTTCTGGTTTGGATGCCGCACTGCGATCGCGAACCCGGCAGCGGGTCATCGGACAATGACATGACGCACATGGCTGCGCATCTATGATTGGTTGTGATTTTTCGTGACTATAACAATGGTTTTTTTGATTATCAATGATTGCGATGATTATTTTGTGATATGGACGAATCTTTCATAACCTGCTTCAGGTGGGATTTATCTTATTTTATTGTTTTAAAGCTTATTTTTATTTTTCTTATTCATGCCTTCTATGAGGGAATCGCTAGATGGCAGGGAAAACCATTCGCAAATGCTAGCTAATCTCACTGAGAATCCCGTATTTAAGAGATCTTATCGGCAAGACATTCATCACAAAAAATCATTTAATGATGAAATATGATTGTTTGTGAGTTTACCAGGGCGACGACCTAGCTGTCCTCCGCCCACAGAATGTAAGCAACCCATACCTGGACGGGTGGTGATCGAGTCCACTACTCCAATAGCAATCCAATAGCAGTGTCAGTGTCCTTATGTCGGACGGAGCAACGTTATGGAAACCCTCTACAGCGTTTTTTACATTTTCTACAGCCAGGTGATGACCAAGGCCCCGTTGTTACTGGGGTTAGTGACCTGTATCGGCTATCTGCTGCTTAGACGTGACGGCACCACCGTGGTGAAAGGCACGGTGAAAACCATCGTCGGCTTCATGCTGGTGCAGGTGGGGTCAACGACCCTGGTGTCTGGTTTTAAGCCGGTGATAGACAAAATCTCTGAGTACCACCACCTGACCGGTTCGGTCATCGACCCTTACACCACCATGATGGCGACCATGGAAACCATGGGAAGCCGTTACTCCTGGGTGGGGTATGCGGTGTTGCTGGCGCTCGGTCTGAATATCCTGCTGGTGGTGTTCCGCCGTGTGACCGGCATTCGCACCATCATGCTCACCGGCCACATCATGTTTCAGCAGGTCGGGCTGGTGGCGGTGTTCTACGTGGTGATGGGGGCTTCCATGTGGGAAACCATCCTGTATACCGCGGTGATCATGGCGCTCTATTGGGGGATTTCCTCCAACATTATGTTTAAGCCGACCCAGGCCGTTACCGGTGGGGCGGGGTTTTCTATCGGCCATCAGCAGCAGGTCGCTTCCTGGATAGCCACCAGGCTGGCTCCTAAACTGGGCGACAAGGAAGACAGCGTTGATCAGCTCAAGCTGCCGAAATGGCTGCATATTTTCCACGACAGTATTACCGCCACCGCCATTGTGATGACGGTCTTCTTCGGCATTATCCTGCTGTCGTTCGGCCTGGATAACCTGCAAAAAATGGCCGGGTCGACCCACTGGACCATTTATATTCTGGAAACCGGCCTTCGCTTCGCGGTGGCGATTCAGGTGATTGTGGCCGGTGTGCGCATGTTCGTGGCCGAACTGTCTGAAGCGTTTAAAGGGATTTCCGAGCGCGTTATCCCCAATGCCGTGCTGGCGATTGATTGCGCGGCTATCTATGCCTATTCCCCTAACGCGATGGTGTTTGGTTTTATCTGGGGGACGCTGGGGCAGTTCCTGGCGGTGCTCGGTCTGCTGTTGCTCAACTCCTCTATCATGATTATCCCCGGTTTTATCCCGATGTTCTTCTCTAACGCCACCATTGGGGTATTTGCCAACCACTTTGGCGGTTGGCGCGCGGTGATGAAGATCTGCTTCGTGATGGGAATTATCGAAGTGTTGGGGTCGGCCTGGGCAATTCACCTGTTTGCCCATAACGGTACCAGCTTCAACGGTTGGATGGGGATGGCGGACTGGGCGCTGGTGTTCCCACCCATTATGCAAGCGCTGTCGTTCTCATCCCTGTTCTTCTTTGTGCTGCTGGCGGGGGCTGGTGTCTACATGTACTTCGCATCACGCACTCTGCGTCAGGAAGAAGACAATGCGCAGCCGGTCACCGATCAGACCGACATCGACCCTGTCGAGCCGCAATCAGCGATGCCGACTGAGGGACGTGCCGTGCGTATTCTGGCGGTGTGCGGCAACGGGCAGGGCTCTTCCATGATGATGAAGATGAAGATCGGCAAGTTTCTTGAACAACGGGGAGTGCCGCACATCATGGACTCCTGCGCCGTGGCAGATTACAAGTCCAAACTCCCGACAACCGACATTATTGTCTCGTCCAAGCATCTGGCTGGGGAAATGAGTCCCGGTGACGGCAAATTTGTGTTGGGGGTGCAAAACATGCTTAACCCACACTCTTTCGGTGACGAGTTGCTGGGGCTTATCAGGAAAAACTTTGCCGGTTAATCAATCACGCTTTCCCCTCCACGCGGGAAAAGTAAGGAGAAGCAGATGAAATTCAAACAATCGTTAATCGACAATGCCTCCGTGCTGCTTAACGCCAGTGCGGCGGACTGGCGCGAAGCTATCAAGCTCGGTACCGATATGCTGATTGCCTCCGGCGCTGTCGAGCCCCGTTACCATGAGGCGATTATCAGCAGTATTGAAAAGATGGGGCCTTATATCGTGATTGCGCCGCAGTTTGCCATGCCCCACGCGCGCCCGGAGAACGGTGTGAATCGCACCGCGTTTGCGCTGGTGACGCTCACCACACCGGTCAAATTTGAGGGAGAAGACGAACCGGTGGATGTGCTGATCACTCTGGCAGGGAGTACCTCCGACGAGCATATGGAAGGGTTGATGGAAGTGACCCAGATACTGGAGGACGAGCACAGCGACACCGGAATCAACCTCGACAAACTGCGGGTTTGTACCAGCTGTGAAGACGTGTTCCGAGTGATTGATAAGGCGCTAGCCCAAACCGCCTGAGCGGCAACAAGGCGCTCCGGCAGGGGCGCAGGAGAAACAACGATGTATCAGCAATTGAAGGCTATCGTACTGGAAGCCAACCTGCTGCTCCCCCGTCATGGTTTAGTGACGCTGACCTGGGGCAATGTCTCCCAGATTGATCGCGAGCAGGGTGTCATCGCGATTAAACCTTCGGGGGTCTCCTATGAGCAGATGACTATCGACGATATCGTCGTCGTCGACATGGCAGGGCGGGTGGTCGAAGGGCGACTTAATCCTTCCAGTGATACCGAGACCCATTTGGTGCTGTACCGTGCCTTCGAGCACATCGGCGGTATTGTGCATACCCATTCCCGCCACGGCACGGTCTGGGCGCAGGCCGGTCAGGATATTCCTGCGCTCGGCACCACCCATGCCGACTATTTCTATGGGGACATCCCCTGTACCCGCTCGTTGCGTGAAGACGAAATCGCTCAGGATTATGAAAAAAATACCGGTCTGGTGATTGTGGAGGAGTTTCATCGTCGCCATCTCGACCCACTCGCGGTGCCGGGGGCGGTGATTACCGGCCATGCTCCCTTCTGCTGGGGAAAAAATGCACTGGATGCGGTGCATAATGCGCTGGTGCTTGAAGAGGTGGCCGCCATGGCGTTCTCAACCCGACTGCTTAATCCAGACATTCATATTGCGCAGGCGCTGTCTGATAAACACTATTTCAGAAAACACGGCGCGAATGCCTATTACGGCCAGCGTTGAAGGGCCGCGCACGTAACACGATGACAAGGTAATGATGGCTTGAAATAAACAGTGGCAATGGGCCACGGGCTGCGCTCGCCCTCAAGTCAGAGATCCCGATATTTTCACTCTTGGAAAGGAAATCGCATGATGACTAAACCTATGCTGCAAATTGCCCTTGATTCGACCGAAATGGCCACTGCTGTGGAGGTGGCTGACCGGGTCAGCGGCTTTGTTGACGTGATTGAGGTGGGGACCATTCTGGCCTTTGCCGAAGGGATGGCGGCGGTGCGCACACTACGCGAACGTCACCCGAACCACATTATCGTTTGTGATATGAAAACCACGGATGGCGGTGCGATCCTGGCGCGTATGGCGTTTTCCGCTGGCGCTAACTGGATTACGGTGTCTGCCGCCGCGCATGTAGCGACGATCGCCGCCTGTAAGAAAGTGGCTGATGAATTTGGTGGCGAAATCCAGATTGAGCTGTACGGTAACTGGAATCTGGATGATGCCAGAGCATGGCGTGACATGGGGATTACCCAGGCCATCTACCACCGTTCCCGCGATGCGGAGCTGGCCGGGATTAACTGGACCCCTGCCGATCTTGGCAAAATGCGGGCGCTGTCCGAACTGGGGCTCGAACTGTCTATCACCGGCGGTATCGTGCCGGAGGATATCCACCTGTTCGACGGTATTTGCGCGAAAGTGTTTATCGCCGGTCGCGCGCTGGCTTCTGAGAGCGGCCGTGCGACAGCAGAAGCACTGCGCACCGAGATCAACAAGTATTGGTAATACAGGATGCCGTCAGGCACCGGTGTTTGAGTCGGTTGGCGGTGTGAGACCATGTGAGACTCTGTGAGATTATATGAGACAAAAAGGGCGGCCATCTGGCCGCCCTGTCCGATAACGGGGTTGCTGATGGGATCAGCGAGTACCGTATACCACGATGGTTTTACCGTGGGCGGAGATCAGGTTCTGGTCTTCCAGCATTTTCAGAATGCGGCCGACAGTTTCGCGGGAACAGCCGACGATCTGGCCGATTTCCTGACGGGTGATCTTAATCTGCATACCATCCGGGTGGGTCATGGCGTCCGGCTGTTTGGCCAGATTAAGCAGGGTTTGCGCGATGCGGCCCGTCACGTCGAGGAACGCCAGGTTACCGACTTTTTGCGAAGTAACCTGCAGACGACGTGCCATCTGTGAGGACAAGCGCATCAGAATGTCCGGGTTGACCTGGATGAGCTGGCGGAATTTTTTATAGGAGATTTCAGCAACTTCACAGGCTGTTTTTGCCCGGACCCACGCACTGCGTTCCTGCCCGTCTTCAAACAAGCCAAGTTCGCCAATAAAATCGCCCTGATTCAGATAAGACAGAATCATTTCCTTGCCTTCTTCATCCTTGATCAGCACGGCAACCGAGCCTTTCACGATGTAGTAAAGCGTCTCTGCTTTTTCACCCTGGTGGATTAGGGTGCTCTTCGATGGGTACTTGTGAATGTGGCAATGAGAAAGGAACCATTCGAGAGTCGGGTCTGTTTGCGGTTTGCCGAGAACCATTCGCTGTTATCCTCTGTTGTTAATTCACTGCGCAAATCACAGGGCTCAGAGTTCCCTGTACGGCGTGATAACATAGTTATAATTCAATTCCGTCCTGGCGGAATGACGTCAGGGAATATACTGAGGCTGTCTATCAGATGACGCCAGTAAGCCGGTGGTGGGTCAGGCATCGGCTCAACAACACATGCCGGTTTACGCTTTTGTTTGTAACACAGGTTGAGTGTAGTGTCTTGTGTTGTCTCGCTTCAGCATGATTAAGCTCTGATTATCAGGCTTTTTTGTACATAAGCGATGTAAAATTTCAAAAATAATTGATTGAGGACAAAATTATGCAGGCGCGGGTGAAATGGGTTGAAGGGTTAACGTTTCTTGGTGAATCCGCTTCCGGACATCAACTGCTGATGGACGGCAACGCAGGCGATAAAGCGCCCAGCCCGATGGAAATGGTACTGATGGCCGCGGGCGGATGCAGCGCCATCGATGTGGTGTCTATCCTGCAAAAAGGCCGTCATGACGTGGTGGATTGCGAAGTCCGCCTGACGTCTGAACGCCGTGAGGAGGCACCGCGCCTGTTCACCGCCATCAACCTGCATTTTATCGTCACCGGCAAGGGCCTGGGCGATAAAGCCGTGGAGCGTGCGGTGTCGCTGTCAGCCGAAAAATACTGCTCTGTGGCGCTGATGCTCGGAAAAGCCGTGAACATCACCCACAGTCATGAAGTGATCGCGCTGGATTAAACACCTCTGCTCGCGGTGGTGTGCTGTCCTGTCCACCGCGTCGTTAAGCGCCGGTTTATCGGCGCTTATCATCGCTCTTATCGCCGATGTCAGTCGATTTTATTGCCTTCCATCAACCGCTGTACCAGCGGCATCATGATCAACTCCATCGCCAGCCCCATTTTGCCGCCCGGTACCACCAGCGTATTGATGTGGGAAATGAACGAGCCCTGCAACATGGCCAGCAGGTAGGGGTAATCAATACGGTCCAGACCCTGAAAGTGGATCACCACGAAACTTTCGTCCATCGAGGGAATGGCTTTGGCGGCGAACGGGTTAGAGGTATCGACCGTCGGTACGCGCTGGAAGTTGATGTGGGTGCGGGAAAACTGCGGCGTGATATGGGTGATGTAGTCTTCCATCGAGCGCACGACAGAATCCATCACCGCCTCGCGGGAGTGACCGCGTTCGTTAACGTCGCGTACCAGCTTCTGAATCCATTCCAGGTTGACTATCGGCACCACGCCGACCAGCAGGTCGACATGCCGGGCAACATCATGCTGCGCGGTGACCACGCCGCCGTGTAATCCCTCATAGAACAGCAGGTCGGTCGGCTCTGGCATCGGTTCCCAGGGCGTGAACGTCCCCGGCACCTGATTGTAGGGGATGGCTTCATCATAGGTGTGCAGGTATTTGCGGGTCTGCCCGGTGCCGCTACGACCGTATTCGATAAAGGTGTTTTCCAGTTGGCAGAAGTCGTTGGCTTCCGGCCCGAAATAGCTGATGTGACGCCCCAGGTCCCGAGCCTTGCGGATCGCCATATCCATTTCCGGTCGGGTATAGCGGTGATAGCTGTCGCCATCCACCAGTGCGGCGCGCAGATTCAGTTGCTGGAAGATCTTGCGAAACGCCAGGCTGGTGGTCGTGGTCCCCGCGCCGCTGGAGCCGGTGACCGCGATAATCGGGTGCTGGTGCGACATGGTGTGTAACCTCCGATGTGTAGGGCAATCTTCGGTGAAGTCATCATTCGATGAGTAAGGGCTATGCCGTGCAGAGCCATCAGGCCATGTTGTATCTGATTCATGTTAGATCTGATCATTGTTAGCATGTTTATCGCACACTGACACGGCAATTTACGTTTTTAAGCGATTGATTCAGGGCTGATACCGTTCATTATTGCTGAGCTGGCGACGGGGCATGATATTGACGGTTTCGTGCAATTCCGACCACACCAGGACGACCTCGCCGTTTGCCAGTTGCTGGCGGATATCCGCCACTTTTTCTTCCAGCGTGCGTTCCTGCTCGCCGTAGTCTGTGCCTTCACGCAGGACGAACGATTCAATCAGATTTTGCAGTGTTTCCGGTGCCAGTTCTTGCCAGGGAATGATCATGCGTGCTGCTCCAGATAAGGGGTAAACCAGTCGGGAATACGGTGCTCCAGCCACAATTCAGGCTGTTGCCAGGATCCGCCAACAAAACCGACATGACCGCCATGCTCCGTCAACTGGTAGTCGATATTGGCTGGGAGTTGCGAGACATCAGCGATGACCTCCGGCGTCATAAACGGGTCGTCTTTGGCGTGGATGACCAGCAATGGCTTATGGATACGCGGTAGTAAAGGCAGGGCGCTGCTGCGCCGGTAATAATCGGTTGCGTCGGTGAAACCGTGCAGCGGCGATGTGACCAGCTCGTCAAACTCTCGCAGGCGATGCACCCGACGTAACCGACTGGCGGACACCGGCAGGCAGTCGGGGTACATCGTCAACTTGTGCAAGGCGTTGCGACGCAGTGAACTCAGCAGATAGAACTGGTAGAGGCGTGAAAAACCCTGCTCCAGACGGGTGCTACACGGTTCGAGCATCAACGGTGCGGATACCACCGCCGCGGCATCCAACGGGCAGGCGGCACCTTGTTGCGCCAGCAGGCAAGCCAGCATATTCCCACCCAGAGAAAACCCCGCCGCGACGGTGGGGGCGTCACCCAGCGTCTGACGCAGCCAATGCAGGAAGTAGCGCGCGTCTTCGGTTTCGCTGGCGTGATACGCCCGTGGCAGGCAGTTCGGTTGTCCACTGCAACCACGGAAGTGCATCACCACCGCCAGCCAGCCGCGCTGCTGGCAGGCCGTCATCAGTCCGTGGGCGTAAGGGCTGTGAAAACTGCCTTCCAGCCCGTGAAATAGCACTACGCGGGGTTTATGCGCCGCGAGTTGTGGCGCTTCGCTCCAGGCCAGGTCGATAAAATCGCCGTCCGGCAGGGTCAGACGCTGCCAGACGGGTTTCAGGGCCGCACGACGGCGAAGCAGACGCGGTAGCAGCGTCTGAATATGCGGGTTGCGCCCACCCGGCAGGGGCTGAAAGCACACACTACGGTAAGAAGAATTATTCATAAAAAGAGAGCCATGATGAAAAGAGGCATGGGAGCCCATCGCGGCATGGCGAAGCACTTGTCTGCATCCTGCTGCGCTGCTAGGTTTAACGTCCCTTATGTTAAAGGATCGTCGTTTCATGGAGCACGTCAGCCTGTTTCTTTCAATGCTCGGTTTCTTGTGGGTCGCCGCCATTACACCTGGGCCCAATAATATGCTACTTACTGCCTCCGCAGCCAACTTTGGCGTATTACGCTCTATGTCGTTGATGCTGGGTATCATGATCGGTATGCAAAGCATACTGCTGTTGGTAGCACTGGGGTTGGGGAGCCTGATCCTGCTTTATCCCTCACTGCATCTGGCGCTGAAGCTACTGGGCAGTGTCTATCTGCTGTGGTTATCGTGGAAGATTGCCACGGCGGCTTACGAAAAGCTGGATACCGAAACGGCACCGCCGCGGCCGATTCCGTTGTATCAGGGTGGGTTGTTGCAGTTCCTCAACCCCAAAGCCTGGCTGATGTCGCTGGGCGCGGTCGCGGGGTTTAGCCTGTCTGGCGACGGCTATGTCGGGTCGGTGGTGGCTATCAGCGTGGCGATGGTGTGCGTTAATTTCGTGGCCGGGGTTATCTGGCTGGGATTTGGTGCGATGATCGGCCGCCTGCTGCAAAGTCCACGTGCCTGGAAGGTATTCAACCTCGCGATGGGGTTACTGACGGCAACCTGCGTGCTGATGATTTGGCATTAATCATCGTCAAGAGAATCTGAACGGAGGGCCACCGTATTGCGCCCGCCGTTCACTCAGGATGGTGCTTACCCCTGGGCTTCGGCGTCGCGCAGCAACTGTTCGAGTTGTTCCTGCGCATCCAGCCAGGCCATTTCGGTATTCTCCAGTTCGGCCTTCGTCGCGCTTTGTTTTTGCAAACAGTCGGTCAATTCGCTTTTGCGGCTAACGTCATATAACCCGCTGTCGGCAAGGCGCTCTTCTACCGCACTCAGTGTTGCCTGCAGCTTCTCCATCTGTTGTTCCAGTTGGGTTATCTGCTTACGCAGCGGTTGAGTCAGTGTGCGCAGTTCGGCGTCACGCCGTTTTTGATCTTTCCTCGACTGCGCGCTGTTGGCGGCGTTGTCTTTGGGGGCGGATTCTGCCGCGTTATCCTGCTTCTGGGCATCCAATAGCCACTGCTGGTAATCCTCCAGATCGCCGTCAAACGGCTCGACCTTGCCGTCGTGCACCAGATAGAGATCGTCGGTGGTGGATCGGATCAGGTGACGATCGTGCGATACCACCACCAGCGCGCCGTCGAAGTCGATCAACGCTTCGGTCAGCGCCTGGCGCATGTCGAGATCCAAATGGTTGGTCGGTTCGTCGAGTAGCAACAGGTTAGGGCGCTGCCAGACAATCAGCGCCAGCACCAGTCGCGCCTTTTCGCCGCCGGAAAAACGCTCGGTGCATTCGGTGACCTTGTCGCCCCGAAAGCCGAAACCGCCGAGATAATCACGCAGTTGCTGCTCGGTCTCGCGCTCTGCCAGTCGGGTCAGGTGCTGTAACGGTGATTCGTCGGGGCGCAAAAACTCCAACTGATGCTGGGCGAAATACCCCAGCCGTATGCCTTTGGCCAGGCCGATGTCGCCGCTAAACGGCTGAAGCTCGCCCGCCAGCAGTTTGATGAGCGTCGATTTACCGGCACCATTGTGGCCCAGTAAGCCGATGCGTGAGCCGGGCACCAGATTGAGTTTGATAGAATCGAGAATCAACCGGTCGCCGTAGCCCGCGCTGACTTTCTCCATTCGCAACAGTGGGTTGGGCAGCGCTTGCGGTTCACGAAAGCTGAAGCGGAACGGGTTGTCGACATGCGCCGGGGCGATAAGCTCCATGCGTTCGAGCATCTTGATGCGGCTTTGGGCCTGTTTGGCTTTACTGGCTTTGGCGCGAAAACGGTCGATATAGTGCTGCAGATGCGTGACCCGCTCCTGCTGGTGCTGGTACATCGCCTGTTGCTGGGCCAGACGGGTAGCGCGCTGTTGCTCGAACGAGGTGTAGTTGCCGGTGTACTCGAACAGGGTTTCCTGCTCGATATGCAGGATGCGGTTAGCGATCGGGTCAAGAAAATCCCGGTCGTGGGAGATGAGCACCAGCGTGCCAGGGTAGTTTTTCAGCCACTTTTCCAGCCAGATCACCGCATCCAGATCCAGGTGGTTGGTCGGTTCGTCAAGCAGCAGTAAGTCGGAGCGGCAAATCAGTGCCTGCGCCAGATTAAGGCGCATACGCCAGCCACCGGAGAAATCGCTGACGGATCGTTGTAACTGGTCTTGCTGAAACCCCAGCCCGTTAAGCAGGCTGGCGGCGCGGGATTGAATCGACCAGGCCTGAATCGCGTCCAGTTTGCCGTGCAGGGTGGCGATAGCGTTGCCGTCGTTACGGACGTTGGCCGCGTCGAGGTCGGCTTCCAACTGGCGAAACTCGCGGTCGCCGTCTATCACGTAATCAATAGCCGAGCGTGCCAGCGCCGGTGTTTCCTGATTAACCCATGCCAGTGCCCAATTTTGTGGAAAGGTGACGCTGCCGCCATCGGCGCTGATTTCCCCTTTCAGTAATGACAACAGGGTTGATTTGCCACAGCCGTTTTTACCCACCAGACCAACTTTCTGACCTGGGTTGATGGTGGCGGTGGCGTTGTCCAGCAGTACCCGTGTACCGCGTCGAATTTGCAAAGAGGAGAAAACAATCATAACGCGCCAAATGTTCAAATATGTTAAATTACCGATCGGGTATCAGGACTGCCGTGTCCTGTTGTATTGCACTACGCATGGTAGCCGAAAATACCTGCAATGACGACGCCCTGGAGGGGAATGATGTCGCAGCCACCAAAGATTTTGCTGCTGTTTGCCCATCCGGAATCTCAGGATTCGGTCGCGAATAAGCTGCTACTGCACTATGCCCGGCAACTTGGGCATGTCACGGTGCACGACCTGTATGCACACTATCCTGATTTTTTTATCGACATTCATCATGAGCAGCAGTTGCTGCGTGATCACCAACTGATTGTGTTCCAGCACCCGCTTTATACCTACAGTTGTCCGGCGTTGCTGAAAGAGTGGCTGGACAGGGTACTGACGCGTGGCTTCGCTAACGGGGTCGGCGGTAATGCGCTGGCTGGAAAATATTGGCGCTCGGTGGTCACGACCGGTGAGCCGCAAGATGCCTACCGCGCGTCGGGCGTGAACCGCTACTCAATGGATGAAGTCTTGCGGCCGTTTGAGATGACGGCAGCCATGTGCCACATGAATTGGTTATCGCCGCTGGTGATTTACTGGGCCCGGCGTTTGCCGCCTGATGTATTACGGGAACACGCTAAAGCCTACAGCGATTGGCTGGCGTCACCGTTTCCCCATGGGGATTACTAAACATGGAAACGTCTTCGTTATTGAACGCCGGGGTGTTGTTCCTGTTTGTCGCCGTGTTGATGGTGCCGATTGCCGCACGGCTGGGGATTGGTGCGGTGCTGGGCTACTTGCTGGCCGGTATCGCCATAGGCCCGTGGGGGCTGGGATTCATCCGTGATGTGGAAGCCATCCTGCATTTTTCCGAGCTGGGTGTGGTCTTCCTGATGTTTATCATTGGCCTGGAGCTGGACCCGGCCAAATTGTGGCGGCTGCGGCGGTCTATCTTCGGCACCGGTGCGGCGCAGGTCTTGCTGAGCGCGACGCTATTGGGTGGCGTGTTGTATCTGAGTCAGTTTTCCTGGCAGTCGGCGATGATCGGCGGCATTGGGCTGGCGATGTCTTCTACGGCTATCGCGTTACAGCTGATGCGGGAAAAAGGCATGCACCGTAACGAGGCCGGTCAGCTCGGCTTTTCCGTGCTGCTGTTTCAGGACCTGGCGGTTATCCCGGCGTTAGCGCTGATCCCGGTACTGGCGGGGGTACAAGGTGAACTGGATGACTGGCGACAGGTGGTGCTGAAGGTGGTGGCATTTGGCGGCATGCTGATTGGCGGCCGCTATCTGGTGCGCCCGCTGTTCCGGTTTATCGCCGCCTCCGGCGTGCGGGAGGTATTCACCGCCGCCGCGCTGTTGCTGGTGCTGGGGTCTGCGCTGTTTATGGATGCGCTGGGCCTGTCGATGGCGCTCGGCACGTTTATCGCCGGTGTGTTGCTGGCGGAGAGCGAATACCGCCATGAACTGGAAATCGCCATCGAGCCATTCAAAGGGTTGCTGTTGGGGCTGTTTTTCATCTCGGTCGGCATGTCGCTCAACCTTGGGATACTGTACGCCAATATCCTGATGGTGTTGACGGGCGTGGCGATTCTGGTGGTGGTGAAAGGGATTATTTTGTACCTGCTGGCATGGATGTACGGGCTGCGTTCCTCTGAACGACTGCAGTTTGCCGGTGTGCTCAGTCAGGGCGGTGAATTTGCTTTCGTGCTGTTTTCTTCTGCGGCGACGTATCGGGTACTGAAAGGGTCGCAACTGCCGTTGTTACTGGTGACGGTCACCCTGTCGATGATGTTGACGCCGCTGCTGATGACGCTGATCGACAAACTGTTATCGCGCCGCTTCAACCATCAGGAAGAGGTGGATGAAAAGCATTATGTTGAGAATGACCGGCCTCAGGTGATCGTGGTGGGGTTCGGGCGTTTTGGGCAGGTTGTCGCGCGTTTATTAATGGCCAACAAAATGCGCATCACGGTATTGGATCGTGATATCAGCGCGGTGCGACTGATGCGCTCCTATGGCTATAAAGTGTATTACGGTGACGCGACTCAGCTCGAATTACTGCGTGCCGCCGGGGCGGATCAGGCGCAATCTATCGTGATTACCTGTGTGAACCCAGAGCACTCCATGACAATTGTGCACTTGTGTCAGCAGCATTTCCCCCATCTGGAGATTCTGGCGCGTGCCCGCGGGCGTGTGGAAGCGCATGAACTGCTGCAGGCAGGTGTCACCCTGTTCACCCGCGAAACGTTTTCGAGTGCGCTGGAATTGGGGCGCAAAACGCTGATTACACTCGGTATGCACCCCCATCAGGCGTACCGGGCACAGCAACATTTTCGTCGGCTGGATATGCGTATGCTGCGTGAACTGATGCCGCAGCATAAAAGCGATGTGGCGCAGATTTCCCGCGTCAAAGAGGCCCGCCGCGAGCTTGAGGAGATCTTTGAGCGAGAAATGCAGCGTGAGCGGCGTCGACCGGATGACTGGGATGAGCACGACGACCATTAAGCAGGGACACGGTGTACAAGTTGTCTGTCGTAAGTGAATACAGACCTGATTAACCAGGAGTCGGAGAACAACTATGCGTAAACGCTTTATTGCCGGAGCGGTGTGTCCGAAGTGTCATTCACAGGATACGCTGGCGGTAGGACGCGAAGGCGATGACGAGGTCGTGGTGTGTGTGCACTGCGGGTATCAGCAAAGCCAGTCGGAAGCGCCACCCAAGGCCGCCACACCGCCCGCCGGTGAAATCATTGGCCTGTTTCGACCGGAATAGTCAGGCTGAAAGCCGCTGTAATGGCGGTGGGCGATGCACGGTACGCCGGTGGAACAGGTCTTCCAGACAGTTTTTTATCCCGGGCAATACATGGGGATGTTTTTCCGCTACAATTTGCGCAAATTGATTTCCAACGCTAGGAGATATCATGAAAGTAGCAAAAGACCTGGTGGTCAGCCTGGCTTATCAGGTTCGTACAGAAGATGGTGTATTAGTTGATGAGTCTCCGGTGAGCGCACCGCTGGACTATCTGCATGGTCACGGTTCGCTGATTTCCGGTTTGGAAAAAGCGCTGGAAGGCCGCGATGTGGGCGAGCGTTTTGACGTTAGCGTCGGTGCTAACGATGCCTACGGCGAATACGACGACAATCTGGTTCAGCGCGTACCGAAAGACGTATTTGTCGGTGTGGATGAGCTGCAGGTTGGTATGCGCTTCCTGGCTGATACCGATCAGGGTCCGGTACCGGTAGAAATTACCGAGGTGCAGGATGACCACGTTGTGGTTGACGGTAACCACATGCTGGCAGGCCAGAACCTGAAATTCAACGTGGAAGTGGTTGCTATCCGTGAAGCTACGGAAGAAGAACTGGCCCACGGCCATGTGCACGGTGCGCACGACCATGATCACGAAGGCTGCTGTGGTGGTCACGACCATGATCACGACGGTTGCTGCGGTGGCCACGGCCATGATCACGATCATGACCATGAAAAGGGTAAAGGCGGTTGCGGCGGCCACGGCGGTTGCGGTTGCCAGCACTGATATTTCCCTGTTTCAGAGAAAGCCGCGTGTGAACGCGGCTTTTTTTTTGCTATTTCCCCTCGTGGGTGGAGGGGGATTTTTCCCTGCCGCCGTCTGGCGGTTGTGGTGGCGCTGTCGAATGCGTTAGCGTTTGGTGCCCGTCTTTGTTGCCGGGTAGTCCGGCACAATCGGTGTTTTGCTTTTTTGTAATGACTGCATGAAGGCGTTGTTCAGGTGCAGATGCTGTTCCACCAGAGCCGGTGGCGTCAGTGCCAGCCATTGATTGAGCGAGATATCCGCATAGTGGTCGCTCTTAAACAACTCCAGAAAACGCAGTGGCGTCGTGCCGGTATTTTCCACGTAATGCCCCATCGCGAAGGGGACGTAGCCGACATCACCTGCACGAAAATCGAAGGTGCGCGCCTGCCCGGATGAGGCAAACACTCCCATCCGCCCTTCTCCTTCAAGATAGTATTGCCACTCGTCATTATTCGGATGCCAGTGCAGTTCTCGCATGGCGCCGGGCTCCAGTTCTACCAGTGCTGCCGCGATCGTTTTGGATACCTTGAACACCGACGAGTCGGTAATACGCACGGTACCGCCCTTGGTCTTGATGGGGGCCTGCGCCAGCATACGGTGGCTGAATGGGTTGACGACCTGACCTGCGCCGCCAAACGCGCCCTTGTCGATATTTCCCGGTACCGGCGCGGCAAAAATGTACTCGTCGGATGGGCTGGGCAGGTGGCTGAAGGTCTCCACCGGTACGCCGAAATTCTTCGCCAGCACGTCCGGCGGTATATGTTTAAACCAGTCACTCAGCAAAAAGGTACTGTCTTCATCGAAGTTACCGCTGTCAAAGGCTAACAGGAACTCACAGCCATCAGGCCCCAGGCCCTGAATCGAGTGTGGTACACCCGGTGGAAAATACCACAGGTCGCCGACGCCCAGATCATCAACAAACCAACGTCCTTCAGCGTCGATGGCGGTAATTCGAGCGTTACCATACAGCATGTAGGCCCATTCACCTTCTTTGTGCCAGTGTAGCTCGCGGATGCTACCTGCGTTGAGGCGCATATCCACACCGGCGATGGTGGTGGAGATACCCAGCTCGCGTTGCGTTACCTGACGTGTCCAGCCGCCGCTGCCTTTGCGTATATGGGCGTCGCTAAAAGAAAAACGCAGATTGGGTAAAGTCCCGTTATCGGTTAATGGCGGGTTGACCAGATCGGGGTTCTGCATTTGCCGCTGCCGGTTTTGCGGGCCGGGGTCGTTCCCTCCCAGGCCGTTCCCAGTCCATGGAATGGCGTTATCTTGTGCGTGTAGTTTCCCGGCGGCCAGTGCCACGGTTCCGCCAACGGTGAACGCCATAAAGTTTCGACGTGTTAATGCATTCATGAGCGACTCCTTGCTAAGTTAAATGTGATGTCATCATGTCATCGGATACCATTCGCAATGGCCTGCTCGTGATGTAGGCCGATGCAGTGCTATCTCGTCGCAGTCAGACATCCTGTATTTTTATAACAGCAGCTCACTTTCTCTGCGGGTGACTTGTAAGGAGTTGTTGGCAATAAATATAAATATTATTTATGTATTACCGGTGAGGAAGCATGGAAAAATGGCCGTGTTTGCTATCTGTTTCACTAATGTTTCGTTTTTGTTTCGCCGAATGAGCGTTCTGGCAAAAAAAGAGCGGGGATAGGGACGCGGTGTGGTAGTACCGGGCAGGGGATGCGTTGTAATGCTTGTTTACAGGTTGCGCAGTTGTCGCTTTACAGTGCAACGCCTCCCGAGGGAGGCGTTGAATCATATAGCGTTGAATAAGATGGTGTTGAACCATTCCGGTGAGAAAGGCGGATTACTCTTTCCCTACCAGCATGGCGTCCTGAGGAGCATTGTCTCGCTGGGCGCGGGTCATCAGGAAATAGCTGTAACCCATCAGCATCAGCACAATAAACAGGCCGCCAATGACCGGGTTGAACCACAGCATCGCGATGAGGCACACCACCGACAGCGCCAGTGCGATAGCCGGGATGACCGGATAACCCGGTGCCAGGAAGGTACGATGCAGCTCCGGTTCGCTGCGGCGTAAACGAAACAGGCTCAGCATACTCATCATGTACATCACGTTGGCCCCGAACACTGCCATCGTGATCATCGCGGCGGTCAGCGTCATTCCCTGCAGGTTGATCCAGCTATCGCTAAAGATGGTGGCGATGCCAATCACGCCGCCAGTCAGAATAGCGCGGTGCGGTGTCTGGAAGCGGGATAGCTTAGCCAGTCCGGCAGGTAAATAACCTGCCCGGGCCAGCGCGAAGAATTGACGCGAATACCCGAGGATAATGCCGTGGAAGCTGGCGATTAACCCGAACAGACCGATCCACACCAGCATGTGCATCCAGCCCGAGTTTGATCCCACTACGGCTTTCATCGCCTGCGGCAACGGGTCGTTGATGTTGGACAGCGTACGCCAGTCACCCACACCGCCTGCCATCACCATGACGCCGAGCGCCAGCACCACCAGCGTGATAATACCGCTGATGTAGGCTTTAGGAATGGTGCGTTGCGGGTCTTTGGCTTCTTCCGCCGCCATCGCCGCACCTTCAATCGCCAGAAAGAACCAGATAGCAAAGGGAATGGCGGCGAAGATGCCGGAAATGGCCGGGCTACCGAAATCACTACTACCGGCCCAGCCGTTGGCGACGAAGTGGCTGATGCTGAAACCGGGCGCGACCACCCCCATGAACACCAGTAATTCGATGACCGCCAGCACGGTGACGAACAGTTCAAACATCGCCGCCAGTTTCACGCCCAAAATATTCAGTGTCATAAAGATAAGGTAGGCGCCGGTGGCGGCGTAGCGCGGATCCAACGACGGATACTGCACATTGAGATAAGCGCCGATAGCCATCGCGATCGACGGCGGGGCAAACACGAACTCGATCAGGGTCGCCATACCGGCAATCAGGCCACCGGTTTCGCCAAAGGCGCGACGGCTATAAGCAAAGGGGCCGCCAGCATGAGGAATGGCGGTGGTCAGTTCGGTGAAGCTAAAAATAAAGCAGGTGTACATGGCGGCGATAATCAAGGTGGTGACGAGAAAGCCTAGCGTTCCCGCCACACCCCAGCCGTAACTCCAGCCGAAATACTCGCCGGAAATCACCAGGCCGACGGCAATCCCCCACAGATGAAGCGTACCCAGGGTGGGTTTTAACTGCGTGGGTTTTAGCTGCATTGTCATGACGGTCTCCCCTACACGTCGTGGGATGAAAATAGCGGCTTTTCATCACCTCTGTGTATAAAAATCATGTGGTTATAAAAATCACCGTGTCAGAAAGCGGTACGGTTGCGTACTGCGCCAGATATGTCCGGCAGGGTGGTACGCTTTCGATAATGCCGCCTGGGGTTCGTCGGCGACTTGACCTCTGCCCGTAGATTTTTGCGCTCTACGGTCAAACCGGGAGGGTTCGGCGGGGCGGTGTCGTGCAAGGTCAATTTGCGGCACTGTGACGTCAAGCATCATCGCGGGAGTGATCTCATTCTGATAGTCAGGCGGTGCCCTGTCCGCTGGACACCACCGGTTTGGCCCTCTTTGGATGAGATAACCCCTATGGCAGAGCAGGATATGGCAGAACAGTACGATACCCTTGATAACACCACGCTGGACCAGTTGGCCGCACTGGCTATGCAACGTTACCCATCAGCGCAACAGGGGCAGCTCAGCCTGTTGTGTCGTTCGGAAAACGCCACCTATCGGCTGAATGCCGGTGGTAAACGCTACGCGATGCGTATTCACCGTCCCGGCTATCATCAGCGTGAGGACATCGCCGGTGAACTGGCCTGGCTGGACGCGTTGCGTGAAGAAGGTATTACCGTGCCGCAGGCCCTGAACGGGTTGGATGGCGAAGCCGTGCAAACCGTGACGATGAGCGATGGTACGGTACGCAATGTGGTGCTGTTCCATTGGATTGACGGTGAGATGCCGACCACCGAGGTTGACGCCGCCGCTTTTGAACAACTGGGGATGATCACCGCCCGTTTGCATCAACACAGCCGTCGTTGGGAGCGCCCCACCGGTTTTCGTCGTCTGGTTTGGGACCATGACACCATGGTCGGGCCACAAGGGCACTGGGGGCGCTGGCAGGATGCGCCCAACCTGAAGGCGACGGATCACGGCGTCATCGAAGAAACGCTGGCACAGGTGCAGCAGGCGCTGACCCACTACGGTAAGGATCGCCAGCGTTATGGGTTGATCCACGCGGATTTACGGCTGACTAACCTGTTGCTGCAAAACGGCGAAACCCGGGTGATCGACTTTGATGATTGCGGCTTTAGCTGGTATCTGCACGATCTGGCAGCGGCAATCAGCTTTGTGGAGCATCACCCCAGCGCACCGTCATGGGTGGAAGGCTGGCTAGACGGTTACCAGAAAATTTGCCCACTGGGCGAGGCGGACCGGGCGGTGATCCCCTCGTTGCTGATCCAGCGGCGCATTCAGTTAATGGCCTGGGCGGGATCGCATAGTCAGACGGAGCAGGCGATCAGTTTGGGAACCGACTGGAGCGACCACACCGTGCGGTTATGTCGCCGTTATCTGGAGAACGTCGCACTGCCGGTGGGTGCCTGACTCTGACGTGGCGAACCGTGCACCATGATAGCGCACCACGGGATCGTCGTGGTGCTACTTTGCCTTTCGACGCGATAAAAATCAGTAACTTGTGAATGGTATGGAATTTGCAGGTTTACGATATTGAATCGGTTGTGTGAGGCAGGAATCATGGAAACCACGTCTTTTCGGTTACCGCCGGTGGCCGAGCTATCCGGACATCGGGGGGTTCTGGCGGCGGCGGCATCAGGTCTGACCGATTTTATCGGTGAAAAAGGCGGCGATGCGGATCGCATTCTCGGTATCAGCGGTATCAACCCGGAAATGCTGGCCTGCCCGACGCTTAGCGTCGGACTGGTCAATTATTGCCGGGTACTGGAGGAGGCGGCCCGTTATTCGGACTGTGATAATTTCGGGCTGCATTACGGCCGACAGTTCAAACCGCAGGCGTTGGGGTTGATAGGCTATGTTGGGTTATGCAGTGCCACTCTGGAGCAGGCATTGCATAACGTAGTCAATGCCTTCCCTTTTCATCAGCACGATACCTTGATTCGTCTGGTGGACAAAGGCGACTGCTGGCGCTTTGACTATCAGGTGCGTCACGGCGCTATCCTGCATTGTCGGCAGGATGCCGAGCTGACATTGGGGATGATATTAAACCTGATTCGTCATGCGGCAGGCAAAAACTGGGCACCGCGGGAGGTCCATTTTGAACATCCCCGCCCCGAGCAGTGGCATGAACACTGTAAAGTGTTTGACGCACCGGTGTATTTCGACCAGCCGTTCAACTCCCTGCTGATCCCCAAGCGTGATGTGACGCGGTCTATGCCGGACAATGATCCGCTGTTGCTGCTGGTGGTGCAGGACGCGTTGCGTCGGCTTAACAACGACGCCCCCCAGCAGAGCGTAGTGGAACTGGCGCGCGCCCGGCTGCGTCAGGTGTTGTCGCAGGGGGAACCGTCGCTGGACGAGGTGGCGGAGAGCATTGGGTTATCGAGCTGGTCGCTACAGCGTCGCTTGAAAGACGAAGGCATCACCTTCACCCAATTGGTGGAAAAGGTGCGCTGCGAAATGGCGACACACTATTTGCAGCAACGCCAGCTGTCGATTTCCGAGATGGCATTCCTGCTGGGCTACTCCGAGGTGAGCGCGTTTTCCCGCGCCTTCCGCCGCTGGTTTGGCATCAGCCCACGGCAGTGGCGCAAGGCATAACACGCTGGTGGTTATCGGGTTTGCCGGTATTAATAATGCGGCGGCGGTGTTTCTTCCGACTGTGAGGCAATCATGGAAGGGGCCGTCGCCCGCAGTTTGTCGGTGAGCAGCCGTAATTGTTCGCGTAACCGGGCCATTTCCAGTTCATGGTGCACGACGGTCTGGTTCAATTCCTCTATCGTTATCTCCTGAAAAGCCAGTCGGCTTTCCAGCAATTCGAGCCGTTGTTCCAGTGGTGACAGTGACATCATTTTTCCTCCCGTGCAGTGAGTGCAAAGTGTGTCAGAAAGCGGAAAGTTCTGGTAGTAAAACCCTACGCCATCGGGCGTAAATCCTGGTATTCAGAATTTTTCGCTATCTGGTGCGGCGTGTCGTTGTATTGTCTTTGCACGCAACGTTATAGTAGCTGGCGAAATGTTAATGTTGCCGGGGCATGGTGCTCCGAATGTTGGAGAGATGGATGAAATCACTGTTTAAAGTCACACTGCTGACGGCGGCCATGGGACTGGCGCTGAGTACGGGTGTTATGGCGGCGGATGCGGCCAAGACCACTGATGCAGCGGCTACCGCTCCTGCGGCAGCGGACACAGCGAAAGCAGCGGCAGGTCAATTTAAGAGCGATGAAGAAGCCGCCGCGTATGCGCTGGGCGCCTCTTTGGGTCGCTACATGGACAACTCCCTGAAAGAGCAGGAAAAACTGGGTATCAAACTGGATAAACAACAGTTGATCCAGGGGGTTCAGGACGCGTTTGCTGACAAGAGCAAATTGTCTGACGAAGAAATAGAGAAAACCCTGCAGTCGTTTGAAGGCCGCGTGAAAGAAGCGGCTCAGGCAAAAATGCAGCAGGACGCTAAAGACAATGCGGATAAAGGCACCAAATTCCGTGATGCCTTCGCCAAAGAAAAAGGCGTGAAGAAAACTGAATCCGGCCTGCTTTATCAGGTAGATAAGGAAGGGACCGGCGCAGCACCTAAAGACAGCGATACTGTAGTGGTGAACTACAAGGGTACGCTGGTTGATGGCACCGAGTTCGATAACTCCTACAAACGCGGCGAGCCGCTGTCTTTCCGTCTGGATGGCGTTATCCCGGGCTGGACTGAAGGCCTCAAGCACGTGAAGAAAGGCGGTAAGATCAAGCTGGTTATCCCACCGGCATTGGCTTACGGCGAAGCGGGCGTTCCGGGGATCCCGGCTAACTCTACGCTGGTGTTCGACGTCGAACTGCTGGATATCAAGTCAGATGCCGACGCGAAAGGCGCTGCTGCACCGAAAGCAGAAAAACCGGCTGACGACAAAGCGAAGAAAGCCGCTCAGTAATGCCTTGTACGCCGCTAGTTTGGGGCGTGTAAACTGGTTTCGATACCGCCCGTGCGTCTGCACAGGCGGTATTTTTTTGCGCCAGACCAAACCTGTGGTGCGCGTTATCCTGTACTTCCGCCCCCCGCATGGCTGTAATCAGTACACCGCGATACTGGAGTCGGCACGTGGCTCTGTCCCGCCGCACAGCACGCCGCTGGTGGGATGACGTACGATAATCTGCCCACGGCCGTAGTCGACGGAGTCACAGTCGATTTGTAACTGATGACCCGCTTGCAGCAGACTCAACGCCAGAGAGCGCGGGGCATTTTGCTCAATGCCGACTTTCATGCCACCCAGCCATTGCCAGCGCGGCGCATCCAGCGCGGCCTGTGGATTCAGATTAAAATCAATCAGGTTCATCGCCATTTGTACATGCCCTTGAGGTTGCATGTAGCCACCCATCACGCCGAATGGCCCCACCGCCTGACCATTCTTACTGATAAAACCGGGAATGATGGTGTGGAAGGTTTTCTTACCGGGTTGCAGGCAATTTGCATGATGAGGGTCGAGGCTGAATTCGGAGCCGCGATTTTGCAGTGCAATGCCGCTATCAGGCAGCACCACGCCAGAGCCGAAACCGTGGTAGGCGCTCTGGATGAACGACACCATGTTGCCGTCGGCATCGGCGGTAGCAAGGTATACCGTACCGCTGGCGTGTGGGTCGCCGTGGCGTGGTGGTTGCGCCTGCTCGGTGATTTCCACCCGACGCTGTGCCGCGTAACGTGGCGACAATAACGAGGCGGCGCTGGTTCGCATCTGTTCCGGGTCGGTGATGTAGTGCAGACCATCGGCGTAGGCCATTTTTAATGCTTCTAGCTGACGGTGCCAGGTCTGGTGGCTGTCGCGCTGATCGAAGCTGAAACCTTGTAGAATATTGAGCGTCATCAGCGCAATCAGCCCCTGGCCGCTGGGTGGAATTTCCCAAATGTCATAGCCACGGTAGTTGAGGCGAATCGGCTCTACCCAGCCTGGTTGATAGCGGTTCAAATCCGCCAGCGTCAGGTAACCGCCGGTGGACTGGGCGAAGTCTGCCAGCCGTTGCGCCAGCGCGCCCCGGTAGAAACTCTCGCACTGGGTTTCGGCCAGTTCCTGTAACGTCTTCGCCTGTGCTGGATTACGAAACAGTTCGCCGGCAGCCGGAGCCTGACCATAATTAAGGTAAGTATCGAACCAGGCATCGAAAATCGGCAGGCGGTGGCGTTGATAAAGCCGGTGTGCTTCCTGCCATTGATAGGCCACCATCGGCGACACCGGAAAGCCATCCCGGGCGAGCTGGATAGCCGGTTGCAGCAGATCGGCAAACGGCAGTGTGCCAAACCGGCGTGACAGTTCTGCCCAGGCTGCCGGGCAACCGGGAACCGTCACCGGCTCCCAGCCGTACAGCGGCATGGCGGTGTGGCCGCGAGAAGTGACAGACTCAATACTGAGTGCGGCAGGGGCGTAGCCGCTGGCGTCCAGCCCGTGTAGGGTGTCTTTCACCCACACCAGTGCGAAAGCATCGCCGCCGATGGCGCAGCCGGTGGGTTCCACCACCGTCAGCGCTGCGGCGGTGGCGATAGCGGCATCAATGGCATTGCCGCCCCGACGAATCATCTCAATGCCGACTTCGGCCGCCAGCGGTTGCGAGGTAGCGACCATTCCCCGTTTTGCAAAAACGCACTGGCGCTGTGACGCGTAAGGGTAGTGGTGGGTGGAAAAGTTCAGCATAGGATTTCCTTAACGAGATTTCCTTAATGAGATTTTCTTAACAAGAGAATCAGCGTACCCGGCTGAGAAATTCACCGGTACGCGGATGCACGGGATGACTGAACACCTGCTCCGGTGAGCCTTGTTCGATGAGTTCCCCCTGATGGAGCACCACCACCTGATCCGCCACTTCACGGGCAAATCCCATTTCATGTGTGACGATAACCATAGTCATACCGTCCTGAGCCAGCTCTTTCATGACGGCCAGCACTTCGCCCACCATTTCCGGGTCGAGTGCGCTGGTGGGTTCATCAAACAACATCGCTTGTGGTTTCATCGCCAGCGAACGGGCGATCGCCACCCGTTGCTGCTGCCCGCCTGATAACTGAGAGGGGTAGAAGTCCACTTTTTCCTGCAAACCGACGCGTGCCAGCAGGTTGTAGGCATCGGCTACCGCCGTTTCGTGCGACACGCCCAGTACCTGCGTTGGCGCTTCAATAATGTTTTCCAACACCGTCATGTGCGGGAAGAGGTTGAAGCGCTGAAACACCATGCCGACATCGCGGCGGCGGCGGGCAATATTGGTTTCCGTATCGCGCGTCAGGCTGCCATCCGGGCGCTGGCGAAAGCCTATCAGCTCACCGTTGATACGAATGGTGCCGGACTGAATATCCTCAAGGCAGTTGATACAGCGGATGAAGGTGGTCTTGCCGGAACCCGACGCGCCAATCAGCACCACCACTTCTCCCCGGTGGACATCCAGTGACACGCCTTTGAGGATAGGTTGGTCACCGAAAGATTTGTGGATATCCCGGGCGGAAATAACGATATCTTGTTGGTGGCAGGACATATCAGCGCCCCCTCAACGTTTTCATCGCCTGGCGGCCGAACAGGCCCATCGTCTGACGGCCAAACAATCGGCTTGAGGCACTGACACGCACGTGCGGCTGATTGAAGCGTTTCTCCAGCCAGTACTGAAACAGCCCCCACAGAGACGTGAGCACCAGAAAGTAGATAGCTACTACGGTGTACAGCTCAAATACCCGGAACGTGGCGGAGGTAATCACCTGGGTGCTTAGCAACAATTCCTGTACGCCGATAACGCTCACCAGCGTGGTGTTTTTCAACATCACATTAAACTCATTACCGATGGACGGAATGATGACCCGGAACGCCTGCGGCAGAATGATGCGGCGCATTAGCCTGGGAAACGTCATGCCGAGGGACTTGGCTGCCTCATACTGGCCTTGATCCACCGCTCCCAACCCTGAGCGGATGATTTCGGCCATGTACGCCCCTTCGTTTAGCCCGAGCGCGACGATGGCCGCCTGAATATTCCCCGGGATCACCAGCGAACCAAGGGTGATATCCTGAAAGTGGAACAGGCCGCCCGCCGCCAGCGCGGTATACAAAAACACGATCTGCACCAGTAGTGGCGTACCGCGCATTAGCCAGATATAGAGCCCCACCGGGTAGCGCAGCAGTGGGCTGGTGGACAGCCGCAGTAACGCGGCCATCAGCCCCAGCACGCTGCCGAGCAGCATGGCGGATACGGCAATAATGCAGGTCAGCCATAGCCCATAGAGATAGACATCGCTAGGCTTGAGCAGATACTGCCAGAACACCTCCCAACTGAAATTCATGATGACTGGCCGGCATCCAGCCGGTCACCCGCGACGTGCCATTTTTCCAGCAGCTTGAGGTAACTGCCATCCGCCTGCATATCCTTGATAATCTGTTCCACTGCGCCGCTGAAGGCGTTGTCGTCTTTGCGAAAACCGAGCCCGGTGAGGATGCGGGCAAAAGCCGGTACGCCGGTTTCAAACAGATTCGGTGCGAGAGATTGGTAATAACCGGCGGTTTCCACCGTGGTGCCGTAAGCATCGCTTTGTTGGATGCGTAATGACTGAAAGGCATCGGTATCGCTATTGAAGACCACGATGGTCATCGGCGGTTTTCCTGCGGCCACCAGGGTTTTGTTCTGGTCTTCCAGCAAGGAACGGATGGTAGAGCCGTTTAGCACCGCGACTTTCTTGCCTGAAAGGTCATCGAGTGTATGAATCCCTTTCGGGTTGCCCTTCAACACCACCACCGACTGGCTGGAGTACATGTAATTGACCATGTCGATCACTTCCCGGCGGGCCGGTTTGTCAAAGAGCTGGTCAGCCAGCATGTCGCACTGACTGGCTAGCAGTGCCGGAATCAGCCCTGAAAACGGGATGACTTTCCACTCTACTTTCTTGCCGCCCAAACGTTTGGCAATGTCATTAGACAAATCCACGACTACGCCTTGTGGCTTTTGGTTGCTGTCATAAAAGCCGATAGGGGGGGAATCCATGCCGCCGCACAGGGTGATTTTATCCACGGACTTCAGGCGAGCGGGGATCTCCGTGGCGGCATGAGCCAGGCTGACGGAGAGAGCAAGCGCCGAAGCACAGAGAAGAGCACCAGGTTTTAACATTGTTCACCTCGTTAAGTGGGGGGAGCGATTGTCAGTGGAGCGATGTGCCGGGATGGCAATATCGGGCATTACGGCAGCATGTTGGTCAGCAACGGAATAGTGCCTTCCACATGGTGACGAATTATTTGTTCCGCCAGCACGGGATCGCCGGTGCGTAGCGCATCGATGATCTGGCGGTGATCTTCCCGGTCGTTTTGCGGTTGATTGACCCGCTGACGCCACAGGTGCATGTACGGGGAGATCGACGAATTCAACAGGCTTATCTGGCGCAGCAGGCGCGGCCGCTCGCTCAGGCTGCACAGGTACTCATGAAAGACACGGTGATGGAGTACCCATTCGTAGGGCTCATTGTGGGTGTCATCCATGCTATCCAGCAGCCGCGTCAGATGGGTGAGGTGCTTCTCTGTCAGTTTTGATACCGCGATGCGGATAGCAAGCCCCTCCAGTACGCTTCGCATTTCAAACACTTCGCACATCTGCTCGCGATTCAGGCCGCTGACTACCGCACCACGGTTCGGCCGCAACGTCAGCAGGTTTTCCGCCGCCAGTCGTTTGAACGCGCCGCGTACCGGCATCCGGCTCATTTGCAGTTCGGCTGCAACCTCTTCTGCCACCAGATGGGTGCCCTGTGGGTGGCGTCCGCGGCAAATACCGTCCAGCAGGTACTGGTAAGCCTGATCTTCCGCTGTGCCAGTATGGCCGCTGCCGTCACCGCTGGCGGCATACACCACATTTTCACCGTTGGTAAAAAGTCGCATGTCGTAAACCCTTCACTTTGGATCCAAGGATACAAAATGGCTAAAGCAAGAAGTGGGCCAGTGTGTGAAGGGCTGATGCAACGTGGGCCAGGCGTGAGTGAATGAAAAGAAGAGGGAGAATAAAGCGAAAAACCGCACCAGTTCGGTGCGGTTTGGTCATTTTTGTCGCAGAAGAACGACTTATGACATCATCGGGTCAGTATGCTGTGGCAATAAGCATGAACACACGATTAGCCAACATCGTGTTCGTAACTGATAACGTCTTCACTATGGGGATGATTGAACACCACTCGCGCCTGAGTGCCGGTGCGATCGCGCCGGTTTTCCAGAAAGAATTCACCGTGATGCAATTGCACGATACGGGTGACGATACTCAGGCCAAGGCCGATGCCGCCATAGCGGGTGTCCATACGCACAAAGGCTTTAGTGAGCTCTCCCACCTGGGACTCATTAATACCCGGTCCTTCGTCCGCAACGGTCAACTCGTAGCCGCCGTCGGGATGATCGGCCAGTCTGATGCGAATCGTGCTGTGTTCAGGGCTATACCGATAGGCGTTTTCCACCAGATTACGCAGCAACAACTGCAACAGTGTCGCGTTGCCCGGCACGATGGCGTTTTGCGTTTCTAACTGCCAATCGAGCTGTTGATGCCGTGCCGCCGCCATTTCTTCAAGCTCTTGCTGGTTCGGTGTGATGACATCATCCGCTAATAACACCGATTTATAGTGGCCGGTTGCCAGCTCATTACTGGTGCGCGCCAGTAACAGCAACTGTTCGATGGTTTTGGTCAGGTGGTCGACGCGCTTAATTAATGGCTGGCAATCGATATGGTGGAGTTGTTCATGCAACTCCAGGCTTAATCGGATACCGGCCAGCGGTGTACGTAATTCATGTGCGACATTCGAGGCAAAAAGCCTGTCGCGGTATAACGACTCACTAAACCGCGCCAGTAATTGATTCATACTGGTGATGACAGCCGCAATCTCGGTGACATCACTGTGTTGTTGTAGTGGATCGAGATTTTCCGCCGTGCGGTTGTGTAGTTCTTCCTGCAGCTTTAAGAGGGGGCGGGTGATCCAGGTCACCGCATGGGCACACAAAATGAGAGAGGCGATGATCATCACCAGGCTGGGAATACTGAGCGAGGCAATCGCTTCATGCACTTCTAATTCGATATCCTGACTGAGCTTTTTCGCGGTCAGCGTTTGTTCTACCAGTAACTGGATTTGCTCTTCACTTTCATGCCAGAGCCAGACCACGCTCAGCAACTGGCACGCCAGCAAAATACACCCCAGTGTCAGAATCAACCGGGTTCTGATGCTGGCAGTTTTCTCCAGCGGCGAGGGGTGGGGGAGCAGTTTCATGGCTGATCATCCTTGGTCAGTAGATAGCCGAAACCGCGTAGCGTCTTGATGCGATTTTTGCCGATCTTTTGCCGCAGATTATGGATGTGGACTTCCAGCGAATTCGATGAGGGGTCGTCGTCCCAACTGTACAAGTCCTGATGCAGCACTTCACGGTGTACCTGTGAACCTGCCTTGAGGATAAGCCGGGAGAGGATGGCGAACTCCTTCGGCGTCAGCACGATAGGCTTGTCATCCAGCATAACCTGTTGATTGTTGAGATCGAGCGTGATGTTGTCTACCCGAATCCAGCTGTCGCTGGATCCCTGATGACGACGAATAAGCGCACGGACCCGTGCCTGAAACTCACTCAATGCAAAGGGCTTTATCATGTAATCGTCGGCCCCGACATCCAGCCCGGTGACGCGATCATCCACCGTATCCCGCGCGGTGAGAATGAGCACCGGTTGCTGGTAGTTGTTTCGACGCCAGCGACCTAGCAGGGTGAGGCCGTCTTCGTCCGGCAAGCCCAGATCCAGCACCACCAGGCTGTAGTGGGCGCTGTTGATGAGGGCATCCGCTTCTTTGGCTGTGGAAGCGCAATCGCAGACATACCCTTCATTGCGCATCGCCTGCAATAACCCTTCCTGTAACAACGTATCATCTTCAACAATCAAGAGTTTCATGAAGTGCCCCGACACGGTTGAAGAATATCAAGCGGTGCCTGATATTCTTTTGTCGCAATGTTAAACATGCCCAGAACGGTGTGGAAAAGATTGTCCTGAGAAAAACGCTGTTGGTCGGCTTGCTTGCGCATGCAACTGTCGTTGATGGCAAACTGCTGCTGGTAGCCGCCGGAGAACCACATCAACATCGGGATATGGGTTTGCTGTGTGGGCGCAACGGCATACGGCATGCTGTGCAGGTACATTCCGTCTTCGCCCAATGATTCGCCGTGGTCGGAAAGATAAACCAAAGCGGTATTAAATTTATCCTGATGCCCTTTCAAGACATTAATTGCCTTATCAACAATATAGTCTACGTAGAGAATCGTATTATCGTAAGTATTGATTAATGATTCTCGCGAGCACGTCTGAATTTGATTGGTATCACAGGTTGGCGTGAATTGTCTAAACGATTCGGGGTAACGCTGATAATAGGCCGGACCGTGGCTACCCATGGTATGCAGTACGATAATACCGTCATTATTCAACTGATTAATGTAGTCGTCCACGCCATGGAACAGGGCTTCATCGTGACATTCGCCGTCAATACATTGTCCGGGAAGATTCAGGTCGGTGATGTCACGCGTCGGTACGCGATCGCAGGCACCTTTGCAGCCACCGTCATTCTCTTGCCAGAGCACACTGACGCCAGCGTGCTGCAGAATATCGAGTAATCCCTCCTGATGGGAGGCTAACTGCTCGTCGTAGCCAGTACGCGGCATGCCGGAAAACATGCAGGGAACGGACACTCCGGTTGAGGTACCGCAGGAGGCGGTCTGTCCAAAATAAACCACATTATCGTTGGCCAGCCGGGGATTGGTGGGTTTTCCGTAACCACCGAGGGAAAAGTTCTCAGCACGCGAGGTTTCTCCCACTACCAGAATCACCAGGTTCTTTTTGGCATCCCCCGCTGGCGGCGGGTTTCTGTGTGCATCCAGTCCGATTTGCACCAACGGTAAATTAGCTTGTGCGTGATGACGGTAATAGGAAATATTCGCGAGAATAATATTGCTGGGGGTTAATGATTTCACCAGCTCTTTATTATTACGCATCAGCGAAGCGTAATCTTTATAGAAAAACGTGGCGACCAGCAGAATAGCGACAATCGACACCATGATGCTGAAAATACGCGAACCAATGGCTATCCAGCTTAATGGGGTGGGCCGAATCTTCACCCACAATGCGCCGAGCGCCGGAATAATACCCGACAGGGTCAGCCACAGTACATACTGGGGCGTCACCAGTGCCATGGATTCCGCCATGTTGGTTTCGAACACGTTCTGCATCATGGTACGGTCAATGATGATGCCGTAATTAATCATGAAATACTGTACCGCCGCGCCGCCTATTAATAGCAGTGCGACGACCCCCTGACGCAACCAGGGGATCACCAGTAACGTGAACAGGATATTGAGTACTGCAAAGATGACGATGGGCATGGTGGCGATAAACACGCCATCCAGCCAGGAGTTGACCTCGACCAGGTGTGAGACCTGACGGTAGTAGGCGATATTTTGTATCAGGGTGATAAATGCCGCGAAGACAAAATTATAGGTAAAACTGCTCCATACGGGGCGGGAAATGCGTGAAATTCTGAGCATTGCAGATAGGCCATCCATGCGGGAAAATATGATGTGTCGCACTCTAAAGCGCATAAATTAACTCAACCTTAAGAAGGAAAACACCCGACCGCTCTCGAAATACAAAGGACGACGCAAGGGTTATTTGGTAAACTCACTATTCTGTCAATACGATGATAAATGACGTTGAGGGTGGTGCCTGTCATGTCTACTTCGCTTGTTACTGGCGAATCCAGCGACCTTGATTTGCTTGACCAGCGTCCGTTCACGCAGACGGATTATGAAATCCTGAAATCGTATGAGGCTGTGGTTGACGGCCTGGCGATGCTGATCGGCGATCATTGCGAGATAGTCTTGCACTCGCTGGACGACCTGAAGTGCTCGGCGGTTCGTATCGCGAATGGCGAGCACACCGGACGTAAAATCGGCTCGCCCATTACTGATCTGGCGCTGCGTATGTTACATGACATGGCGGGCGAAGACAGCAGTGTTTCCAGAGCGTATTTTACCCGCGCCAAAAGCGGCGTATTGATGAAGTCGGTCACCATCGCCATCCGCAATCGCGAACAGCGCGTCATCGGGCTGTTGTGCATCAATATGAATCTCGACGTTCCGTTCTCGCAGATTATGCAAACCTTCCTACCACCGGAGATCAAGGAAGTGGCGTCTTCCGTCAACTTCGCCTCTTCGGTGGATGAGCTGGTAGCGCAAACGCTAGAGTTCACGATTGAAGAAGTGAATGCCGATCGTAACGTTTCCAATAATGCCAAGAACCGCCAGATTGTGCTGAACCTCTATGAAAAAGGCATTTTTGATATCAAGGATGCCATCAATCAGGTCGCCGATCGGCTGAATATTTCCAAGCACACGGTCTATCTGTACATCCGCCAGTTCAAAAGCGGCGATTTTAGCGGGCACGATCGGTAATGTTGAGCTATTGCCTGCTGGTGACCGGGCCTGCTTATGGCACGCAGCAAGCCAGTAGCGCGTTTCAGTTCGCACAGGCTTTACTGGCGCAAGGGCACCGGTTGCAAAGCGTTTTCTTCTACCGCGAAGGGGTGCTGAACGCCAACCAGCTCACGGCACCCGCGAATGATGAGTTTGATTTGGTTCGTGCCTGGCAGCAACTGGCGTCGTCTCATGAGGTGGAACTGAACGTTTGTGTCGCGGCGGCGCTGCGGCGCGGTGTGACCGACGCAACGCAGTCGGCGCAGTTGCAACTGTCGGGAGCCAATCTTCAACCAGGGTTTACCCTGAGCGGTTTAGGCGAACTGTCGCAGTCGGTGTTGCGTTGCGATCGTGTCGTCCAGTTTTAGTCAGTGGGAAAAAAGAAGATGAAGCGCGTTGCCTTTGTGTTTACCCAGCCGCCTCATGGTTCGGCCTCCGGCCGGGAAGGGCTGGATGCATTGTTGGCAATGTCGGCATTGACCGAAGATATCGGCGTTTTCTTTATCGCTGACGGTATATTCCAGCTTCTCCCTAACCAGCAGCCAGAGCGGATTCTGATGCGCAATTATATTGCGACTTTCGGTGTGCTGCCGTTGTATGACATCGAGCGTTGTTACGTTTGCGAAGCGTCGCTTCGTCAGCGTGGTTTGTCTGTGGATACCCGTTGGGTGTTAGATGTCGAACCACTGGCGGCAGATGCATTACGCGACATGCTCAACACCTACGATACTGTACTGACCTTTTGAGCGGTGAACCCATGCTGCATACTCTGGCGCATTCTCCCTACCATAGCGATCTGGATGCGTTGCTGCGTAACGTTGGCGCGGATGACGCTATTTTGCTGTTGCAGGATGGCGTGATTGCGGCGTTAAGCGGCGCGCCCTTTGGCGAACGCCTGCAGTCTTCTGGCGCTACGGTGTATGCCTTGCAAGAGGATGTGGTAGCTCGCGGGCTTTCTGAGCAAATTTCCACCACAATTGTACTGATTGACTATACTCAATTCGTGCAATTAACAGTCCTGCATTCCCGGCAACTGGCTTGGTAATTTCGCCTTTTTGTATATTTCTTGACTCCTTACCCGGCCAGCCCTAAAATTCTGCGTCCTCATACTTTGCCTCTGTCTCTGTATGGGGTGATTTATTACGTGTTTACGAAGCAAAAACCAGGAGCTTTTTGAATGGCAACAATTAACCAGCTGGTACGCAAACCGCGCTCCCTGAAGGTTGCTAAGAGCAACGTTCCGGCGCTGGAAGCCTGCCCGCAGAAACGTGGCGTATGTACCCGTGTATATACCACCACCCCGAAAAAACCGAACTCCGCACTGCGTAAAGTTTGCCGTGTTCGCTTAACCAACGGTTTTGAAGTTACCTCCTATATCGGTGGTGAAGGTCATAACCTGCAGGAACACTCCGTGATCCTGATCCGTGGCGGTCGTGTTAAAGACCTGCCAGGTGTGCGTTACCACACCGTTCGTGGCGCGCTGGACTGCTCTGGTGTTAAAGACCGTAAGCAATCCCGCTCCAAATACGGCGTGAAGAAGCCCAAGGCTTAATGGTTCTCCGTTAAGTAAGGCCAAACGTTTTAACTTTAATGTCAAACTAAACTCGTAGAGTTTTGGACAATCCTGAATTAACAACGGAGTATTTCCATGCCACGTCGTCGCGTCATTGGTCAGCGTAAAATTCTGCCGGATCCGAAGTTCGGATCAGAACTGCTGGCTAAATTTGTCAATATCCTGATGGTAGATGGTAAAAAATCTACTGCAGAAGCAATCGTCTATACCGCGCTGGAGACCCTGGCTCAGCGTTCAGGTAAAAGCGAACTGGAAGCTTTCGAAGTCGCTCTGGACAACGTTCGTCCGACTGTCGAAGTTAAGTCCCGCCGTGTAGGTGGTTCAACTTATCAGGTTCCGGTTGAAGTCCGTCCGGTTCGTCGCAATGCTCTGGCTATGCGTTGGATCGTTGAAGCTGCTCGTAAACGCGGTGATAAATCCATGGCTTTGCGCCTGGCGAACGAACTTTCTGATGCAGCAGACAACAAAGGTACTGCTGTGAAGAAACGTGAAGACGTTCACCGTATGGCTGAAGCCAACAAGGCGTTCGCTCACTACCGCTGGTAATCCCTGCGTAGACGTTAATACCCTGGCGGGCGCTCAACAGCTGACCCGCCCGGGTTTACTACTTTGAACGCCCTAGGAATAGAGGAAACAAATGGCTCGTACAACACCCATTGCGCGCTATCGTAATATCGGTATCAGCGCACACATCGACGCCGGTAAGACCACCACTACTGAACGTATTCTGTTCTACACCGGTGTAAACCACAAAATCGGTGAAGTTCATGATGGCGCCGCCACTATGGACTGGATGGAGCAGGAACAAGAGCGTGGTATCACCATTACCTCTGCTGCGACCACTGCCTTCTGGTCTGGTATGGCTAAGCAGTATGAACCGCACCGTATCAACATCATCGACACCCCGGGGCACGTTGACTTCACCATCGAAGTAGAACGTTCCATGCGTGTTCTGGATGGCGCAGTCATGGTTTACTGTGCGGTAGGTGGTGTTCAGCCGCAGTCTGAAACCGTATGGCGTCAGGCGAACAAATATAAAGTTCCGCGTATCGCGTTCGTTAACAAAATGGACCGTATGGGCGCGAACTTCCTGAAAGTTGTTGACCAGATTAAAGTGCGTCTGGGTGCGAACCCGGTTCCGTTGCAGCTGGCCATCGGCGCAGAAGAACACTTCACCGGTGTTGTTGACCTGGTGAAAATGAAAGCCATCAACTGGAATGAAGCAGACCAGGGCGTTACCTTCACTTATGAAGATATCCCGGCTGACATGCAGGATCTGGCCGATGAATGGCACCAGAACCTGATCGAGTCTGCGGCAGAAGCCTCTGAAGAGCTGATGGAAAAATACCTGGGCGGCGAAGAGCTGACCGAGGAAGAAATCAAAACAGCACTGCGTCAGCGCGTACTGAACAACGAAATCATTCTGGTTACCTGTGGTTCTGCGTTCAAGAACAAGGGTGTGCAGGCAATGCTGGACGCCGTTGTCGACTATCTGCCGGCACCGACTGACGTTCCTGCGATCAACGGTATTCTGGATGACGGTAAAGATACGCCGGCTGAGCGTCACGCTAGCGATGATGAGCCGTTCTCTGCACTGGCGTTCAAAATCGCAACCGACCCGTTCGTGGGTAACCTGACGTTCTTCCGCGTGTACTCCGGTGTGGTTAACTCCGGTGACACCGTACTGAACTCAGTGAAATCCGAACGTGAACGTTTTGGCCGTATCGTTCAGATGCACGCCAACAAACGTGAAGAGATTAAAGAAGTTCGTGCAGGCGACATCGCCGCTGCGATCGGTCTGAAAGACGTTATCACCGGTGATACCCTGTGTGACCCGGAAAACCCGATCATTCTGGAGCGTATGGAATTCCCGGAACCGGTTATCTCCATCGCTGTAGAACCGAAAACCAAAGCTGACCAGGAAAAAATGGGTCTGGCTCTGGGCCGTCTGGCGAAAGAAGACCCGTCTTTCCGTGTATGGACTGACGAAGAATCTAACCAGACTATCATCGCGGGTATGGGTGAATTGCACCTGGACATCATCGTTGACCGTATGAAACGTGAATTCAACGTGGAAGCAAACGTGGGTAAACCGCAGGTTGCTTACCGTGAAGCGATTCGCGCTAAAGTTACTGATGTTGAAGGTAAACACGCTAAGCAGTCTGGTGGTCGTGGTCAGTATGGTCATGTTGTTATCGACATGTACCCGCTGGAGCCGGGCTCAAACCCGAAAGGCTACGAGTTCGTCAACGACATTAAAGGTGGTGTGATTCCTGGCGAATACATCCCGGCCGTTGATAAAGGCATCCAGGAACAGCTGAAAGCGGGTCCGCTGGCAGGCTTCCCGGTAGTTGATCTCGGCGTGCGTTTGCACTTCGGTTCTTACCATGACGTTGACTCCTCTGAGCTGGCGTTTAAACTGGCCGCTTCTATTGCCTTTAAAGCTGCGTTCAGTAAAGCGAAACCTGTTCTGCTTGAGCCGATCATGAAGGTTGAAGTAGAAACGCCGGAAGAGAACACTGGTGATGTCATCGGTGACCTGAGCCGCCGTCGTGGTATGCTGCGTGGTCAAGAATCCAACGTGACTGGCGTTGTGATTCACGCTGAAGTTCCGCTGTCTGAAATGTTCGGATATGCAACTCAGCTGCGTTCTCTGACCAAAGGTCGTGCTTCTTACTCCATGGAGTTCCTGAAGTACGATGATGCGCCGAACAACGTTGCCCAGGCCGTTATCGAAGCCCGTGGTAAGTAATTCGGGTTTAACAACACATTGATCCCGTGCTCTCTCCATAAGGGGAGAGCATTTGAGTAAGGAATATAGCCGTGTCTAAAGAAAAATTTGAACGTACAAAACCGCACGTCAACGTCGGTACTATCGGCCACGTTGACCATGGTAAAACTACTCTGACTGCTGCCATCACTACCGTTCTGGCAAAAACCTACGGTGGCCAGGCTCGTGCATTCGACCAGATCGACAACGCGCCGGAAGAAAAAGCGCGTGGTATCACCATCAACACTTCTCACGTTGAATACGATACCCCGACTCGTCACTACGCGCACGTTGACTGCCCGGGACACGCCGACTACGTGAAAAACATGATCACCGGTGCTGCCCAGATGGACGGCGCGATCCTGGTTGTTGCTGCGACTGACGGCCCGATGCCGCAGACTCGTGAGCACATCCTGCTGGGTCGTCAGGTAGGCGTTCCGTACATCATCGTGTTCCTGAACAAATGCGACATGGTTGATGACGAAGAGCTGCTGGAACTGGTTGAGATGGAAGTGCGTGAGCTGCTGTCTCAGTACGACTTCCCGGGCGACGACACGCCGGTAATCCGCGGTTCTGCGCTGAAAGCGCTGGAAGGCGATGCCGAGTGGGAAGCGAAAATCATCGAGCTGGCTGAAGCACTGGACAGCTACATTCCGGAACCTGAGCGTGCGATTGACAAGCCGTTCCTGCTGCCGATCGAAGACGTATTCTCTATCTCCGGCCGTGGTACTGTAGTGACCGGTCGTGTAGAGCGCGGCATCATCAAAGTGGGTGAAGAAGTGGAAATCGTGGGTATCAAAGACACCACGAAAACCACCTGCACCGGCGTTGAAATGTTCCGTAAACTGCTTGACGAAGGCCGTGCGGGCGAGAACGTCGGTGTTCTGCTGCGTGGTACCAAACGTGATGAAGTTGAGCGTGGTCAGGTACTGGCTAAACCGGGCTCAATCAAGCCGCACACTCAGTTCGAATCTGAAGTGTACATCCTGAGCAAAGACGAAGGTGGCCGTCACACGCCGTTCTTCAAAGGCTACCGTCCGCAGTTCTACTTCCGTACTACTGACGTGACTGGCACCATCGAACTGCCGGAAGGCGTAGAAATGGTTATGCCTGGCGACAACATCAAGATGGTCGTAAACCTGATCGCGCCGATCGCGATGGACGACGGTCTGCGTTTCGCAATCCGTGAAGGTGGCCGTACTGTAGGCGCCGGCGTGGTTGCTAAAGTTATCGCTTAATATCGATAACTGACATGAAAAGTGAAAAGGGTACTTCGGTACCCTTTTTTTATTCTCCCAATGATGAATTGAAATAAAAACCATTCTTATTTACAATGCGGTGAGTTGATTAAAAAATGAGTTATCCGCATATGTATGTCTGTCTATGCAATGCCGTCTCCGATAAAGTCATCCGGCAGGTTGTTCGCCAGCATCAACCGCAGTCGCTGAAACAGCTGAAGCAATTTGTGCCGATCGGAACGTCATGCGGCAAATGTATCCGTCAGGCCCGACTGATTCTGGAAGAAGAAACAGCAAAAGATGCGCAATTGTATAAAGTCGCCTGAGTCGTAAGGGCATTTTTTTGACTCTGTGTAGACCGCTTCTACACTTTTTAATACTGAAGCGGAGGAGCAAAGTCATGAAAGGCGATAAAAATGTCATTACACATCTGAATAAACTGTTGGGCAATGAGCTGGTGGCTATCAACCAGTACTTCCTTCACGCCCGCATGTTTAAGAACTGGGGACTCAAGCGTCTTAACGATCATGAGTATCATGAGTCGATTGACGAAATGAAACATGCAGATCGGTACATTGAACGCATACTGTTTCTGGAAGGGGTCCCAAATCTACAGGATCTCGGCAAACTGAATATCGGTGAAGATGTTGAAGAGATGCTACGCTCGGATCTTGCGCTGGAGCTTGAGGGCGCGAAGAACTTACGCGAGGCCATCGCTTATGCTGATTCAGTGAGAGATTATGTCAGTCGTGATTTGATGATTGAGGTGCTCACCGACGAAGAAGAGCACATCGATTGGTTGGAAACCGAATTGGAACTGATCGCGCGTCTGGGCATGCAGAACTACCTGCAAACGCAGTTGAAAGAAGAGTGATTTTCTCCCCTCTGCCACACGCGTCAATATGACCGCGATGTAACCCTAACCAGGTTAATAAAGCATCACTTCTAACTTTCGATTGCTTCCTGAGCGAATTTACGTATAATGCGCGGGCTTACCTGAAATGGTAGGCCCGATTCGTATGAATCTGAAGGCAGGTACCCGATACCCGCCGAACAATACTCCCGATATGGGGGTTATGTACCGAACGATTACACTCTCCCATCAATCGTAATGGGTACGAGTAGTAATTATTTTCGTTTATAAAATAATTGGAGCTCTGGTCTCATGCAGAACCAAAGAATCCGTATCCGCCTGAAAGCGTTTGATCATCGTCTGATCGATCAATCAACCGCGGAAATCGTCGAGACTGCCAAGCGCACTGGTGCGCAGGTCCGTGGTCCGATCCCGCTGCCGACCCGCAAAGAGCGCTTTACCGTTCTGATCTCCCCGCACGTTAACAAAGACGCGCGTGATCAGTACGAGATTCGCACTCACAAGCGTCTGGTTGACATCGTTGAGCCAACCGAGAAAACCGTTGATGCTCTGATGCGTCTGGATCTGGCTGCCGGTGTAGACGTGCAGATCAGCCTGGGTTAATCAGGTCATTGAGCGATTGAGAGGTTGAAACAATGATTGGTTTAGTCGGTAAAAAAGTGGGTATGACCCGCATCTTCACTGAAGAAGGCGTTTCTATCCCCGTAACCGTAATCGAAATTGAAGCAAACCGCGTGACTCAGGTTAAAACCCTGGAGAACGACGGATACCGTGCTGTCCAGGTCACCACCGGCGCTAAAAAAGCTAACCGTGTAACCAAGCCTGAAGCAGGTCATTTTGCCAAGGCTGGCGTTGAGGCTGGTCGTACTCTGCGTGAATTCCGTCTGGCTGACAGCGAAGAATTCGCTGTAGGACAGGACATTAGCGTTGAAGTTTTCGCTGACGTTAAGAAAGTAGACGTTACCGGTACTTCTAAAGGTAAAGGCTTTGCCGGTACCGTTAAGCGCTGGAACTTCCGCACTCAGGACGCTACCCACGGTAACTCCTTGTCTCACCGTGTACCGGGTTCTATCGGTCAGAACCAGACTCCGGGCAAAGTGTTCAAAGGCAAGAAAATGGCAGGCCAGCTGGGTAACGAACGTGTAACCGTTCAGAGCCTGGACGTAGTACGTGTTGACGCTGAGCGCAACCTGCTGCTGGTTAAAGGTGCAGTCCCGGGTGCAACCGGTAGCGACCTGATCGTTAAACCGGCTGTGAAGGCGTGAGGAGATAGCAATGGAATTAGTATTGAAAGACGCGCAAAGCGCGCTGACTGTTTCCGAAACTACCTTCGGTCGTGATTTCAACGAAGCGCTGGTTCACCAGGTTGTTGTTGCTTATGCAGCAGGTGCCCGTCAAGGTACTCGCGCTCAGAAGACCCGTGCTGAAGTAACTGGTTCCGGTAAAAAACCGTGGCGTCAGAAAGGCACCGGCCGTGCGCGTTCTGGTTCTATCAAGAGCCCGATCTGGCGTTCTGGTGGCGTGACTTTCGCAGCCAAGCCGCAGGATCACAGCCAGAAAGTAAACAAAAAGATGTACCGCGGCGCGCTGAAAAGCATCCTGTCCGAACTGGTACGTCAGGACCGTCTGATCGTTGTCGAGAAGTTCTCTGTTGAAGCACCGAAAACCAAGCTGCTGGCTCAGAAACTGAAAGAACTGGCGCTGGATGACGTGCTGATCATCACTGGTGAACTGGATGAGAACCTGTTCCTGGCCGCTCGCAACCTGTACAAGGTTGACGTACGCGACGTAGCAGGCATCGATCCGGTAAGCCTGATCGCCTTCGACAAAGTGGTTATGACTGCTGATGCTGTTAAGCAAGTTGAGGAGATGCTGGCATGATTCGTGAAGAACGTCTGCTGAAAGTATTGCGCGCGCCGCACGTTTCTGAAAAAGCGTCTACTGCGATGGAAAAAACAACACCATCGTACTCAAAGTTGCTAAAGACGCGACTAAAGCAGAAATCAAAGCTGCTGTACAGAAACTGTTTGAAGTCGAAGTCAATGACGTCCGCACCCTGGTTGTTAAAGGGAAAGTAAAACGTCACGGACAGCGTATCGGTCGTCGTAGCGACTGGAAAAAAGCTTACGTCACCCTGAAAGAAGGCCAGAATCTGGACTTCATCGGCGGCGCAGAGTAAGTCGGAGGAGTAAGAACAATGGCAGTTGTTAAGTGTAAACCGACATCTCCGGGTCGTCGCCACGTTGTTAAAGTGGTTAACCCTGAGCTGCACAAGGGCAAACCGTATGCCCCGTTGCTGGAAAAAAACAGCAAAAGCGGTGGCCGTAACAACAATGGTCGCATCACCACTCGTCACATCGGTGGTGGTCACAAACAGCAGTACCGTATTGTTGACTTCAAACGCAACAAAGATGGTATCCCGGCTGTAGTTGAGCGTCTGGAGTACGATCCGAACCGTTCCGCGAACATCGCGCTGGTTCTGTACAAAGACGGCGAACGCCGTTACATCCTGGCGCCGAAAGGCCTGAAAGCGGGTGACCAGATTCAGTCTGGTGTTGATGCTGCAATCAAAACCGGTAACACCCTGCCGATGCGTAACATCCCGGTCGGTTCAACGGTTCACAACGTAGAAATGAAACCAGGTAAAGGCGGCCAGCTGGCTCGCTCCGCTGGTGCCTACGTTCAGATCGTTGCTCGTGAAGGTGCTTACGTTACCCTGCGTCTGCGTTCTGGCGAAATGCGTAAAGTCGAATCCGACTGCCGCGCAACGCTGGGCGAAGTCGGCAATGCTGAGCATATGCTGCGCGTTCTGGGTAAAGCAGGTGCTGCACGCTGGCGTGGTGTTCGTCCTACCGTTCGTGGTACGGCAATGAACCCGGTTGACCACCCGCACGGTGGTGGTGAAGGTCGTAACTTTGGTAAGCACCCGGTTACTCCGTGGGGCGTTCAGACCAAAGGTAAGAAGACCCGCAGCAACAAGCGTACTGATAAATTCATCGTACGTCGCCGTACTAAATAATTTTAGAGGATAAACCATGCCACGTTCTCTCAAGAAAGGTCCATTTATTGACCTGCACTTGCTGAAGAAGGTAGAGAAAGCGGTGGAAAGCGGTGACAAGAAGCCCCTGCGCACCTGGTCCCGTCGCTCAACGATCTTTCCAAACATGATCGGTTTGACCATCGCTGTCCATAATGGTCGTCAGCACGTTCCGGTATTCATCTCTGATGAGATGGTCGGACACAAGCTGGGTGAATTCGCGCCGACTCGTACTTATCGCGGCCACGCGGCTGATAAAAAAGCCAAGAAGAAATAAGGTAGGAGGAAGAGATGGAAACTATCGCTAAACATCGCCATGCTCGTTCTTCTGCCCAGAAGGTTCGCCTGGTGGCTGACCTGATTCGCGGTAAGAAAGTGTCGCAAGCTCTGGATATTTTGACCTATACCAACAAGAAAGCTGCTGGTCTGGTTAAGAAAGTACTGGAGTCTGCCATTGCTAACGCAGAACACAACGATGGCGCTGACATTGACGATCTGAAAGTTGCGAAAATCTTCGTAGACGAAGGCCCGAGCATGAAACGCATTATGCCGCGTGCTAAAGGTCGTGCGGATCGCATCCTGAAGCGTACCAGCCACATCACTGTGGTTGTGTCCGATCGCTGAGACTCTGGAGACTAGCAATGGGTCAGAAAGTACATCCTAATGGTATTCGCCTGGGTATTGTCAAAACTTGGAACTCTACCTGGTATGCGAATACCAAAGAATTCGCTGACAACCTGGACAGCGATTTTAAAGTTCGTCAGTACCTGAACAAGGAACTGGAGAAAGCCTCCGTTTCTCGCATCGTTATCGAGCGTCCGGCTAAAAGCATTCGTGTGACCATTCACACTGCTCGCCCGGGTATCGTTATCGGCAAGAAAGGTGAAGACGTTGAAAAACTGCGTAAGGGCGTAGCGGATATCGCTGGCGTACCGGCGCAGATCAACATCGCTGAAGTTCGTAAGCCTGAACTGGACGCAAAACTGGTTGCTGACAGCATCACTTCTCAGCTGGAACGTCGTGTTATGTTCCGTCGCGCGATGAAGCGTGCTGTTCAGAACGCCATGCGTCTGGGCGCTAAAGGTATCAAAGTTGAAGTTAGCGGTCGTCTGGGCGGCGCCGAAATCGCACGTACCGAATGGTACCGCGAAGGTCGTGTTCCGTTGCACACACTGCGTGCTGACATCGACTACAACACCTCCGAAGCGCACACCACTTACGGTGTCATCGGTGTGAAAGTGTGGATCTTCAAAGGTGAGATCCTGGGTGGTATGGCTGCCGTTGAACAACCGGAAAAACCGGCTGCTCAACCGAAAAAGCAGCAGCGTAAAGGCCGCAAGTAAGGAGAGTCGCTGAATGTTACAACCAAAGCGTACAAAATTCCGTAAAGTGCACAAAGGCCGCAACCGTGGTCTGGCTGCAGGTACGGATGTTAGCTTCGGCACTTTCGGTCTGAAAGCTGTTGGCCGCGGTCGCCTGACTGCTCGTCAAATCGAAGCTGCTCGTCGTGCTATGACCCGTGCTGTTAAGCGTCAGGGTAAGATCTGGATCCGTGTATTCCCGGACAAACCGATCACTGAGAAACCGCTTGAAGTGCGTATGGGTAAAGGTAAAGGTAACGTGGAGTATTGGGTTGCCTTGATTCAGCCAGGTAAAGTCCTGTACGAAATGGACGGGGTGCCGGAAGAGTTAGCCCGTGAGGCATTCGAACTGGCAGCAGCGAAACTGCCGATCAAAACCACCTTTGTAACTAAGACGGTGATGTAATGAAAGCAAAAGAGCTGCGTGAAAAGAGCGTTGAAGAGCTGAATACCGAACTGCTCGGACTGCTGCGTGAACAGTTCAATCTGCGCATGCAGGCTGCCAGCGGTCAGCTGCAACAAACTCACCTGTTGAAGCAAGTGCGTCGTAATGTCGCACGCGTTAAGACTTTACTGACTGAGAAGGCGGGTGCGTAATGACCGATAAAATCCGTACTCTGCAAGGTCGTGTCGTTAGTGACAAAATGCAGAAATCTGCCGTTGTTGCTATTGAGCGTTTCGTGAAACACCCGATCTACGGTAAATTCATCAAACGCACGACCAAGCTGCACGTGCATGACGAGAACAACGAATGTGGAATTGGCGACGTGGTTGAAATCCGCGAATGCCGTCCGCTGTCCAAGACCAAATCCTGGACCTTGGTTCGCGTTGTAGAGAAAGCGATTCTGTAATACAGTATTGCCCTTCTCTTGATAATAAACGGCTCTGTAAAGGGCCGTTTATTTTTTCTACCCACAGTCGATAAGTGGTGTTATAATGCTGCGCCCTCGATTCTGGGGTATTAATGACCCGCAAGGGTTCGAAAAGTAGTAGTTGACATTAGCGGAGCACTAAACATGATCCAAGAACAGACTATGCTGAATGTGGCCGATAACTCCGGTGCACGTCGCGTAATGTGTATCAAGGTTCTGGGTGGCTCGCACCGTCGCTACGCAGGCGTCGGCGACATCATCAAAATTACCATTAAGGAAGCAATTCCCCGCGGTAAGGTGAAAAAAGGCGATGTACTGAAGGCGGTAGTGGTGCGCACCAAGAAGGGTGTTCGTCGCCCTGACGGTTCTGTCGTTCGCTTCGATGGTAATGCATGCGTTATTCTGAACAATAACAGCGAGCAACCTATCGGTACGCGTATTTTTGGGCCGGTAACTCGTGAACTGCGTACTGAAAAGTTCATGAAAATTATCTCTCTGGCACCAGAAGTACTCTAAGGAGCGAATCATGGCAGCGAAAATCCGTCGTGATGACGAAGTTATCGTGCTGACCGGCAAAGATAAAGGTAAGCGCGGTAAAGTTAAGAACGTCCTGACTTCTGGTAAGGTCGTTGTTGAAGGTATCAACCTGGTTAAAAAACATCAGAAGCCGGTTCCGGCGCTGAATCAACCAGGCGGCATCGTTGAAAAAGAAGCTGCTATTCAGGTTTCTAACGTTGCAATCTTCAATGCGGCCACCGGCAAGGCGGATCGTGTAGGCTTTAGATTCGAAGACGGCAAAAAAGTCCGTTTCTTCAAGTCTAACAGCGAAACTATCAAGTAATTTGGAGTAGTACGATGGCGAAACTGCATGATTACTACAAAGACGAAGTGGTTAGCAAACTGATGACTCAGTTCAGCTACAATTCTGTCATGCAAGTCCCTCGGGTCGAGAAGATCACCCTGAACATGGGTGTTGGTGAAGCGATCGCTGACAAGAAGCTGCTGGATAACGCCGCAGCTGATTTGACAGCTATCTCCGGTCAAAAACCGTTGATCACCAAAGCACGCAAATCTGTTGCAGGCTTCAAAATCCGCCAGGGCTATCCGATCGGCTGTAAAGTAACTCTGCGTGGCGAACGCATGTGGGAGTTCTTTGAGCGTCTGATTACCATTGCTGTACCGCGTATCCGCGACTTCCGCGGTCTGTCTTCGAAATCATTCGATGGACGTGGTAACTACAGCATGGGTGTGCGTGAGCAGATCATCTTCCCGGAAATCGACTATGACAAGGTCGATCGCGTTCGTGGTTTGGACATTACCATTACCACCACTGCGAAATCCGATGATGAAGGCCGTGCGCTGTTGGCCGCCTTTAACTTCCCGTTCCGCAAGTAAGGTAGGGTTACTAATGGCTAAGCAATCCATGAAAGCACGCGAAGTTAAGCGCGTGAAATTAGCTGATAAATTCTTCGCCAAGCGCGTTGAGCTGAAAGCTATCATCTCCAATGTGAACTCATCCGACGAAGATCGTTGGGATGCTGTTCTCAAGCTGCAGACTCTGCCGCGTGATTCCAGCCCGTCCCGTCAGCGTAACCGCTGCCGCCAGACAGGTCGTCCGCACGCTTTCCTGCGGAAGTTCGGGTTGAGCCGTATCAAGGTCCGTGAAGCCGCCATGCGCGGTGAAATTCCGGGTCTGAAAAAGGCTAGCTGGTAATTGTCACCAATTGAATCACGGGAGTAAAGACAGATGAGCATGCAAGATCCGATCGCGGATATGCTGACCCGTATCCGTAACGGTCAGGCCGCGAACAAAGTTGCGGTCACCATGCCTTCCTCCAAGCTGAAAGTGGCAATTGCCAACGTGCTGAAGGAAGAAGGTTTTATTGAAGATTTTAAAGTTGAAGGCGACACCAAGCCTGAACTGGAACTGACTCTTAAGTATTTCCAGGGCAAGGCTGTTGTAGAAAGCATTCAGCGTATCAGCCGTCCTGGTCTGCGCATCTATAAACGCAAAGATGAGCTGCCGAAAGTTATGGCCGGTTTAGGTATCGCAGTTGTTTCTACCTCTAAAGGTGTGATGACTGATCGTGCAGCTCGCCAGGCTGGTCTTGGTGGCGAGATTATCTGCTACGTAGCTTAATCGGGAGGGAAGAATGTCTCGTGTTGCAAAAGCACCCGTCGTCATTCCTGCCGGCGTAGAGGTAAAACTCAACGGTCAGGATGTTTCGATCAAGGGTAAAAACGGCGAGTTGGTTCGTGAGATCAATGCCGCTGTCGAAGTTAAACAAGCTGATAACGTGCTGACTTTCGCCCCGCGCGAAGGTTTTGCTGATGGCTGGGCTCAGGCCGGTACTACCCGCGCCCTGTTGAACAGCATGGTTATCGGTGTTACCGAAGGCTTCACCAAAAAGCTGCAATTGGTAGGTGTAGGTTATCGTGCAGCCGTGAAAGGTAATGTGGTGAATTTGGCCCTGGGCTTCTCTCACCCGATCGATCACGAACTGCCTGCAGGCATTACTGCTGAATGTCCGTCTCAGACTGAAATCGTACTGAAAGGTGCGGATAAACAGCTGATCGGTCAGGTAGCGGCTGACCTGCGTGCTTACCGTCGTCCTGAGCCTTACAAAGGCAAAGGTGTCCGTTACGCCGATGAAGTCGTGCGTACCAAAGAGGCTAAGAAGAAGTAAGGTAACACTATGGATAAGAAATCAGCTCGTATCCGTCGTGCAACCCGCGCACGTCGCAAAATCCGTGAATTGGGTGCGACTCGTCTGGTGGTACATCGTACCCCCCGGCATATTTATGCGCAGGTTATCGCACCGAACGGTTCTGAAGTCCTGGTAGCCGCTTCTACTGTAGAAAAAGCTATCGCTGAGCAACTGAAGTATACCGGTAACAAAGACGCGGCCGCAGCTGTTGGTAAAGCTGTTGCTGAACGCGCTCTGGAAAAAGGCATCAAGGGTGTGGCCTTTGACCGTTCCGGGTTCCAATATCATGGTCGAGTCCAGGCACTGGCAGATGCTGCCCGTGAAGCTGGCCTTCAGTTCTAAGGTAGAGGTGTAAGATGGCTCACATCGAAAAACAAGCTGGCGAACTGCAGGAAAAGCTGATCGCGGTAAATCGCGTATCTAAAACCGTTAAAGGTGGTCGTATTTTCTCCTTCACAGCACTGACTGTGGTAGGTGATGGTAACGGTCGCGTAGGTTTTGGTTACGGCAAAGCTCGCGAAGTTCCGGCAGCGATCCAGAAAGCGATGGAAAAAGCCCGTCGCAATATGATGAATGTCGCGCTGAACAACGGCACTCTGCAGCACCCGGTTAAAGGTGCACACACAGGTTCTCGTGTGTTCATGCAGCCAGCTTCCGAAGGTACCGGTATCATCGCCGGTGGTGCAATGCGCGCCGTCCTGGAAGTTGCAGGGGTTCACAACGTATTGGCTAAGGCCTATGGTTCCACAAACCCGATTAACGTGGTTCGTGCAACTATCGACGGCTTGGCTAACATGAAGTCCCCGGAAATGGTCGCTGCCAAGCGTGGTAAATCCGTTGAAGACATTCTGGGGTAATTGACCATGGCAAAGACTATTAAAATTACTCAAACCCGTAGTGCAATCGGTCGTCTGCCGAAACATAAGGCAACGCTGCTTGGCCTGGGTCTGCGTCGTATTGGTCACACCGTTGAGCGCGAGGATACTCCTGCTGTTCGCGGTATGGTCAACGCGGTTTCCTACATGGTTAAAGTGGAGGAGTAACAGATGCGTTTGAATACTCTGTCTCCGGCCGAAGGCTCTAAACACGCGCCGAAGCGCTTAGGTCGCGGTATTGGTTCCGGCCTCGGTAAGACTGGTGGTCGCGGCGTCAAAGGTCAGAACTCTCGTTCTGGCGGTGGCGTACGTCGTGGCTTCGAAGGCGGTCAGATGCCTTTGTATCGTCGTCTGCCGAAGTTCGGCTTCACTTCTCGCAAAGCGATGATTACAGCGGAAATCCGTCTGTCTGATCTGGCTCGTGTGGAAGGCGATGTTGTTGATCTGAATACGCTGAAAGCTGCTAACGTCATCGGCGTTCAGATTGAATTCGCGAAAGTGATTCTGTCTGGCGAAGTTGCACGTCCGGTAACGATTCGTGGTCTGCGCGTCACCAAAGGCGCTCGTGCTGCTATCGAAGCTGCTGGCGGCAAAATTGAGGAATAAGTAGCAGATGGCTAAACAACCAGGATTAGATTTTCAAAGTGCTAAAGGCGGAGTTGGCGAACTGAAACGCAGACTGTTGTTTGTTATCGGTGCGTTGATTGTTTTCCGTATTGGCTCTTTTATTCCCATTCCTGGTATTGATGCCACTGTGCTTGCCAAATTGCTCGAACAACAGCGTGGCACCATCATTGAAATGTTTAACATGTTCTCTGGTGGTGCTTTAAGCCGCGCTTCAATTTTCGCACTGGGAATTATGCCGTATATTTCGGCATCCATCATCATTCAGTTGTTGACGGTGGTTCATCCCGCATTGGCGGAAATTAAGAAGGAAGGGGAAGCTGGCCGACGTAAAATCAGCCAGTACACCCGCTACGGCACTTTGGTGTTGGGGATATTTCAGTCAATCGGTATTGCTACCGGTTTACCGAATATGCCTGGAATGCAAGGTCTGGTAATTAATCCAGGCTTTGCGTTTTATTTCACCGCTGTTGTCAGTCTGGTCACAGGGACTATGTTCCTGATGTGGCTGGGCGAGCAGATTACTGAACGCGGTATCGGTAACGGTATCTCAATCATAATCTTTGCAGGTATTGTTGCGGGTTTACCGCCGGCTATTGGCCATACCATCGAGCAAGCGCGGCAAGGCGATCTGCACTTCCTCCTGTTGCTGTTGGTTGCAGTGCTGGTATTCGCTGTAACGTTCTTTGTGGTGTTTATCGAGCGCGGTCAACGTCGTATCGTTGTTAACTACGCCAAACGCCAGCAAGGACGTCGCGTATATGCAGCACAGAGTACACATTTACCACTGAAGGTGAATATGGCCGGTGTTATTCCAGCTATCTTTGCTTCCAGTATTATTCTGTTCCCGGCGACGATAGCATCGTGGTTTGGGGGCGGTACCGGTTGGAACTGGCTGACGACTATTTCGCTGTATCTGCAGCCTGGGCAACCGCTTTATGTGTTACTCTATGCATCTGCAATCATCTTCTTCTGTTTCTTCTATACCGCGTTGGTGTTTAACCCGCGTGAAACAGCAGATAACCTGAAGAAGTCCGGTGCATTCGTGCCAGGAATTCGTCCGGGAGAGCAAACGGCGAAGTATATTGATAAAGTAATGACCCGCCTGACGTTAGTTGGTGCGATGTATATTACCTTTATCTGCCTCATCCCGGAGTTCATGCGTGACGCAATGAAAGTGCCGTTCTATTTCGGTGGGACGTCATTACTGATCGTTGTTGTTGTGATCATGGACTTTATGGCTCAAGTGCAAACGCTGCTGATGTCAAGTCAGTACGAGTCTGCATTGAAGAAGGCGAACCTGAAAGGCTATAGCCGCTGATTAGGTTAGCTTGAGAAGTTACGGAGAGTAAAAATGAAAGTTCGTGCTTCCGTCAAGAAATTATGTCGTAACTGTAAGATTGTTAAGCGTAACGGCGTCGTTCGCGTTATCTGCAGTGCCGAACCGAAGCATAAACAGCGCCAAGGCTGATTATCTCGCATATTTTTCTTGCAAAGTTGGATTGAGCTGGCTAGATTAGCCAGCCAATCTTTTGTATGTAACTGCAATGTCATTTGAGTATCCTGAAAACGGGCTTTTCAGAATGATATTGCTTTATAAAATTGTAGGAGTGCATAGTGGCCCGTATAGCAGGCATTAACATTCCTGATCATAAACATACCGTAATTGCATTAACTGCTATTTACGGCATTGGTAAAACCCGTTCCAAATCTATCTGTGCTGCAACGGGTATTGCTGAAGATGTTAAGATCAGTGAGCTGTCTGAAGAGCAAATCGATAAGCTGCGTGACGAAGTTGCCAAGTTTGTTGTAGAAGGCGACCTGCGTCGTGAAATCACCCTGAGCATCAAGCGCCTGATGGACCTTGGTACTTATCGTGGTTTGCGTCACCGTCGTGGTCTGCCGGTTCGCGGTCAGCGTACCAAGACTAACGCCCGTACCCGTAAGGGTCCGCGCAAACCGATCAAGAAATAATCGGGGTGATTGAATAATGGCAAAGGCACCTATTCGTGCACGTAAGCGTGTAAGAAAGCAAGTCTCTGACGGTGTGGCTCATATCCATGCTTCTTTCAACAACACCATCGTTACCATTACCGATCGTCAGGGTAATGCGTTGGGTTGGGCAACTGCCGGTGGTTCCGGTTTCCGTGGTTCTCGTAAATCCACTCCGTTCGCCGCTCAGGTAGCAGCAGAGCGCTGCGCTGAAGCTGTGAAAGAGTACGGTATCAAGAATCTGGAAGTTATGGTTAAAGGACCTGGTCCGGGCCGTGAGTCTACTATCCGCGCTCTGAACGCGGCTGGTTTCCGCATCACTAACATTACTGATGTGACTCCGATCCCTCATAACGGTTGTCGTCCGCCGAAAAAGCGTCGCGTGTAACGCCGCTTTTAGGATTGCTGGAGAAAGAAAATGGCAAGATATTTGGGTCCTAAGCTCAAGCTGAGCCGTCGTGAAGGCACCGACCTGTTTCTAAAGTCTGGTGTTCGCGCGATCGATTCCAAGTGTAAAATTGAACAAGCTCCTGGCCAGCACGGCGCACGTAAACCGCGTCTGTCTGACTATGGTGTACAGTTGCGTGAGAAGCAGAAAGTTCGCCGTATCTACGGTGTTCTGGAGCGTCAATTCCGTAACTACTACAAAGAAGCCGCTCGCCTGAAAGGCAATACAGGTGCCAACCTGTTGCAGTTGCTGGAAGGTCGTCTGGACAACGTTGTTTACCGTATGGGATTCGGTGCTACCCGCGCAGAAGCTCGTCAGCTGGTAAGTCACAAAGCTGTTATGGTAAATGGTCGCGTTGTTAACATCGCTTCTTATCAGGTATCTCCGAATGACGTAGTCAGCATCCGCGAGAAAGCGAAAAAGCAGTCTCGTGTTAAGGCCGCTCTGGAGCTGGCTGAACAGCGTGAAAAGCCAACTTGGCTGGAAGTTGATGCTGCCAAGATGGAAGGTGTGTTCAAACGTATTCCTGAACGTACCGATCTGTCTGCGGACATTAATGAACACCTGATCGTCGAGCTTTACTCCAAGTAAAGCTTAGTACCAAAGAGAGGACACAATGCAGGGTTCTGTGACAGAGTTTCTAAAACCGCGCCTGGTAGATATCGAGCAAGTTAGTTCGACGCACGCCAAGGTGACCCTTGAGCCGTTAGAGCGGGGCTTCGGCCATACTCTTGGTAACGCACTGCGCCGTATTCTGCTTTCATCCATGCCTGGTTGCGCGGTGACCGAGGTTGAGATTGATGGTGTACTGCACGAGTACAGCACCAAAGAAGGCGTACAGGAAGATATCCTGGAAATCCTGCTCAACCTGAAAGGGCTGGCGGTGAGAGTTCAAGGCAAAGATGAAGTTATTCTTACCCTGAATAAATCTGGCATTGGCCCTGTGACTGCAGCCGACATCACCCATGATGGTGATGTCGAAATCGTCAAGCCACAGCATGTGATCTGCCATCTGACCGATGAGAATGCATCTATCAATATGCGTATCAAAGTTCAGCGTGGTCGTGGTTATGTGCCGGCGTCTGCCCGTATTCATACGGAAGAAGATGAGCGCCCGATCGGTCGTCTGTTAGTCGACGCTTGCTACAGCCCTGTTGAGCGTATCGCTTACAATGTTGAAGCAGCGCGTGTTGAACAGCGTACTGACCTGGACAAGCTGGTTATCGAAATGGAAACCAATGGTACGATCGATCCTGAAGAGGCGATCCGCCGTGCGGCAACCATTCTGGCTGAACAATTGGAAGCTTTCGTTGACTTACGTGATGTACGTCAGCCGGAAGTGAAAGAAGAGAAACCAGAATTCGATCCGATCCTGCTGCGCCCTGTTGACGATCTTGAATTGACTGTCCGCTCTGCTAACTGCCTTAAGGCAGAAGCTATCCACTACATCGGTGATCTGGTACAGCGTACCGAGGTTGAATTGCTTAAAACGCCTAACCTGGGTAAAAAATCTCTTACTGAGATCAAAGACGTGCTGGCTTCTCGTGGTTTGTCACTGGGCATGCGCCTGGAAAACTGGCCACCGGCAAGCATTGCTGATGAGTAACCGGATCACAGGTTAAGGTTTTACTGAGAAGGATAAGGTCATGCGCCATCGTAAGAGTGGTCGTCAACTGAACCGTAACAGCAGCCATCGCCAGGCTATGTTCCGTAACATGGCTGGTTCTTTGGTTCGTCATGAGATTATCAAGACGACCCTGCCGAAAGCGAAAGAGCTGCGTCGTGTTGTTGAACCGCTGATTACTCTTGCCAAGACCGACAGCGTTGCTAATCGTCGTCTGGCATTTGCCCGCACTCGTGATAACGAGATCGTGGCTAAACTGTTTAACGAACTGGGCCCGCGTTTCGCGAGCCGTGCTGGTGGTTACACTCGTATTCTGAAGTGTGGCTTCCGTGCTGGTGACAATGCGCCGATGGCATACATCGAGCTCGTTGATCGCGCAGTTTCTCAGACAGAAGAAGTTGCTGCTGCAGAGTAATTTGCACTAGCGTAAAAAAGCCGGGGAAACCCGGTTTTTTTACGTCCTTATTTTAGCCCTCCCCGCCGCTGTTCGAGTGCTTTTCAATCCACTATCATATGAATAAAATCTCGAGTATGAGGTTGTGTTATGTTTCCTATTGATGAATGGGCTGAGCGCCATATACTCGAAGCACAAAAGCGCGGAGAATTGGATCATTTATCGGGAAGCGGTAAGCCGCTTCAATTGGATGATAATAGCGCCGTCCCTAGTGAGTTGCGCAGCGCATACCACTTGATGAAGAATTCTGGTTTTTTACCACCGGAGTTATCAACTCGTAAGGACGCGTTGACACTGGCAGATTTACTGCTCACTACTGACCCTGCATCAAACGAGTATGTTGAGTTATCCCGGCAGCTCAGAGCGCTTGAATTGCGTTTACAGCTTTCAGGCGTCAACACGGATTTTTTAAAAATGTCTTATCGGCATCAACTGATGAGCCGGTTTGAGAAGAGGTTACACCCTGAGAAAGACGACTGACCTGTCGTTATAATACGGTGTCCTTGCCAATGTTATGTCTATCAAATGAGGTAATTTATGTCGAGCTATCGCCATACTAAAGGTCGAATAACCGATAATGCACTCGAAGCATTACTGCATGACCCCTTGTTTCGCCAACGTGTCGAGCAAAATGCTAAAGGTAAAGGAAGTTATCGGCGCAAAGAGAAACATCAGAAAGCACAGAGTAAAAATTGGGAGGCCAGTGGTAAGAGCAATAACACTTTTACCACTGGCCTTCTGATTTGCTGTTTCAGTTATCAAGATCAGTTATGAATTTTTAGACTGGCTATCAATCTGCTGTTTGAGCAGATCTCTTATTTCTGTCAGGAGTGTTTCTTCCGCGGTGATTTTCGGTGGGGTATTCGGTTGTTCCTGTTGAGTGCGGCGTAATTTGTTCATCAGTTTTATGGCCATAAAAATGGCGAAGGCCATGATAACAAAATCAAAAATATTCTGAATGAATGTACCGTAGTTTATGCTGACGGCAGCAAGGTTGCCCTGAGCTTCTCGTAAAACCCAATGGAACTGCTTGAAATCGACACCGCCTATCAATAACCCCAATGGCGGCATAATAATGTCCGATACCAGCGACGATACGATTTTCCCAAATGCCGCACCAATAATGACCCCTACAGCCAGGTCAACAACATTGCCGCGCATGGCGAATTCACGAAACTCTTTTATCAGACTCATTGCATTATCTCCTGTTAAACCCTTTTAATTCTAACAAGTGATAAAGAAATTACCAAAATGGCATATGACATAGGGCGCGGGTTAACACGCCCTGAGGAAAGGTGGTCAGAGGAAGAACGGACTGGGTTGGAATAAACGCTCAACGTCAGAAATATATTTCTTATCAGTCAGAAACATGATGACGTGATCGCCCTGCTCAATCTGTAAATTATTATTAGCAATGATCACATCGTCGCCACGTACAATGGCACCAATAATTGTTCCAGGCGGGAGTTTGATATCAGCGATCATGCGACCGACTACTTTCGATGTCCCCTCATCGCCATGCGCAATGGCTTCAATGGCTTCCGCCACTCCACGTCGTAGTGATGAAACACTGACGATATCTGCTTTGCGGACATGCCCCAACAGAGCAGAGATCGTTGCCTGCTGTGGTGATATAGCCACATCAATGACACTTCCCTGAACCAGGTCGACGTAGGCTCGACGTTGGATCAAGACCATTGCTTTCTTCGCCCCCATTCGCTTGGCCAACATAGCTGACATGATATTGGCTTCATCATCATTGGTGATGGCGATAAATACGTCGATTTGCTCGACATGTTCCTGAGCCAGTAATTCCTGGTCCGAGGCATCACCATGGAAAACAATGGTATTTTGTAAACGCTCAGCCAGTTCCGCAGCCCGAAGTGCATCGCGTTCTATCAGTTTAACGCTATAGTCTTTCTCCAGTTTACGAGCAAGGCCTGCACCTACATTTCCCCCGCCAACAATCATGATGCGTTTATAGGGCTTCTCAAGACGCTGCATTTCACTCATGACGGCCCGAATATGTTGTGAAGCAGCAATAAAGAATACTTCATCTCCCGCTTCAATAACGGTTGAGCCTTGTGGGCGAATAGGGCGGTCATGTCGAAAAATTGCGGCAACCCGGGTTTCAATATGAGGCATATGATCGCGCATTGTCGCGATGGCATTCCCTACCAGAGGCCCGCCATAATATGCGTTTACCGCAGCAATACTGACTTTTCCTTCGGCGAAATTGACGACCTGCAATGCCCCCGGATACTCGATTAATTTGTAGATATTATCGATGACCAGCTGTTCCGGCGAAATAAGATGGTCGATGGGGACTGCTTCAGACTGGAATAACTGCTCTGACTCGCGGATATACTCTGATGCACGGATTCGGGCGATACGGTTAGGGGTATTAAACAGCGAATAAGCGACCTGACAGGCGATCATGTTGGTTTCATCTGAGTTGGTTACGGCTATCAACATATCCGCGTCTTCTGCTCCAGCTTCGCGCAACACGCGTGGATGAGAGGCATAACCTGTAACCACGCGCAGGTCGAATTTGTCCTGAAGCTGGCGTAACCGAGTGGTATTGGTGTCCACAACCGTAATATCGTTGTTTTCACCCGACAAATTTTCCGCCAGCGTTCCGCCAACCTGACCTGCACCAAGAATAATTATCTTCATCGTCATTTCTGCCGTGTCTGTTCCCGTTGGGGAGCTGTGGACTATTGCCCGCTTTTTACCAGCTTCGCATAAAAGAAACCATCGCCATCTTCCGCCTCAGGCAACATTTGTATCCCTGGTGAGGCTGGGGTTCCGGTATCGACCAGCATCGCGTCGGCGTGTCGTTGCAGGAAATCTGCTATTTGTTGGCAATTCTCTTCCGGTAATACTGAACAAGTGGCATAAACCAGCGTGCCACCGGTTTTCAGTCGCGGCCAGATAGCTTCCAGAATCGTGTTTTGTAGCGATGCCAGTTCGGCGATATCGCTATCCCGACGTAGCCATTTGATATCTGGGTGGCGACGAATGACACCGGTAGCAGAGCAGGGTGCGTCGAGTAAAATGCGGTCAAAACACTTATCACCGCACCACTGTGCAGGTGTTCTGCCATCACCACATTTGACTTCGGCATGCAGATTAAGCCGCTGCAAATTTTCTCTGACTCGTTTCAAGCGTTGTTCATCAACATCAACGGCCAGTACGCGGGCATGAGGTGCAGCTTCAAGTATATGTGTTGTTTTGCCGCCGGGTGCGGCACAGAGGTCGAGAATATCCTCGTGGTCTTGTGGTGATAGCCAGTGGATACAGCCCTGTGCAGAAGCATCTTGTACGGTCACAAACCCTTGTTCAAAGCCCGGCAATAAACTGACAGCACAAGGCGTGCTCAGTCTGATGGCATCTGGATAGTGTGCGTGAGGATGAGCCTCAATCCCTTTTTCCTGTAATAACGCCAGATATGCTTCACGGGTATGATGACGGCGATTGACCCTTAACCACATCGGAGGATGTTGATTGTTGGCGTCGATAATCCGTTCCCACTGACTGGGGTAGGCTTTTTTCAGTCGTTGTAGCAGCCAGTCGGGGTGCGAATAACGTGCTGGGTTGTTCTGTAACCGCTGCTGCAGCGCCTCCTGCTCGCGTTGAAATTGGCGTAATACGCCATTAATCAGCCCTTTTAATTGCGGACGTTTCAGGGCTACTGCGCCATTCACTGTTTCTGCCAGAGCGGCATGAGGGGGAATGCGGGTATGGATGAGCTGGTAAAGGCCAACCATTAGCAGATAATGCAGAACTTTCTGTTTGCCGGTAAGCGGTTTTGTCATCAGTTGACGAAGATACCAGTCCAACTGCGGTAATACGCGCAATACACCAAAGCAGATCTCTTGCAGCAGGCCGCGATCTCTTTCACTGATGTCACGTTGGAGCGCAGGCAGTAATTGACTAAGTGATTGCCCTTGTTCTACAACCTGTACAAGGGTGGTGGCGGCAATACTGCGAAGATTGTATGTGCTTTTCATCGGCTCAGAAGAATAGGGGAATAATGGTGGTACCGACTAGTCTGTCGGCACCGTAGTATCAGGCTAATGTGTTGCCTGGGATGAACCATTCACGACGCGAATTCAGCAAGTCCTGTGCCGACATGGCTTTTTTGCCTGATGGCTGAAGCATTTGAATATTTAATATGCCGTTAGCGGTGGCGACTCTGATGCCTTCTTTATCGGCTGCAAGCACCGTTCCTGGCTGTTGTTGGTGCTGAGTATCTAGCGCCTGTGCTTTCCAGACTTTTACTGGCTGTTCCTCAACCAGAAAATAGCTGACGGGCCAAGGGTTGAAAGCCCGAATACAACGTTCCAGTTGCTCTGCAGACAATTGCCAGTCTAATCGCGCTTCTTCTTTGCTTAACTTTTCTGCGTAGGTTGCCAGGCTGTCATCCTGCACTTGTGCTGTGACCTGAGATGAAGACAGCTGCGCCAGAGTTTCCATCAGCCCTTGTGGGCCAAGCTTCGCCAGTTTGTCGTAGAGTGTGGCACTGGTGTCATCTGGCAAAATAGCACATTCGATTTTATGAAGCATGGCGCCAGTATCTAATCCGGCATCCATTTGCATGATCGTGATGCCAGTCAGGCTGTCACCAGCCCAAAGCGCACGTTGTATCGGTGCGGCCCCACGCCAGCGTGGCAATAGTGACCCATGAACGTTGATGCATCCCAACCGGGGCATATCCAGAACCGCTTGTGGCAGGATAAGGCCATAGGCAACTACGACCATCACGTCAGCGTTGAGTCCTGCCACGACTTGCTGGTTTTCGCTGGGGCGTAATGATTTGGGTTGGAATACCTGGATGCCATGCTGCTCGGCCAACACCTTGACCGGGCTGGAGGTCAGTTTATTACCACGCCCTGCCGGGCGGTCAGGCTGGGTAAAGACACCGACAATCTCATGCTCCGAGGATAACAGCGCAGCAAGGTGCTGCGCGGCGAAATCGGGCGTTCCTGCGAAAATAATGCGTAATGACACGTAGTTTCCTGTCTGGATATAGGTTTACGATACTGTTTTATGCCTTGCTGTTTTGCCGGGCTAATTTCTCCAACTTTTGGCGAATGCGCTGGCGCTTCAGCGGCGACAGATAGTCGACAAACAGCTTACCAACCAAATGATCCATTTCATGTTGGATACAAATTGCCAGCAATCCGTCAGCATCAAGTTCAAAAGGTTTTCCTTCACGGTCTAGCGCACGCACTTTGACGTGCTCAGCCCGAGGAACCAATGCACGGGTTTCTGGAATCGACAAACAACCCTCTTCTATTCCTGTGTCGCCGGATTTTTCCAGCAGTTCCGGGTTGATCAGCACAAGTCGTTGATCCCGTTCTTCGGACACATCAATAACAATGATGCGCTGATGGATATCAACTTGTGTTGCGGCAAGGCCAATACCTTCTTCCTCGTACATGGTATCGAACATATCGTCCACGATACGCTGAATTTCTGCATTAACTTCTTTTACCGGCTTTGCCTGAGTGCGAAGCCGCTCATCGGGAAAATGTAATACTTGCAAGACTGACATATAGGTTTAGATCTGTATTCAGGTGGTTAGAATGCTCCAGTCTTTATTGTAGACATTTCCGGGGGTGATTGACAGCATCACGGCCACAGTAGAGCAGGGTGTGGAGTGGGGTATGATGGATACGGAAATCTGGTTGCGTCTGGCGTCGGTTAAGGGGCTTGGAGCCAAACGCTGTGCGCTAGTGTTCAGCCAATTGCAGGCCGAGAATTCGTATTTGGCCGAACATCTGAAAGCGTTAGGTTTGACGCAAAATCAGACCGAGCAATTTTTCGGCCTGAGCGACTTGGATGTACAGAATACCATCGGCTGGTTGGAAAAGCCGGCCCATCACCTGGTGACATTTGGCAGCGCCAATTATCCTCCACTGCTCAGTAACATTGCTTCTCCCCCGGCATGTTTGTATGTCATTGGAGAGCTAAACCTCCTGTCATCTCCGCAAATCGCGGTGGTGGGTAGCCGTAACAATAGTGCTTATGGCGAACAGTGGGGACATTTCTTTAGCGAACAACTCAGCCAAAATCGTTTGACAGTAACCAGTGGGCTGGCCGTCGGTATTGATGGAATTGCCCATCGAGCCGCTTTACAGGCAGAAGGAAAAACCCTTGCCGTCTTAGGAAGTGGATTACGTCGACTTTACCCCCGCCGACATGTGGCGTTAGCGGATGCCATCGTGGCGCAGGGTGGTGCTCTGGTGTCGGAATTCCCTCTAAATACACCGCCGCTGCCGGTAAACTTTCCTCGCCGTAATCGCATCATCAGTGGATTAAGTCTGGGGGTTCTGGTCGTAGAGGCGTCACTGCGTAGTGGATCGCTGGTGACGGCGCGTTATGCATTGGAACAGAATCGTGAGGTTTTTGCCTTGCCTGGTCCGATCGGCAATCCGATGACGGAGGGTAACCACTGGCTGATACAACAAGGCGCAACTTTGGTTACTCAGCCTCAGGACATTTTTGAACAACTCCATAATGGGCTGCGTTGGTTTGCCGATATTCCCAATGAGGGCGTTCCTGAAATTATTTGTGCGACGGAAGGTGAACTGGAATTGCCATTTGCTGATGTGTTGGCTACCGTAGGAGATGAGGTTACACCTGTTGACGTTGTCGCTGAACGTGCCGGCCAACCTGTGCCAGAGGTGGTGACTAAGTTACTGGATCTGGAGTTAGCAGGGTGGATCGCAGCTGTACCCGGCGGCTATGTCCGTATAAGGAGGGCAGGCCATGTTCGACGTACTCATGTACTTGTTTGAAACTTACATCCACAATGAAACTGAAATGCGTGTCGATCAAGATACGTTGACTGATGACCTCACCCGCGCGGGATTTGATCGTGATGATATCTACAGCGCGTTGGACTGGCTGGAAAAACTGGCTGATCTGCAGGAAGGGCAAACTCCGCCTTTAGCATTGGCCAGTGATCCCCTGGCGTTACGCATCTACACGGCTGAAGAAGAGCAGCGTCTGGATGCAGATTGCCGTGGTTTTCTGCTGTTTCTTGAGCAGATTAAGGTCCTTAATCTGGAAACCCGAGAAATGGTTATTGATCGGGTCATGGCACTTGAGACACAGGATTTTGACCTTGAGGATTTGAAATGGGTCATTTTGATGGTGCTGTTCAATGTGCCTGGCTGTGAAAATGCTTATCAGCAAATGGAAGATTTACTCTTTGAGGCGAATGAAGGGTATTTGCAGTAGTCGGGAATCAGAGTAAATCATGAACAAAGCCGTTATTGCTGACAAGCATCAACAGGTATGTCCTGAATGCGGGGCTGTGCTGATTATCCGTTCCGGGCAGCACGGCCCGTTTCTTGGCTGTTCAAGTTATCCTGAATGTCGTTATATCCGTCCGCTTAAAGCCAATGCTGATGGGCATGTGGTGAAAGTGCTGGATGGTCAATCTTGCCCTTGCTGCCAGTCGACACTGGTGTTACGTCAAGGGCGCTATGGTATGTTCATTGGCTGTAGCAACTATCCTGAATGCGATCATACAGAAGCGATTGATCGCCCGGATGAAACTGCCTTGATATGCCCCCAATGCCATGAAGGCCGATTGCTTCAGCGGAAATCTCGCTACGGCAAGACGTTTTACGCGTGTGAGCGTTACCCCTCTTGTCAATTTTCGCTGAATCATAAGCCGCTCGCAGGGGAGTGTGAGTATTGTCATTATCCATTATTACTCGAGAAGAAAACCGCGCACGGAGTAAGACGCTTTTGCGCCAGTAAATTATGTGGAAAGCCGGTAGAAGAACGTCATAGTGATGAGTAACGTAAATTCTGAAGATTTAGCACTGCTGTTACAGCAATTGCGGGAAGAGCGAGTGATCGCCTACCCAACGGAGGCTGTATTTGGACTCGGATGTGATCCTGACAGTGAGGTGGCGGTAGAGCGCTTGCTGGCGCTAAAACAACGCCCGCGTGAAAAGGGTCTGATTCTGATTGCAGCGAATTTTCAGCAACTGGAATCTTATATTGAGTTCTCTGCCTTGTCTGATGCGCAACGTCAGACGATTTTCGCCACCTGGCCTGGTCCGGTGACCTGGGTGATTCCAGCCAGAGCGGAAACACCGGACTGGTTGACCGGACGTTTTAGTTCGCTGGCGGTGCGAGTGAGTGATCACCCGTTGGTGAAGCAATTGTGTCTGGCATTTGGCAAGCCGCTGGTTTCAACCAGCGCTAACTTGAGCGGTCTGCCGCCTTGTCGTACCGCCAGAGAAGTTACTGCGCAGTTTGGCGAGCGTTTTCCTGTCCTCAATGGGGAAGTTGGCGGTCGTCTGAATCCGTCTGAAATTCGTGATGCTTTGACGGGTGAAATGCTGCGTCAAGGGTAGTAACTACTGGAGAATAAGGTGTCTGCGAGTCAATCTTTTGCTGTTTTTGGTCATCCTATCGCGCATAGCAAATCGCCGCGTATTCATGCGTTGTTTGCAGAGCAAACCGGGATTTCGCTGACATATGAGCGTATTCTCGCCCCATTGGATGGCTTTGAAGATAGTCTGAACGCATTTTTCCAGCATGGTGCATGTGGCGCGAATGTAACGGCCCCATTTAAGGAGCGTGCATGTGCTGCGGTGGACGAGTTGAGTGAACGAGCCCGTTCTGCTGGTGCCGTTAACACGGTTCAAAAGAAAGGTGATGGTTCGCTGTATGGTGATAATACGGATGGTATAGGCCTGTTGAGTGATTTGCAGCAGCATGAGTTTATCCAGCCGCGTAATCGGGTGTTGCTCGTGGGAGCAGGGGGTGCAGCGCGTGGCGTTATTCAGCCTTTGCTTGCGTACGGATGCGAGGTAATCATCGTTAACCGTACATTTTCCAGAGCGGCAGCACTGGCTGAGCATTTCAACTGCTATGGTCAGGTAAGTGCACTGCCGCTAGAAATACCAGATAGTCAGCGTGTTGATGTAATTATTAATGCCACCTCATCAGGTATAGCGGGTGATGTGCCTGATTTACCTGCTTCTCTGATATCTCCCGATGTGTGCTGTTATGACATGTTTTATCAGTCGGAACCGACGCCTTTTTTGAAATGGTGCATCCAGCAAGGGGCGCAACGGTATGTTGACGGTATAGGTATGCTGGTCTGGCAGGCGGCACATGCGTTCAATTTGTGGCACGGTGTCATGCCTGACGTTGTGCCGGTGATCCATAAAATGAAGCAGGAACTGGGGGCATGAATCAGGCGATCCAATTCCCCGACCGGGAGCGGTGGAGTGATCTTGATGAGGCGATCATTTTTCCGGCACTGGTCGGTGGGTTCCAGCGTGAGTGCATCATTAGACAAGATATTTTGCTTGCTCGTTATGGTGACGCACCACCGGAACAGTGGCTGTCACTGTTCCGCGAACATCGTTGGGATTGGGAAGATGAGTTTGAGCGTTTGATCCGTAATGATGAACATGATGAAAAGGGCGCTTTCTGTTTGGGAAATAACCCCATTAATTGAAATAAATCCATTAATTAATGAAAAGCGCCTATGCCTTCTTTACTGAGATGGCTGGTTTAGGTATTCGTCTTTCCAACGCACATAATTGTTGGCTGAATAGTGTAAACCTTCCAGCTCTTGCTCAGTGAGTGGGCGGATCTTTTTAGCTGGACTACCCAGATAAAGGTAGCCTGTCTCCAGTGTCTTCCCAGGTGAAACCAGACTACCCGCTCCAATAATGACGTCATTCTCAACAGTGACGCCATCAAGAAGGATTGATCCCATTCCTACCAGCACACGATTTCCGATGGTGCAGCCATGCAACATAACCTTGTGCCCGACAGTGACATCTTCACCGATGATGAGTGGATTTCCATGTTCGTTCTTTTCTGAACGATGGGTGACATGTAAAACACAACCATCCTGAATGTTGGTTCGAGCGCCAATCTGGATAAAGTTAACATCCCCCCGGATGACGACGAGTGGCCAGATGCTCACATCATCTGCCAGTGTGACTTCCCCGATCACAATACTGGAAGGATCCACCATGACATTTTTACCGATAACAGGGCGCGTTCCTTTAAACGGGCGTAATGTCTCGGACATGTGCCGTATTCTCCTAACGTTAGTGTAATGGATCCCAGATCTTTGATTGATCCGGCGTTATCGCTCAGAAAATAGCGTTGCCTGCACAATAACTCAACGTAAGGGTGGAAAAATGCGCGAACGGAAAAAAAGATT
>NZ_CM001977.1:3944433-3988179 GCF_000406165.1 Dickeya zeae NCPPB 2538 | reverse complement strand
CAGAGCGAAGGGCTCGGTCGGAAGACCGGGCCCTTTGTTTTGGGTTTTCGGGGGAATGACCGGTTGAGCCGGGTCAAGGCACCCAGCGCGCACTGGTTAACACCGGGGCTTTACTGGATATCGTCTGGGCGGCAGCCTGAGACAGCGGGTCAGTCACCTCTACAGTGTCATATGTGGACTTCTTCACCCGGGCATCGGTTCCACCCTCGCTCTCATACCTCATCCGTTCTCCTCTATATCCTTGTTGTTTTTCCCCCATTATCGAGGCTTCACTAAACCCCACTCTGCCTTGATCTTCGCTCTTATGCTAAAGATGGATATACAAATCGAATTTCTTATGAAAGATTTTCAACCAGAGGGTTATGCGCTCGACATTGCCGCTGAAAATCGCTATCTTTGGCTGCCTAGAAGTCTAAACGTATAAACGTATAAACGTGTGCAGTGAGGTGTAGGCTATGCCAATCCGGGTTCCTGATGAGTTGCCAGCAGTCAGCTTTTTGCGTAATGAAAACGTCTTTGTGATGGCGTCTTCCCGAGCAAAGACACAGGAAATTCGCCCTTTGAAGGTGTTGGTGCTTAACCTGATGCCAAAGAAGATCGAAACGGAAAACCAGTTTCTGAGGTTGCTGTCGAACTCACCACTGCAGATAGACATTCAATTGCTGCGTATCGATAGCCGAGAGTCGAAGAACACGCCGGTAGAGCACCTCAACAACTTTTACTGCGATTTTGAAGATATCGAGCACGAGAACTTTGACGGCCTGATTGTGACCGGCGCACCGTTGGGATTGGTCGATTTTTGTGATGTGGTGTATTGGCCACAGATCGAGCGTGTTGTTAAGTGGGCCAAAGAACATGTTACGTCCACCCTGTTTGTGTGCTGGGCGGCTCAGGCGGCATTGAATGTCCTGTACGGTATTCCTAAGCTGACCCGCGATGCGAAATTATCCGGTGTATATTCGCACCTTACGCTGCAGCCTCATGCCTTGCTGACGCGTGGTTTTGATGAAACCTTTCTGGCTCCGCATTCCCGTTATGCCGATTTTCCTTCCAGTGTTATCCGCGAGCATACCGATTTGGATATTCTGGTAGAGTCTGATGAAGCAGGCGCCTATTTGTTTGCCAGCAAGGACAAGCGGCTGGCGTTTGTTACCGGCCATCCTGAGTATGATGCGTTGACCCTGTCGGGTGAGTATTTCCGTGACCGTGAAGCAGGTCTGGAGCCGGTGATCCCGGTAAATTACTTTCCAGACGATAACCCTGAGAAAACCCCAAGGGCGACCTGGCGTAGCCATGGGCATCTGCTGTTTTCCAATTGGCTGAATTACTACGTTTACCAGATCACGCCGTTCGACTTGCGTCATATGAACCCTACACTGGACTGATTCTCCTTACCTCCATTTTTCCTGTCAGGCGCCTAACGGCGCCTTTTCTTTTTCCTGTTGGTATACGACAGGCTCCTCCTTGTACCTGTTTTTATAATGTATGAAATAGGTTTCTCTATTGCATAAAAATTTAACTTTTTATTAATCAAATAGTTGTTTGTTATTTTTTTATAAAATGGAAATAGTTTTTGATTTTTAATTTTATTGGATTAGGCTTAGTTCTGTTGGCTGAAAAACGTTCGAGTTAAGTTCGCAGATTGAGCAGCCAATAAGGCGAAGATGGCGGAGCAAAAAGGAACGACGACATGACACAACAGACGATAAGCAGGGAACTGGTATTCACCGCAGCGTTAGGTGACGCGGAACGGCAGATTCTGACGACGGAAGCGGTTGATTTTCTCACTGCGCTGGTAAGCCGGTTTACATCGCAGCGCAATCACCTGCTGGCCGAACGTCAGGTAATACAGGCGCGGATTGATAGTGGTGAATTACCGGGTTTTATTTCGGAAATGGATTCCATAAAAAATTCTGACTGGAAAATTCGTGGTATTCCGAATGACTTGTTGGATCGCCGGGTAGAGATTACCGGCCCGGTGGAACGCAAAATGGTGATTAACGCCCTGAACGCCAATGTGAAAGTCTTCATGGCAGACTTTGAAGACTCACTGGCACCCAGTTGGTCAAAAGTGATCGAGGGGCAAATCAACCTGCGTGACGCTGTGCGTGGCTCCATCGCCTACACCAACGAGGCAGGAAAGATTTATCAGCTCAAGCCCAATCCCGCGGTGTTGATTTGTCGGGTTCGTGGGTTACACCTGCCGGAAAAACATGTGCTGTGGAATGATGAGCCTATCCCCGGTAGCCTGTTTGATTTCGCGCTCTATTTTTTCCACAACTACCGCCAACTGTTGGCAAAAGGCAGCGGCCCGTATTTCTATTTGCCGAAAACCCAATCCTGGCAGGAAGCAGCCTGGTGGAGCGAGGTGTTCAGTTATGCCGAAGACCATGTTGGTTTAGCGCGCGGCACTATCAAAGCCACCGTATTGATTGAAACCTTGCCTGCTGTGTTCCAGATGGACGAGATCCTGTATCACCTGCGTGACCATATCGTCGGGCTGAACTGCGGTCGTTGGGACTATATCTTCAGTTACATCAAAACGTTGAAGAATCACCCGGACCGCGTATTACCAGACCGTCAGTCAGTGACGATGGACAAACCGTTTCTGAGCGCTTACTCGCGTTTGTTGATCAAAACCTGTCACCGGCGCGGTGCATTCGCCATGGGCGGTATGGCTGCGTTCATCCCCAGTAAAGAGGCGGAACGCAACGCGTGGGTGCAAGAGAAGGTCAGGCAGGACAAAGAACTGGAAGCCCGCAATGGTCATGACGGCACCTGGATTGCCCACCCCGGTTTGGCTGACACCGTGATGCCGGTGTTTGACCGCTTACTGGGTGATCGCCCCAATCAGTTGGATGTGCTGCGTGAGGATGATGCCCCGGTGACCGCTGATGAACTGCTGGCCCCTTGCCCAGGCGAGCGCACCGAAGCGGGTATGCGCGCCAACATCCGCGTAGCCGTGCAATACATCGAAGCCTGGATTTCCGGCAACGGTTGCGTACCGATTTACGGTCTGATGGAGGACGCTGCCACCGCAGAGATCTCCCGCACCTCCATCTGGCAGTGGATTCACCATGGCAAAACCCTCAGCGATGGCCGCGTGGTAACCAAAGCCTTGTTCCGCCAGATGCTGGCTGAAGAGATGCAGGTTATCCGCGGTGAGCTGGGCGATACCCGCTTTGATGGCGGCCGTTTCGAGGATGCAGGCCGACTGATGGAGCGTATCACCACGCAAGACGCGCTAATCGATTTTCTTACCTTACCCGGTTACGACTTACTTGATTAATCCTGTTTAAAAAAGGAATCGCTATGAGCACCTCTCGTACCCAACAAATCGAGCAACTGGAAAAAGAGTGGAATACCCCGCGCTGGGAAGGCATCACCCGCCCGTATCGCGCTGAGGACGTGGTGAATTTGCGTGGTTCAGTGAACCCTGCCTGCACACTGGCGCAACTGGGAGCGGAAAAACTGTGGAAGTTATTGAACGGTAAGTCACGTAAAGGCTACGTCAACTGCCTTGGCGCGCTCACCGGCGGGCAGGCATTGCAGCAGGCGAAAGCCGGGCTGGAAGCGGTGTATCTGTCCGGCTGGCAGGTGGCGGCTGATGCCAACCTGGCCGCCAGTATGTACCCGGACCAGTCGCTGTATCCGTCTAACTCGGTACCGGCGGTGGTGCAGCGCATTAACAATACCTTCCGCCGTGCGGATCAAATCCAGTGGGCTAACGGTATCGGGCAGGATGACCCGCGTTACACCGACTATTTCTTACCGATCGTGGCCGATGCGGAAGCTGGTTTTGGCGGGGTGTTGAATGCGTTTGAGTTGATGAAATCGATGATTGAAGCCGGTGCGGCCGCCGTCCACTTTGAAGATCAACTGGCGTCGGTGAAGAAGTGCGGCCATATGGGTGGCAAAGTGCTGGTGCCGACGCAGGAAGCGGTTCAGAAGCTGGTAGCGGCCCGTCTGGCGGCCGATGTATTGGGCGTACCGACATTGCTGGTAGCACGAACTGACGCTGATGCGGCGGATTTGCTGACCTCGGATTGTGATGATTACGATCGGGATTTTGTTACCGGTGAACGTACGGTGGAGGGTTTTTACCGCACCCGCGCCGGTGTAGAGCAGGCCATCAGTCGTGGGCTGGCTTATGCCCCTTACGCCGATTTGGTGTGGTGTGAAACCTCTAAGCCGGATCTGGAACAGGCGCGGCGTTTTGCCGAGGCGATTCATGCCCGCTTCCCCGGTAAGCTGCTGGCGTATAACTGCTCGCCGTCATTCAACTGGAAGAAGAATCTGGACGATCGCACCATCGCTCATTTCCAGGATGAACTGTCGGCGATGGGCTACAAATACCAGTTCATTACGCTGGCGGGTATTCACAGCATGTGGTTCAACATGTTCGATCTGGCGCATGCCTATGCGCAAGGCGAAGGGATGAAACACTATGTGGAGAAAGTACAGCAGCCGGAATTTGCGGCCATTCAGCAAGGTTACACCTTCTCTTCTCATCAGCAGGAGGTGGGGACCGGTTACTTTGACAAAGTGACTACGCTGATTCAGGGAGGTGTGTCGTCGGTGACGGCGCTGACCGGATCGACAGAAGAACAACAGTTCTGATGCGGATTATCCGCCCTATCGCGGCCAGCCTGATGCTGGCCGCGTGTCGTTATGTCGATGGACAAAGAGGAGAGTTGGATGAGTCGGGGACGGGAAAAACTGGTGGCACAGACCATTCTGCAAGGATTCGATGCGCAGTATGGTCGGTTTCTGGAAATCACCGCCGGGGCGCAGCAGCGCTTCGAACAGGCAGACTGGCATGCGGTACAGCAGGCGATGAAGCAGCGTATCCAGCTCTACGATCACCATGTCGGGCTGGTCGTCGAACAACTGGGTTGTATCACTGACCAGCAATGTTATGACGCCACCTTCGTTGCCCGGGTTAAACAGATTTACACTGCCTTGTTGCCGGATTATCCCCGTTTCGAAATTGCCGAGAGTTTCTTCAACTCCGTGTATTGTCGGTTGTTTCATCACCGGGAACTGACGCCGGATAAGCTGTTTGTATTCAGCTCGCAGCCCGCGAGACGCTTTCAGGAGATTCCACGACCACTGGCCCGAACTTATACGCCTGACAATGGGTGGGCGTCCATGCTGGAAGCGGTGTTGACGGCACTGCCGTTGCGGTTGCCGTGGGAAGATCTGGCACGGGATATCGGCTATGTGGAGCGATCGCTGCGGGAGGCGTTTCCGACGGCATCGCTGGCTAAAGCCTCGCTGCAGGTAGCCAACGAGCTTTTTTATCGCAATAAAGCGGCCTGGCTGGTGGGGAAACTGCGTTTACCGGGGGGGGTATTTCCCTTTTTACTGCCGATTCACCATAACGAACGCGGTGCGTTGTTTCTTGATACCTGCCTGACTCGTCACGCAGACGCCAGCATTGTATTTGGTTTCGCCCGTTCCTACTTCATGGTCTACGCGCCGTTGCCGTCGGCACTGGTGGCCTGGTTGCGGGACATTTTGCCGGGCAAAACAACGGCCGAGTTGTATCTGGCGATTGGGTGTCAGAAGCACAGCAAGACCGAGTACTACCGGGAGTATCTTGACTTTATTGCCAGCACGCAGGAGCCATTTATTATCGCGCCGGGCGTGAAGGGCATGGTGATGCTGGTGTTTACACTGCCGACGTTTGATCGGGTGTTCAAGGTGATTAAAGACAAGTTTGCGCCGCAAAAAGAGGTCAGCGAGGCACGGGTACGCGAGTGCTATCGGCTGGTGAAGGAGCATGACCGAGTTGGACGCATGGCCGATACGCAGGAGTATGAAAACTTCGTGCTGGAGAAAACGCGCATCAGTCCTGAACTGCTGGCGGAGCTGTGGCGGGAAGTGCCGGACAAGCTGGAAGACTTGGGCGACCGGCTGGTCATCCGCCATCTGTATATGGAGCGGCGAATGACACCGCTGAATCTTTATCTGGAGCAGGCTAGCGGGCAGGCGCTGCGCGATGTGATTGAGGAGTACGGCAACGCCATCCGGCAACTGGCGGCCGCCAATATTTTTCCCGGCGATATGCTGTTCAAGAACTTCGGTGTGACCCGTCACGGCAGGGTGGTGTTTTATGACTACGACGAAATCTGTTACATGACCGAAGTGAATTTCCGCGATATACCTCCACCGCGCGATCCGGCGGACGAGCTGGCGGCAGAGCCCTGGTATAGCGTTGGGCCGAATGATGTCTTTCCCGAGGAGTTCCGCCAGTTTTTGTGTAGCGACCGCCGTTTGCTGCCGCTGTTCGAAGAACTGCACGCGGACCTGTTTCGGGCCGAGTACTGGCGGGCGTTACAGCAGCGGATCCGCAGCGGCCATATCGAGGATGTCTACGCCTATCGGCGCAGAAAGCGCTTTAGTTTGCGCTATGCCGACCCGGTGACGTCAGACAGAGTGCTGACGTCATGATGTGCTGATGTCGTGATGCAGCTTAACGAGCGCCGCCGTATTGGTAGCTAATCTCTTTGGCGGCCTTAATCACCAGTGCACCCAATTCGGTAATGCGGCTGTCGGTAATGCGGGACACCGGCCCGGAAATAGAGATAGCGGCAAAGGCTTCGTGGTGTTCATCCAGAATGCAGGCGGCGACACACCGTAAGCCTAACGCATGTTCTTCATCGTCCAGCGAGTAACCCTGGCGGCGAATCGCCGTCAGATTCTCTTTCAGCGTCTGGGCGCTTAGGGTGTGTGGGGTATAGCTGTGTAACCCTTTGCGGTGCAGTAACTGGGTGACTTTGTCATCCGGCAGCATGGCGAGAAACGCTTTTCCGGCACCGGAGGCGTGCATCGGCAACTTGCCACCGATAGGCGCTGACATACGCATCAGCGCGGTACACTGCACCTGATCGATGATGATCGCCTGATAATCGGTTTGGTCCAGCACAGCCAGATTCACCGTTTCACCGGAGCTTTCCATCAACTGACGCAGCATCGGGTGCACCAGGCTGAGCAGATTTCGGCTTTGCAGAAAGCTACTGCCGACGATAAACGCATGAGTACCGATGGTCCATAACCCTAAATCACCTACCTGACGAACAAAGCCCTGCTGTTGCATGGTGGTCAGTAATCGGTGTGTGGTGGAGTTGGGCAGGCCTGCTTGTTGGGCCAGATCGGTCAGCGCGATGCTGCCGTTGGCTTTGGCGATATATTCCAGCAGTGTCAGGCCACGGGTCAGCGATTGTACCTGACCGGCGGGCTGCGCTGTGCTGGCTGTGGTAGCGCGGGGTTTTTTACCGCGTTTGGCGGGTTCGGGTGGCGTCATCATCGGTTTCCTTTTTCATATCATGGAATCGATTTTCGTTTTTTTAGCGCAGAATGCAACCGTCTTATCAGATGGGGTTATCAACGGCGCGCAGCGCTGGCACGACGCACTCTTGTGCTAGGATAAGTATTCGCACAGACGAGGGTAATAACGAGAATAAGATGATGGCAAATCGGTTACAGGCATTACAGCAGCAACTGGCGCAGCGCATTATGATTCTGGATGGCGGCATGGGCACCATGATCCAGAGTTACCGTCTGCAGGAGGAAGATTATCGCGGTGAACGTTTTGCCGACTGGCACTGCGACCTGAAAGGGAATAACGACCTGCTGGTGCTGAGTAAGCCGGAAGTCATCACCGCCATCCATCACGATTATCTGGCCGCGGGCGCGGATATTCTGGAAACCAACACCTTCAACGCCACCCGTATCGCCATGGCCGACTACGAAATGCAGGCGCTGTCGGCGGAAATCAACACGGTTGCTGCCCGGCTGGCGCGTGCCTGTGCCGATGAATGGACGGCACGTACTCCAGAGCGTCCACGCTATGTGGCCGGGGTCTTGGGGCCGACTAACCGCACCGCGTCAATCTCACCGGATGTGAATGACCCGGCGTACCGTAATGTCAGTTTTGACCAACTGGTGGAAGCCTACCGGGAATCGACCCGCGCGCTGATTGACGGCGGCGTTGACATCATCCTGATTGAAACGATTTTTGACACGCTGAACGCGAAGGCCGCTATTTTTGCGGTCGAAACCGAATTCGAGGCGCTCGGTGTCACGCTGCCAGTGATGATTTCCGGCACCATTACTGACGCTTCCGGCCGTACCCTGTCCGGGCAAACCACCGAAGCGTTTTATAACTCGCTACGCCATGCCCGGCCGCTGTCGTTCGGTTTGAACTGCGCACTGGGGCCGGATGAGCTGCGCCAGTATGTGGCGGAGTTATCGCGCATTGCTGAATGTTATGTCACCGCGCACCCCAACGCTGGGCTGCCGAACGCCTTTGGTGAATACGATCTGGATGCGGATGAAATGGCGCGCCAGATTGGCGAATGGGCACAGTCTGGTTTTCTGAATATCATCGGCGGGTGCTGCGGTACCACGCCAGAACACATTGCTGCAATGGTGAAAGCCGTCGAGGGTGTCGCGCCGCGCGTTCTGCCGACGCTGCCGGTCGCCTGCCGCCTGTCCGGGTTGGAGCCGCTGAATATCGGGGACGACACGCTGTTCGTTAACGTCGGCGAGCGTACCAACGTTACCGGCTCTGCCAAATTCAAACGCCTGATCAAAGAAGAGAAATACAGCGAAGCGCTGGATGTGGCGCGTCAACAGGTGGAAAGCGGCGCGCAAATCATCGACATCAACATGGATGAAGGGATGCTTAACGCCGAAGCGGCGATGGTGCGTTTCCTGAATCTTATCGCTGGCGAGCCGGATATCGCCCGTGTGCCGATCATGATCGACTCCTCAAAGTGGGACGTGGTGGAAGCTGGGCTGAAGTGCATTCAGGGCAAAGGCATCGTCAACTCGATCTCGATGAAAGAAGGTGTGGAAGCCTTTGTGCATCACGCCCGGCTGGTGCGCCGTTACGGTGCTGCCGTGGTGGTGATGGCGTTTGATGAAGTGGGGCAGGCGGATACCCGCGCGCGCAAAATTGAAATTTGTCGCCGTGCTTACCAGATCCTGACCGAAGAAGTCGGTTTCCCGCCAGAAGACATCATTTTCGACCCGAATATTTTTGCTGTTGCCACCGGTATTGAAGAGCACAACAACTATGCGGTGGATTTCATTGAGGCCTGCGCCGATATCAAAGCCCAGTTGCCGCACGCGCTGATTTCCGGCGGTGTGTCTAACGTGTCGTTCTCGTTTCGTGGCAATGAACCGGTACGTGAGGCGATTCACGCTGTGTTCCTGTATTACGCCATCCGTAATGGTATGGACATGGGCATCGTCAACGCCGGTCAGTTGGCTATCTACGACGACCTGCCCGCTGAACTGCGTGACGCCGTCGAAGACGTCATTCTCAACCGGCGCGACGACGGCACCGAGCGGCTGCTGGAGATTGCTGAGAAATACCGGGGCAGTAAATCCGACGACGACAGCAACAAAGGCGCGGCTGAATGGCGCGGCTGGCCGGTGAAAAAACGACTGGAATACGCGCTGGTTAAAGGGATCACTGAGTTTATCGAGCAGGATACCGAAGAGGCGCGAGCGCAGTCGGCGCGCCCCATTGAGGTGATCGAAGGGCCGTTGATGGACGGCATGAACGTGGTCGGCGATCTGTTCGGTGCCGGTAAGATGTTCCTGCCGCAGGTGGTGAAGTCGGCGCGGGTCATGAAGCAGGCGGTGGCGTACCTGGAACCGTTCATCCAGGCCAGCAAAGACCAGGGTTCCAGCGCCGGTAAAATTCTACTGGCGACGGTGAAAGGCGACGTACACGACATCGGCAAGAACATCGTTGGCGTGGTGTTGCAGTGCAACAACTACGAAATTATTGATTTGGGCGTGATGGTGCCGACCGACAAGATCCTCAAGACCGCCCGCGAAGAGAAGGTCGATATCATCGGCCTGTCGGGGTTGATTACCCCGTCGCTGGATGAAATGGTCAACGTCGCCAAAGAGATGGAGCGACAGGGTTTTACGCTGCCGTTGCTGATTGGCGGGGCGACGACCTCCAAAGCGCATACTGCGGTGAAGATCGAGCAGAATTACAGTGGCCCGACGGTGTATGTACAGAATGCGTCGCGCTCGGTGGGCGTGGTGTCGGCGCTGCTCTCGGATACGCAACACGACGATTTTGTGGCGCGTATCCGCAAAGAGTACGAAACGGTGCGTATCCAGCACGGTCGTAAAAAACCGCGCACACCGCCGGTGTCACTGGAGGTAGCACGCAATAACGCGATGCCGATCGACTGGGACAGTTATACACCGCCGGTGGCGCACCGCCTCGGCGTTCAACCGGTGACCGCCAGTATCGAGACCTTGCGTAACTATATTGACTGGACACCGTTCTTTATGACCTGGTCGCTGGCAGGCAAATACCCCAACATTCTGGAAGACGAGGTGGTGGGGGAAGAGGCCACGCGGCTGTTTGCGGATGCGAATGCCATGCTGGATACCCTGTCTGCCAACGGCACGCTGAATCCGCGTGGTGTAGTGGGGCTGTTCCCGGCTAACCGGGTAGGCGATGACGTTGAAATCTATACCGATGAGCGACGCACTGAGGTGCTGACCGTCAGCCATCATCTGCGTCAGCAAACCGAAAAGACGGATTTCCCTAACTACTGTCTGGCAGATGTAGTGGCACCGAAAGCCAGCGGCAAGCCGGATTACCTCGGCGCGTTCGCGGTGACCGGCGGTCTGGAAGAGGACGAACTGGCAGCACAATGGGAAGCGCAGCATGACGACTATAACAAGATCATGCTCAAAGCGCTGGCGGACCGGCTGGCGGAAGCGTTTGCCGAGTACCTGCATGAGCGGGTGCGCAAGGTCTACTGGGGGTATGCGCCGAACGAGAACCTCGGTAACGACGAGTTGATCCGCGAAAATTACCAAGGCATCCGCCCGGCACCGGGCTACCCGGCTTGCCCGGATCACACCGAGAAAGCCGTCATCTGGCAATTGCTGGACGTGGATAACACCGTTGGCATGAAGCTCACCGAGTCCTACGCCATGTGGCCGGGGGCGTCGGTGTCTGGCTGGTACTTCAGCCACCCTGACAGCAAGTATTTCGCCGTGGCGCAAATCCAACGCGACCAGGTGGAAGATTACGCGGTTCGTAAGCAGATGCCGGTACAGGAAATTGAGCGCTGGCTGGCGCCGAATCTGGGGTATGACGCAGACTGATTAACCAGTAGCGTCGATAAGAAAAAACAGGCCGGGGTAACCCGGCCTGTGCTTTTTTTGATGTCTGACAGGCTTAGTAAAGGCCGATGGTTTTCCACCATAACAGGCCAACGGACATGAATATGGCCTGATTAATCAGGCTGATGATAAAGCCAGTGCGCCACCAGACGGCGGTGGGGACGTAACCGGCACCGAACAGAATCGGACCACGGGCGTGGGTGTATTGGGTCAGCGAACAGTACAGGCTGCTGGTGAACGCCAGCATCAGGGCCATCGGTGCCGCAGGGATATGCAGATTAATGCCGACGCCGAGAAACACCGCGTACAGCGCTGCAATTTGCGCGTTACCGCTGGCGAAAAAGTAGTGGGTGTAGAAATAGGCGGCATTGAGTAACAACAGCACCAGCACCCAACTGGTGCCTTGCATCAGGTGACCAATATTATTGCCGATCAGGTCGCCAAACCAGTTAGTAAAACCGAGTTTCTTCAACTGGTTAGCCATCATCAGCAACGCGGCGAACCAAATCAGCGTATCCCACGCGCCCTTTTCGCTCTTGATGTCTTCCCAATTGAGTACGCCAGTCAGCAATAAGAAGGACAGGCCGACAAAGGAGGCGGTGGTGGCATCCACTCCCAGCATGTCGCCGAAAATCCACAAGACCAGCAGGATCACCACGGTGGCTGCCATCAGCCATTCGCCGCGCGACATGCGCCCCATTTTTTCCAGTTCGCTATGTGCCAGTTTCGGCGCATCCGGTGTGTGGCGGATTTCCGGTTTCGCCAGCACATACACACACAGTGGTACCAGCAACAGCGAAATCACACAGGGTACTACCGCAGCGACAAACCAACTGCCCCAGGTGATGGTTACACCGGCGTTGGCTGCCAGTTTCACCGCCAGCAGGTTGCCGGTGTAACCGGTCATGAACAAAGCAGCGGTGACATCATTCACGTTGCCGATACAGGTAATCAGGAAGGTGCCGATCTTACTGCGGGAGGCGTCTTCCGGTTTGGAGTCGAAACTGCGCGCTAACGAGTCGGCAATCGGGTAAATGACCCCGCCACAGCGTGCGGTGTTACTGGGCATGGCGGGGGACAGCACCAGATCGGCGAAGGCTAATCCATAAGCCAGCCCTAGCGTGCGTTTTCCCAACAGGCGGATCATTTGCAAAGCGATACGGCGACCCAGACCGGTTTTGATAAAACCGCGGGCGATCATGAATGCCACTACGATCAACCAGATAAGCGAACTGTTGAGATCGCTCAATGCGGTTTGAATCGAGGCGCTGGCATTGGTGTCGCCAGCGGCATAGGTCAGAGCGAACAACGTGATACTGATGAGGCCAATAGCGCCAATAGGCAAGACATTTGCCACAATGCTGATGATAGTAGCGACAAACAGCACGGCGGAATGCCAGGCGGCGGGTTTCAGTCCGGTAGGTGGCGTCAGTTGCCAGAAGAAGGCGGTCACAATCACAATAATGAGCAATGCGAGCCAGTTCAGGCCATAGGCGGTTTTAGTCTTCATCCGTATTTCCTTTGCTCAGGGCTGAAACGTTACCGTTACCGGTATTGACTGCAACGGCTGATGAAAAAAGCATAACGCCAGAAATGGGCGGCGTGGGGGAAATACACCTTGTTTTTGATTTAGACCGTGTTTTTAAAAAATTACGTGTATTTACCCCCGTTAGCTCACGTAAGAATAGATAAGATATCAGTAAGATGGCAGCCTCAAGAACGGATACAGGCAGGAGGCGCCTGGTTTAGGGAGGGATACCTGTGTTAATCACCACGGTTTTAACTGAAGGAGGCCGGGCTCTGTGCTGACGTTGTTGAATTTGCTGTCTGCCATCGCATTGTTGGTGTGGGGGACGCATATTGTTCGTACCGGAATTATGCGGGTGTATGGCGCGCGTCTGCGTCGCACCATCAGTGATAGTGTGAGCCGCAAGCCGCTGGCCTTTCTCGCCGGGATCGGCGTCACGGCGCTGGTACAGAGCAGTAATGCAACCGCGCTGCTAACCATTTCTTTTGTCTCGCAGGGGTTGATCGCACTGGCTCCGGCGCTGGTCATCATTCTGGGAGCCGATGTCGGCACCGCCTTGATGGTTCGTGTGCTGACGTTTGATCTCTCCTGGTTGTCACCCTTGTTGATATTCCTTGGCGTGGTGTTCTTCCTCGGCCGAAAACAGACCCGTGCCGGTCAACTGGGGCGTGTTGCTATCGGGCTGGGGTTGATTCTGCTGGCGCTGGAATTGATTGTGCAGTCGGCGACACCGATTACCCAGACTGCGGGTGTTCAGGTGCTGTTTTCGTCCCTGACCGGGGATGTGATGCTGGATGCGTTTGTCGGCGCGGTGTTTGCTGTAGTGAGTTATTCCAGTCTGGCGGCGGTATTGCTGACGGCGACATTGACCGCCAGCCATGTGATTTCCCTTGATGCGGCGCTGTGTCTGGTCATCGGTGCCAATCTGGGCAGCGGCATTGTGGCGCTGGCGAATGCCAGTGCGCAGGGCGCGTTGGCACGGCAGGTGGCACTGGGAAGTATGTTCTTCAAACTGATCGGTTGCCTGCCAGCGTTGCCTGCTATCGGCTATCTGGCTGGCCTGATGGAGGCGTTGCCATTACCGGATGCGGAGCGGGTGATTTACTTCCATCTGTTGTACAACCTGGTGCGCTGCCTGCTGCTGTTGCCGTTTGCCGGACGTATGGCAGAGTTATGCAGCAATCTGGTGCGGATTGAGCCCGATCTCGACCCACGACTGCGCCCCCGTCATCTCGATGCCAGCGCGCTGGATACCCCGACGCTGGCGCTGGCTAACGCCGCGCGGGAAACGCTGCGCATTGGCGATGTGATTGAACAGATGTTGAAGATGTTTCAGGATGCACTACAGGGCAATCGCCCGCCGGTGCGCGAGATCCGTAAGCTGGATGATGATGTGGACGTGCTCTACAACGCCATCAAGCTCTATCTGGCGCAGATTGAAAAAGCCGGCCTGCATAAGCGTGATTCCCAACGCTGGGCGGAAGTGATCGAAATGGCGCTCAGTCTGGAACAGGCTGGCGATATTATCGAACGGGTGATTTGCGATGTAGACGCCCACGCGCCTGACGGGTTGCGCGGATTTTCAACGGCAGGCCAGGACGAGCTGAACACCTTGTATGAGCAACTGATGAACAACCTGCGTCTGGGGATGTCGGTATTCCTGTCGTCGGATGTGACCAGCGCCAGACGCCTGCGCCGCGCCAAACACCGTTTCCGTATTCTGAACCGGCGTTATTCCCATGCGCATGTTGACAGGCTGCATCAGCAAAATGTGCAAAGTCTGGAAACCAGTTCGCTGCATCTTGGATTACTGGGCGATATGAACCGACTGAATTCATTGTTTTGCGCGGTGGCCTATAACGTGTTGATGATGAACGAAGACGAGGATGACGGGCGGGAAGAGTCTTCTGCGTCGGCGTAACGCTGTGGTAATCGTCAGTGAAGGTAAAAAAGCCGAAACCCTATGGATTTCGGCTTTTTTGTTACGGCAGTCTGGAAGACTTATTCGAACAGGTTGTGGTGCAGTGTCTGTACTACCTGCTCGGCATCGCTGGACGGTACCAGGAAGCACAGGTTATGGCTGCTGGCACCATAGCAGATAAGGCGAATGTTGAACGGCTCCAGTACCCCGAACACTTCTTTGCCGACACCGCAGGCTTGCGACAGCTTGTTACCGATCAGCGCTACCAGCGACATGTTCTCTTCCACTTCCACCCGACACAGCGAGGAGAGTTCAGTCAACAGAGCGCTGGACAGCAGGCTGTCGCCGGTGGAGGTTGAGCCGGTTGTATCCAGCGTCAGCGCGACATTGACCTCAGACGTGGTAATCAAATCTACCGAGATATTGTGGCGAGCCAGAATGCTGAACACTTCCGCCAGAAAGCCGCGTGCGTGCAGCATGTTGAGGCTGTGCAGGGTCAGTAGCGTCTGTTTGCGGCGCAATGCCAGCGCACGGAACAGCGGCGGGTTTTCGGTGTTGTTGCACACCAGCGTGCCGCCCGCCGCCGGGTCTTTGCTGGAGCCGACAAATACCGGAATATCGCTGCGCACGGCGGGCAACAGCGTCGCCGGGTGCAGCACTTTGGCACCGAAGGTTGCCATTTCGGCGGCTTCTTCAAAGGTAATCTGGTCGATGCGGTGGGCTGATGGCACCACGCGCGGGTCGGTCGTATAGATACCGGGTACGTCAGTCCAGATATCAATGCGGCTAACGTTTAACGCTTCGCCCAGCAAGGCGGCGGTGTAATCACTACCGCCGCGGCCCAGTGTGGTGGTGCGGCCTTTGGCTTCGCTGCCGATAAAGCCCTGGGTAATGATCAGACCTTGTGCCAGACGCGGTGCCAACTGGCTGCGGGTTAACTCGCCGAGCGTGTCGCAGTCTGGTTCGGCGCGGCCGAAGCGATCATTGGTGCGCATGATTTTACGCACGTCAAACCATTCTGCAGCGACATTACGCTCACGCAGGATTTCCACAAACAACAGGGTGGACATCAGTTCGCCGTGGCTGACCAGCTCGTCGGTCAGGGCATTGGAGGTCGCCAGTGACGCTGCTTCCGACAAGCGGGCTACGTTTTCCAGCATGCGTTCAATTTCTTCGCGGATAACCGCAGGCTGGTTGAGACGGTTGATAATGGCGTATTGGATCTGGCGTAGTTTTTCCAGTTGCGCCGCACGTTCCTCCGGCGGCAAACCTTCAGCCAGCGCGACCAGCAGGTTGGTGACGCCAGCAGAGGCAGACAGCACCACCACGCGTACCTGAGCGTCAGACAGCACAATGTCGGCGCTGCGGTTCATGGCGTCGAAATCTGCGACGCTGGTGCCGCCGAATTTGGCGATAATCAGTGAGTTATTCGTATTAACAGACATTCAAAAAACCTCGTGTCAGGGGCGTCATCGTCGTTATCGACAACAGCATTCCATCGTTAAGCCTTGGCACAAGGGAAGAGCGGTAAGCAGGGGGCAGGCGTAGGAACTGGCTACGGCACACCCAGAAGCGCTCCACCTTGCTGATCGTTTCGCGTTGCGAAGCGATGCGGGTGACAACCCAGGGGATTCAGCCCCTGCAGTCGACAGCGTAAACACCGTAGGTTACGTCCGTCTCGGCGCTGCTCCCCCTCTGGTATCGTCATCGGATACGGTTCCTCCGATACCTTGCCTGGGCGGCGCTCCTCTTCTGGCTTGCGCAACACGTGCGCAAGTAGTCTTTTACAAATAGCGGGTAACGCGTCGGCTGTCAATCAACATTGGATGGGGGCGGGGCATTTCGCAAGAAAAGGGCTTCCCAGCACGGCGTTAAGGGATACAATCGGGAAAAAGTGGGTGGGGTTTCCCGCCTGTCGACCTATTTATTATTAAACCGACTTGTTCTCAAACCGAAGAGTAGTGTGATGAAAAATATCAACCCAACGCAGACTGCCGCCTGGCAGGCATTGCAGCAGCATTTTGCCGCGATGAAAGAGGTTCAGATTAGCGATCTTTTTGCCCAGGATCCTGATCGTTTCTCGCATTTTTCCGCCACGTTCGGCGATTTGATGCTGGTGGATTATTCCAAAAACCGCATCACTGCTGAAACGTTGGAAAAACTGCAGGCGCTGGCGCGTGAAACCGAACTGTCCACGGCCATTAAATCCATGTTCTCCGGCGAGAAGATCAACCGTACTGAAGATCGTGCCGTGCTGCATGTCGCGTTGCGCAACCGCAGCAATACGCCGATCGTGGTTGATGGTAAGGATGTGATGCCGGAAGTGAACGCCGTGCTGCAAAAGATGAAGCAGTTCAGCGAGCGCGTTATTGGCGGGGAGTGGAAAGGGTATACCGGTAAGGCGATTACCGATGTGGTGAACATCGGTATCGGTGGGTCCGACCTGGGGCCGTTCATGGTGACAGAGGCGCTGCGCCCCTACAAAAATCACCTGACCATGCACTTTGTTTCCAACGTTGACGGCACCCACATTGCTGAAGTGCTCAAACGCGTCAACCCGGAAACCACCCTGTTCCTGGTGGCCTCCAAGACGTTCACCACCCAGGAAACCATGACCAACGCCCACAGCGCGCGTGACTGGTTCCTCAAGGCTGCCGGTGATGAAAAACATGTCGCCAAGCACTTTGCCGCGCTGTCTACCAATGCGAAAGCGGTTGGCGAATTCGGCATCGATACCGATAACATGTTTGAGTTCTGGGACTGGGTCGGTGGCCGCTACTCACTGTGGTCCGCCATTGGTCTGTCGATTGTCCTGTCCGTCGGCTTCGATAACTTCGAACAATTGCTGAGTGGCGCACATGCCATGGACCAGCATTTCGCTACTACCCCGGCTGAGAAAAACCTGCCGGTACTGCTGGCGTTGATCGGCATCTGGTACAACAACTTTTTTGGCGCGGAAACTGAAGCGATTCTGCCGTACGATCAGTACATGCATCGTTTCGCGGCTTACTTCCAACAGGGCAACATGGAGTCCAACGGTAAGTACGTTGACCGCAACGGCAATGCCGTAGATTACCAGACTGGTCCTATCATTTGGGGTGAGCCGGGTACCAATGGTCAGCATGCGTTCTACCAGTTGATCCATCAGGGGACCAAGTTGGTGCCGTGTGATTTCATTGCACCGGCGACGACCCACAACCCGTTGAGCGACCACCACAGCAAGTTGCTGTCGAACTTCTTCGCGCAGACTGAGGCGCTGGCATTCGGTAAATCCCGCGAGGTGGTGGAAGCTGAGTTCTCCGCAGCGGGCAAATCCGCCGCTGATGTGGCGCATGTGGCACCGTTCAAGGTGTTCGAAGGCAACCGCCCGACCAACTCCATCCTGTTGCGGGAAATCACGCCGTACAGCCTGGGGGCGTTGATCGCGCTTTACGAGCACAAGATCTTCACGCAGGGCGCTATCCTGAACATCTTCACCTTCGATCAGTGGGGTGTGGAGTTGGGCAAACAGCTGGCTAACCGTATCCTGCCTGAACTGCAGGATGACGCGGTGGTCAGCAGTCATGACAGCTCCACCAACGGGCTTATCAACCGCTTCAAACAGTGGCGTGCGTAATGACGGCGGCGCAGCGGTGTATTGAGCGCTGCGCTATCGCTGTCACGTCATGACGATAAGTCATAAAACAGGCCCCGATTCCGGGGCCTGTGAGTTCGTAGGGGACGTGATCGCCGTCATGGTGACAGAAATAGTTGCGCCATGAACAATGACTGCCATGCTGATGGTGGTAACATGAGACTGTTTCGGCATAAGTTTTCGGTTGTCGGGTCGGGTTAGCCCGGCTTCGGCCAGTGTATCGATCATCACGGAGAGAAGCATGCGGACTCGAATACTGATGGGATTGGCTGCCATCACGCTGTTGGCAGGGTGCAGTACGAATAACGATCTCAGTGCTGCCGGTCAGGCGGTGCGTTTTACTGACACCAAACCGGCAGCGCAATGCCAGTTATTGGGTAGCGTTACTGGCACACAGTCTAACTGGTTGTCGGGCAGTGGTAATGAAGGCAGCTCCATGCGTGGTGCGGCGAACGATCTGCGCAATAAAGCGGCAGCCATGGGCGGTAACGTGATTTATGGCGTGAGCACGCCGAGTCAGACGTTCCTGTCCAGCTTCGCGCCGCTGGACAGCAAAATGCAAGGCCAGGTTTATAAGTGCCCTTGATATTCAAGACTGTCAGCGCCATGGGCAAATAACCGTGGCGCTGACAGCGTTTCAGCCCTGATTTTCCTGGCGCATACCAATATCCAGCAGTGTTTTGCTGGCCTCACCGCCGATTTCCCGCGTCAGGTTCGGCACCAAATAGCCCGAAACCTGCGTCATCAGCCCCCGAACCAACGTACGAGCTTCATCATCCGGTACCAGAAAGTGCGCGGCACCTTGAACCTTATCCAGCACATGCAGGTAGTAGGGCAGAATACCGGCATCAAATAAGGCGTTGCTGAGTGCCACCAGCGCGTCAACACGATCGTTAATGCCACGTAGCAAGACACTTTGGTTGAGCAATGTCACCCCGGCCCGACGCAGACGCGCCATACTGTCGGTGAGTTCCGCGTTGATTTCATTGGCGTGGTTGATGTGGGTGACCAGCACCACCTGCAGCGGAGATTGCGCCAGCCGCTGGCAAAGCTCCGCCGTGATACGTGCGGGGATCACCACCGGCAGGCGGGTATGGATGCGTAAGCGCTTGAGATGCGGAATCTGTTCCAGTTCGGTTAGCAACCAGTCCAGCTCGTGATCCTTGGCCATCAACGGGTCGCCGCCGGAGAAGATGATTTCGTCCAACTGCGGGTGCTGGCGGATATAATCCAGCGCCTGACGCCAGTTAGCTTTGTTGCCCTGATTATCCTGATAAGGGAAATGGCGGCGGAAACAGTATCGACAGTTGACCGCGCATCCACCTTTCACCAGCAGCAGGGCACGGTTGTGGTATTTATGCAGTAACCCCGGAACCACACTCTGCTGTTCGTCCAGTGGGTCTTGGCTAAAGCCCTGCGCGACAATAAACTCGTCTTGTGCGGTCAGTACCTGTAGCAACAGTGGGTCGTGGGCGTCACCGGGCCGCATGCGAGCGGCAAAGGCACGGGGTACCCGCAACGGAAATAGCGTGCGAGCTTCGCGTCCGGCGGTCAGTTGCGGATGCTTATCCAGTGCCAGAAGTCTCAGCAATTCATCGGGATCGGTAATAACGTCGGCGAGTTGCTGCAACCAATCTTCTCGGGAGGGTATATTTAGGGTTACAATGTGTGCCATTTTTTTGGCTAAGTACCAGTATCAATGTAGAGGGCCATTATGGCGACTTATTTTAGCAACGATTTCCGTTCCGGTCTTAAAATCATGTTCGAGGGCGAGCCGTATGCTATCGAATCCAGTGAGTTTGTGAAGCCGGGTAAAGGCCAGGCTTTTGCTCGTGTCAAAATGCGTCGTCTGTTGACGGGCTCCCGCGTTGAGAAAACCTTCAAGTCTACTGACTCGGCAGAAGGCGCTGACGTAATGGATACCAACATGAACTACCTGTATAACGACGGGGAGTTCTTCCATTTCATGCACCCGGAAACCTTTGAACAGCATCAGGTTGACGCGAAAACCGTAGGTGATTCCGCCAAGTGGTTGCAGGACAACGCTGAATGTATCGTTACCCTGTGGGATGGTCGTCCGATCGCCGTTCAGCCGCCGAACTTTATCGAAGCTGAAATCACCGAAACCGATCCGGGCCTGAAAGGGGATACCGCCGGTACCGGTGGCAAACCGGCAACGCTGTCTACCGGCGCTGTGGTGAAAGTACCGTTGTTCGTACAGATCGGCGAAGTCATCAAGGTCGATACACGTTCTGGCGAATACGTTTCCCGCGTGAAGTAAACCTTCCCGGCGCGTAAACTGTCCATCGGGCGGTTTACGCGTTGCCATTGCTCTGATTCCCGTCTGAAAAACTCTTTCACACAACCAGAATGTTCCCTGATGGTATTTTATCCCGGCTAACGTAATAATGCCGCGTCTTGGTTAAGGAGAGAGCAGAGCTATGTCCCCACTTATTATCACGGTATTCATGCTGACCCTCAGCAATGTATTTATGACCTTTGCCTGGTACGGGCACCTTCGCTATTTTAGTGGACGGACCTGGATGGTGGCTGCGCTGGTCAGTTGGGGGATTGCACTGTTTGAATATTTGTTGCAGGTGCCTGCGAACCGTATTGGCTATCAGGTCGCCTCAGCCGGACAACTGAAAATCTTGCAGGAAGTGATCAGTCTGTCGGTGTTTATTCCTTTCTCGATAGTGATTCTCAAAGAACCCTTCCGTACCGACTATATTTGGGCCGGACTGTGCCTGTTGGGCGCGGTATTCTTTATGTTCCGCGACAAAATTATGGGCTGATCGGCCGTTACGTTATTCGATAAAACAGCCGGTATAACAACCGGCTGAAAATACGCCGATGAACGGCATTAGCATGACCAGAAATAATAATATCAAAACGATGTTTTATTTATTTTCTCTTTCTGTTGGTTCCCGCTGTTTATTTCCCTGTACTGGCTTTCGTGTTTACCCAAATTAATTTATCCGTCTGAAAGCCATTACGTTGCGCGCTCGCCAGCAGCGCCTGCTTCACAAGGGGATGAAGGTCGGGTGTCCGGGAGAGAATCCACAGGTATTCACGATTTGGCCCGCAAACCAGTGCATAACGGTAGTCGCTGTCCAGTGCTATCACATTGTAGCCGCCATAGAATGGCCCGAAGAAAGACACTTTCAGCGCAGCGCGTTGTGGCGAGCCGGTGAAGTACCCCTTGCCAATACTTTCGCGCCAGACGCGTTTCACCGGGTCGAAGCCACGGTTCACCACGGTGATGCCGCCATCGTCCCGTGGGCTGTAAGTCGCGGTAACCTGCTCCAGACCACGCTCGAAACGGTTGTCCAACCGGGCGATTTCATACCAGGTTCCCATATAGCGAGCAGGGTCGAAATTATCCACGACCTGAACGCCCTGCGGCGGTGTGGTGCTGCAGGCTGTCGTGAATAAGGTGATCAATGAGGTCAGCAATACGCGCCAACTTTTCATTTGCGGCTTCCTGTGTTGGTTAATCTCGGGGTTAAAGGTAGGAAGCGGAATGCAAAGATGCAATAAAAAAGGCCCGCATAGTGCGGGCCGTGACGCATAACAATTAAGTCGGTGTTACAGCGTTGCCACACCAATGACGGTGACGACGGAGAGGATGGCCGCCAGACCGTAGAACACCCATTTACCGGCCGGAACATGAATCTTCAGGTCATGCATGGCGTGGTGGATACGGTGCAGACCGCACCACAGCGGCAGTACAATCATCAGCAGCAGGAATGCACGGCCAATCAGGCTGTGGCTGAACGCGGCGATACGATCGTAGGTCAGCGCCTGTGGGAACAGGCCAAGCGGCAACAAAATCCCGATAAGCAGGATGATAACCGGCGCGAACATCGCGCTCCACATGCCGCCAGCGCCGAACAGGCCCCAGAACGGTGGTTCGTCGGAACGTTTGGGTTGTTGATTACTCACGAGATTCCTCCTGTTCAGAACAGCAAGGCGATGGCCAGCACCGCCAGCGTGATGACCACAGTGGCCGCCCACAGCCCTTTAACGACCGGCTCCGGCCCCATTTTTTCATCTTTCACGATGATGATGGAGGCCTTCGGTGCCAGATCAAACCAGGTCTTGGTGTGCAATACCGCCGCCAGCAGGGCGATGATATTGAGCAGCAGCACCAGCGGGTTTTGCAGGAAGCCGATAAACTGGTTCCAGCCTTCTGGACCGGCTTTGAGCGAAAACACGCCATGCAGCAGGACGATGCTGAACCAGACCGCAGGCACCGCAGTACCTTCGCGCAGCATATAGAAACGGTAGAAACCGAGCTTCTGCCACCAGGTGGGCGTCATGCCACGGACATACGCTTTACGTTTGGTGATCATTTGTTGCCTCCCTTATTGTGGTCTCAGCATGGCGATCATGAAGTCTTTGGCGCTTTCCACTTTGCTTTGCTGGATAGCAGCCGCCGGATCGACGTGCTTCGGACACACTTCAGAGCAGTAACCGACGAAGGTACAGGACCAGACGCCGTTGTCGCTGTTCAGTTGCGGCATACGCTCTTTCTTACCGTGGTCGCGATTGTCCAGATTGTAACGGTGTGCCAGTGTAATCGCGGCAGGACCGATGAACTCTGGATTCAGGCCGAACTGCGGGCAGGCGGCATAGCACAGCCCACAGTTGATGCAACCGGAGAACTGATGGTATTTCGCCATCTGTGCCGGTGTCTGTGTGTTCGGGCCCTGATCCGGTGTGCGGTTGTTGCCGATGATATAAGGCTTGATAGCTTCCAGACTTTCGATGAAGTGGGTCATATCCACCACCAAATCGCGTTCAATCGGGAAGTTGCCCAGCGCTTCAACCTTCATGCCGCTGCTGGCATAGTCACGCAGGAAGGTTTTACAGGCCAGCTTCGGCACGTTATTGACCATCATGCCGCAAGAGCCGCAAATCGCCATACGGCAGGACCAGCGGTAAGACAGGTCCGGTGCCAGGTTGTCCTTGATGTAGCCGAGCGCATCCAGCAGCGAGGTTTCGCGGGTATACGGCACGTCGTAGGTATCGAAGTGCGGGGCGTTATCCTGCTCTGGGTTATAGCGCATGACTTCCATTTTCAGGGTTTTCATATCAGCCATTCGCTTGCTCCTTCTTGTTTTTCTCCTGAGCTTCTGCTTCGGCACCGTAAACGCGTTTTGCCGGCGGCAGCTTGGTGATTTTCACATCGCTGTATTCCAGACGTGGTGCGCCTTCCGGGTTGTAGAACGCCAGCGTGTGCTTCAGGAAATTGACGTCATCACGTTCGGTGCAGCCTTCATCCAGACGCTGGTGTGCACCACGTGATTCTTTACGGTTGATGGCGGAATGCGCCATACACTCGGCGACGTCCAGGCTGTGGCCCAGTTCGATGGTGTAGAGCAGATCGGTATTGAACACGCTGGAACGGTCGGTGATTTTCACGCGTTTGAAGCGTTCTTTCAGCTCGGCCATCTTGTCGACGGTTTTCTGCATCAGCTCGGTGGTACGGTAAATACCGCAGCCTTCTTCCATCGACATACCCATTTCGTCGCGGATTTTAGACCAGCTTTCGGTACCTTCCTGCTTGAGCAACGCGTGCAGGCGCTGTTCCACGTCTTTCGCCTGAGCATCCAGTGCGCTGGCGTTGGCCGGTGCGGCTGACTGCGAACGTTCTACGGCTTTTTCACCGGCTACGCGGCCGAACACCACCAGTTCTGCCAGTGAGTTGGAGCCAAGGCGGTTGGCACCGTGCAAACCAACGGACGAACATTCGCCAACGGCGAACAAGCCCTGAATGCGGGTTTCACACTGCTGATCGGTTTCGATACCGCCCATGGTGTAGTGCGCAGTCGGACGAATTGGAATCGGCTCTTTGACCGGGTCGACGCCGACGTAGGCTTTTGCCAGTTCGCAAATAAACGGCAGACGCTCTTTCAGTTTCTTCTCACCCAGATGACGCAGGTCGAGGTAGACCACATCGCCCAGCGGGGTCGATACGGTGCGTCCGGCGCGCCATTCGTGCCAGAAGGCTTGCGATACTTTATCGCGCGGCCCCAGTTCCATGTATTTGTTTTTCGGCTCGCCCAGCGGCGTTTCCGGCCCGAGGCCGTAGTCTTGCAGATAGCGGTAGCCGTCTTTGTTGACCATGATACCGCCTTCACCGCGGCAGCCTTCGGTCATCAGAATACCGGAACCCGGCAGACCGGTCGGGTGGTACTGAACGAATTCCATGTCACGCAATGGGACGCCGTGACGGAACGCCATGCCCATACCGTCACCGGTGACGATGCCGCCGTTGGTGTTGTAGCGATAAACGCGACCCGCGCCGCCTGTTGCCATTACGATGGCGTTGGCACGAATCTGAATCAGTGACCCTTCCATCATGTTGATGGCAACGACCCCACGGGCATGTCCGTCATCCACCAGGATGTCCAGAACGAAATGCTCGTCGAAACGCTGAATCTGTGGGTATTTCAGAGAGGTCTGGAACAAGGTGTGCAGCATGTGGAAACCGGTTTTATCCGCAGCAAACCAGGTCCGTTCGATCTTCATCCCGCCGAAACGACGTACGTTAACCGAACCATCCGGTTTACGACTCCACGGGCAACCCCACTGCTCAAGCTGGGTCATTTCGCGCGGGCAATTCTGCACGAAGTGGTCCACCACGTCCTGTTCACATAACCAGTCTCCCCCTGCCACGGTGTCGTGGAAATGGAAGTCGAAGCTATCATGATCCTGTGTGACCGCCGCCGAACCACCTTCTGCCGCCACCGTGTGGCTACGCATTGGGTAGACTTTGGAAATCAGCGCAATCTTGAGTTGGGGATTTGCTTGCGCCGCAGCAATCGCGGCCCGTAAACCTGCTCCCCCGGCCCCGATAATGGCCAAATCGGCATTAAAGGTTTGCACTGCATGCCTCCAGTTACTTAAGTTAAATAAATTAAATTAAGAAAATAATATGCAATCCAACGTCGTCACTTATTTTCCGTTTTAATTTCAAGACAGTAAATCGAGTGAAAAAATATCTGATCTACCTATAAAGAGAGATTCAATCACTCTTTTTTTGTATGGGAATGATTATAGCGATTTGAAGATGTCTGAAATTTGATGTGATCCAGTATTTTGCTGTTTTTTAATATCCGCACGGACATATTCCGGAAAACGTGACGGGAAATGTGATTTATTCATAAATATCACTTTTATTTCTTTAATAATCTCGACAAATCAAATTGAAGAAAGTCTTCCGCTGGATAAATTTGTCTGGTTGTGGGGATACGGGTAGACTGCATCTCCAGTTTGAGTGTGGAGTGGAAATCATGAGCGAAACGGCCAGTTGGCAACCCAGTGCCCCTGTCGCCAATCTGTTGAAACGGGCGTCGATAATGAAAGAAATCCGACGTTTCTTCTCAGACCGTGGCGTGCTGGAGGTGGAAACACCGGCCATGAGCCAGGCGACGGTGACGGATGTGCATCTGTTCCCGTTCCAGACCCACTTTGTTGGCCCCGGTGCTGCGGATGGCATGGCGTTGTATCTGATGACCAGTCCGGAATACCACATGAAGCGCTTGCTGGCAGCGGGGAGTGGACCGATTTACCAATTGTGTCGCAGCTTTCGCAACGAAGAGTCCGGCCGTTATCACAATCCTGAATTCACCATGCTGGAGTGGTATCGCCCCCACTACGATATGTATCGCCTGATGAACGAAATGGATGACCTGCTGCAACAGGTGCTGGAATGCGACAGCGCCGAAATGCTGTCTTATCAGCAGGCGTTCCAGCGTCATCTGGAAGTAGACCCGTTGTCGGCCGATAAAGCACAGCTGCGTGAAGCGGCGGAGAAAATCGGTGTCGGTGATGTGGCGAACCGGGAAGAGGATCGCGATACCCTGTTGCAGTTGCTGTTCGCATTTGGCGTCGAGCCGCAGATCGGCCGTGATAAACCAGCATTCGTCTACCATTTCCCGGCCACGCAGGCCGCGCTGGCGGAAATCAGCACCGAGGATCACCGCGTGGCGGAGCGGTTTGAGGTGTATTACAAAGGTATCGAGCTGGCCAACGGTTTTTGCGAACTGACGGACAGTAAAGAGCAGCGTCAACGCTTCGAGCAGGACAACCGCAAGCGCGCCGCGCGTGGGCTGCCGGTACAACCGATTGACGAAAACCTGCTGGCGGCCTTGGCCGCGGGTATCCCGCCGTGTTCCGGCGTGGCGCTGGGCGTGGATCGTCTGGTGATGCTGGCGCTGAATGCCGAGTCTATCGGCGAGGTGATGGCATTTACGGTGGATCGCGCCTGATACCGTTTTCTCTTATTCAGAATCGAGTTTGACAGAAACCACGGAAGCCATTGCTTACCGTGGTTTTCTTTATTCAGCGAAATAACAGCATTCAGTGAAATGACCACGTAAGCGCCATTACAACCCCCCCGTAGTACGGGTGGCGGTTGTGGCGTTGCGCCCGGCGATTTGTACTGAGTCCATCTGCACCTGGAACGGTGGGAACGGCATCACCAGATTGTGTTCGCGGTAGCTTTCCAGAATCAGCTGGTGCAGTTCGTGGCGCAACGGCATACGGTGACCCATCTCGGCGGCGAAAATACGCAGCTCGAAAATTTGGATGCCCTGACGCAGGTCGACCAAAAACACTTCCGGTGGCGGGTTATCCAGCACCAGCGAACAGCGTTTCACCGCATCCAGCAGTAGTGTGGTGACTTCCTGCGTGCTGGCATCGGCGGGAGCGGGAATGGTCAGAACCACACGGGTGACCGAGTCAGACAACGACCAGTTGATGAACTGTTCGGTGATAAAGGCTTTGTTGGGTACGATGATCTCTTTGCGATCCCAGTCGGAGATCGTGGTAGCACGAGTATTAATGCGCATCACACTGCCGGTCAGATCACGAATGGTCACGGTATCGCCAATACGGATCGGCTTTTCGAACAAAATGATCAACCCGGAAATAAAGTTGGCGAAGATCTCCTGTAAGCCAAACCCCAGCCCCACGCCGAGTGCCGCCACCAGCCACTGCAATTTCGACCACTCGATACCGATCAGTGAGAACCCCATCAGCCCGCCAACCAACATCATCAGGTACTTGCTGATGGTAATAATGGCGTAGCCGGTACCGGGCGACAGTTCAATGTGTTGCAATACCGCCAACTCCAGCAACGCGGGCAGATTCCGCACCAACTGGGCGGTAATAATAAACACCAGCAGCGCTATCAGTACCGAGCCCAGCGTAATCGGTTGTACGCTTTCTACACCTTTCACCGTGCTGGTGACGTCCCACAGGCTGATATTCTCCATAAACGCAAAAGCGGAATGGATTTCCGACCACAGCGCGATGACCGATACCAGCGCGACCAATGTCAGGATAGACCGCACCAGTTTCAGTGAGCGCGCGCTGATGGCATCCAGATCCACCACCGGTTCTTCCACCACGTCACCGCTGGCTTCGTGTGACGACAGTGTCGTATTGTCGTCTTCGCCCCGGGCACGTTGCGCCAGCATGTCGGCCCGGCGTTGTCTGGCGCGGTCAAACGCGATGCGGCGGCGTTGTATCAGCATCCAACGGCGGATGATGTGATAAATCACCAGCAGGAAGAACCAGATAGCGACCGAGGTTTCCAGTCGTGCCAGCAATGCCTGCGATGTGGTGAGATAGCCCAGGCAGGATGCCAGCGCGGCAATCAGTGGAATGCAGATCATCAGATTCCACATCGCACGGTTTAACGGGTTCTCACCGGATCCTTCTTTATCCAGATACAACGGGATCCCGGCGCGTTTTAAGCTGGTGGTCACCAGACTGAGCGCCATGCACAGCAGGATAAAGCACAGCCGCCCCAGCGTACTGGAAAACGCCCGATCGTTGAGGTTATCGAAGGTGATCAACGCCATCACCAGCGGCACGATAAAGCCGATAGAAAGGCGGTAGTAGCGCATGGCGCGCGCCACCTGCTTCGGCGACCAGCCGAAATGCACGATGAACAGTCCCTGACGGTGAGAAAACGCAGCGCCAATCATCACCACCCACATCAGCGGCACGGTGGCGGTCACACTGTCGCCAATGGCAACGGCGACCGGGTAAGGCCAGGCGTTTTGTAACCCGTAGCCGAGTGCTGCCCACAGTACCGGCAGCGGCATCGCTACCATCACCGACCAGAACACGGTACGCAGCGTCAGCATGAAGTAATCGAGCGTCACCTTACCGACCCGGCTACTGGCACGGTCCAGAAAGGCGTGGTAATGACGACGCGAGCTGATGCTAAGACCAACCAGCAGTAACGCGCCCAGCAGCGGTAACAGGGTTCCCTGACTGGTGACCATCATCAGCATGGCGCCACTGAGTTGGGTGAGGGTATCGAGCGAGAGCAGGCGCGACAGATCGCGTAACAGGTTCAGCGGGTAGGCAAAACCAATCGGGTCGACATCCGCCACCCAGAACAGGTAGCGGTGTGCTGCATCGCGGATCTCAATCAGGGCGTCTTCCAACTGGTTGCTGGCGACCTTCAACTTGGTCAGTTCCAGAATTTGCGTGTCGCAACCGGAAATCAGCGACGTGAGTAGATCGCGCTGGGTACGTTGCTGATCGTTGACGATCTTTTGCTGAGCGGCAGTCAACGGGGTACCGTTATCCTGCCGGGTGGGATCACCATTTGCCGACAGCTTGTTGAGCTGATCTTCATAATGCAGGCGCTGGGCGCGCAACTGCGCCATGTCGCCATCGAGTTGCTGGGGTTTGGGCATTTCCGGCAGTCTGGCGACCTGAGCGCGCAACGTTTCTCCTAGCGCGGGTGAGGAACCGAGCCATTGCGCCTGTTCGCGCAGCGTACTCAGCGCCTGACGCACCTGTAGCGTTTGGGCAGCGGTCTGGCGCTGGCGGGCGGCAATCTGATCCATGCGCTGTGCCTGCTGGTTTAACGCCATGGACAGTTCACGGTTGGTTTGCAGCAGGCTGGCGACGGCAATAGGTAACTGACCTTCCTGCTCAGCCAGTTGCTCCGTTCTTTCTAATGCCTGCTCCGCCTCACGCTGGCGTAAGGTATTCAGCGTGCTGCGTAATAATTGGAGCTGATTATCCAGCCGGTCACGCCGCTTTTTATAGACCTCTGCTTGCAGACGCGAGAGCTCCTGACGGTTACTGGCGGAAAGCTGCGCCAGTTCCAGCTCTTCCAGCCGACTTTTACGCAATGCGGCTTCAGCCTGTAACGCGGCCAGTTGTGCCTGACCGAGGGGGGTCGTGGGGTTGCCCAGCGCCTGCACGCGCCGCTCGACGTCGCTCAGCGCGCGGTTGGCTTCGGTTTGCTGCTGTGGCAACTGGGCCAGCGAGTCGCTGATTTCACGCTGGTGGTCCTGCTCTTGTTGTAACTGGCGGGTTTGCTCCAGTAACTGGCTGCTGATCTGGACGATTTGCTGTTCCAGGTCGTTAACCGAGGTGGTTTTGGGGGGGGCCGCCGGTTTAGCGTCTTCCGCGTCAGACTGCTGGCGCAGTTCGCGGGTCAGTTTGGGGAAGTCATCAATCGCACGCTGGTACTGGTCGGCCCGTTGGCGGGTCTCCCGGCGCTCATCCAGCAGCCGCAACGCCGATTGTAGCTCTTTGACGATGTCGGCTTGCGCCGGAGCGTTCTTATTGGTTTCAGCCTGTTGCAGCTCCTGTTTCAGTTGCGTTTCGTCAGGCAACTGGGCGGCCAGCGACGTGGTTGATAACAGGCATCCCATCAGGAAAATCAGAATCAGACGCACGGCTGGCCTCCTCAGGTTATTGATGGGGTCAGGGGGTGGTATCGGTTGTATCGCTGTCGTTGGCCGCACTCATGCGTGCCCGTACACTCTCATCCAACGCTTCGGCCATGGCTTCCCCCATACGGGTAATGCTCTGGCTGGCCAGTCCGGGCATTAACTCTACACGACCTTTCGCGAACAGGTTAATGACCGTGGAGCCGAGTTTGAAACGGCCCATTTCGTCGCCTTTTTCCAGAATAACCGCGTCTTCGCCTTCCAGCGGATAGGCCCAACGTTTGATGATGCCTTCACGCGGCGGCGTAACCACACCCGCCCACACCGTTTCGATACTGCCGACGATGGTCGCGCCCACCAGTATCTGCACCATGGGGCCGAATGGCGTATCGAACAGGCAGATCACCCGCTCGTTGCGGGCAAACAGGTTCGGCACGTTGGCAGCGGTCAGTGGGTTAACGGAAAACAGGTCACCCGGCACGTAGATCATGTCGCGCAAAATACCGTCACACGGCATATGCACGCGGTGGTAATCACGCGGTGAGAGATAAGTTGTGACGAACACGCCATCGCGAAACAGGTCAGCGAGAATGACGTTACCGGCCAACAGCGCTTCCAGCGAATAGTTGTGCTGTTTGGCTTGCAAGACCTGAAGATCGTCAATGGTGCCCAACTGAGAAATGGCGCCATCGGCAGGGAATACTAACCGGTTCGCCAGCGGGTCAACCGGACGGATCCCCGGTTTTAGCGGGCGCACAAAAAAGTCGTTGAACGTACGGTAGGATGCGGCCTTGGGTTGCTGCGCTTCCTGCATATTGACCTTGTAGATGCGCGCAAACAGTTCAATCACCAGTCTGGTAAGCAGGCCAGCCTGGCGGTTGGCTCCCCAACCGGCCAGCTGCGTCAGCCAGACCTTCGGGAGCAGATGTTGTAGAGCAATCTTGATTCTGTCCAGCACAGTGAGCCTCGTCGTTTTCTAAGGGTACGCCGTAAAAAGGGGCGCATTGTAGCGGTGGATACGATAAATGTCAGTTATCCGAAGCAGAAAAGGATTTACGCGTTTTTACCTGCGCCATGCTCTCCAGAATGCGGTGGTAGTTATCAAAACGCTCAGCGGCTATCTCACCTCGCTCCAGCGCGGCGCGGATGGCGCAGCCAGGGTCGGTATCGTGTTTGCAGTCACGGAATTTACAACTGCCCAGATAGTCGCGAAACTCGATAAAACCCCGTGTGACCTGCTCAGGCTCCAGATGCCACAGGCCGAATTCGCGTACGCCCGGTGAATCGATAACGTCGCCGCCGTGGGGGAAGTGGTACAACCGTGCGGCGGTGGTGGTGTGCTGGCCAAGCCCTGAAGCATCGGACACATCGTTGACCAGAATTTTGGCGTCATCAGGGTAGAGTAACGCATTGAGCAGGCTCGACTTGCCGACGCCGGACTGCCCGGCAAAGATACTGACTCGGCCGGTCAACGCGGCTTCCAGTTCGGCGATGCCCTGTTGGGTGTGGCTGGACAGCATCAGCACCCGGTAGTGCAGGTTGCGATAGATATCCATCACCTCTTCTACGAACGCCCGGCCTTCGTCATCCAGCAAGTCGGTTTTGTTGAGCACGATCAGCGGCTCGACTTCCAGCGTTTCACAGGCCACCAGATAGCGGTCGATAATATTGAGTGACAGCTCCGGCAAGATGGCGGAGACAATCACAATCTGGTCGATGTTAGCGGCGATCGGTTTGATACCGTCATAGTAATCCGGCCGGGTCAACACCGACTGACGTGGGTGTACCGCTTCGACAATACCGCTGATGCCAGCCAACGTTTCATTACCGGCGCGCCAGACGACCCGGTCACCGGTGACCAGTGAGGGGATAGTACGGCGAAGATTACAGCGGTGCACCTCGCCATCCGGCGCTTCCACATCGGCATGCATGCCAAAGCGGCTGATAATGATGCCTTCCTGCGGTTCGCCCAATTGGTTGTCATCCCACTCGACCTTGCTGTCGGCATGCTTCAGGCGGCGCTGATGGTTGGCGCTAACCCGCCGTTGCTGACCTTTTGACAGTTTCTTTTTACTCACGCAGTCTCTCTTGGTTCGGCGCTTATCGCCGGTGGCGATGGAAGCGACTATAATACACGCTATTTTATTTTAATTAACCGCCGCCGGGCCTGTCAGCCTGCTGGCGGTGAAACTTTCAATAGCAAGGGCGACACGGGAACGCGACGATGGTAAATGAAAACAACCTGATCTGGATCGATTTGGAAATGACGGGGCTGGATCCTGAACGGGATCGGATCATCGAGATCGCAACACTGGTGACCGACGCTAACCTGAACGTGCTGGCAGAAGGCCCGACGCTGGCGGTGCATCAGCCTGATAGCCAGCTGGCGCTGATGGATGACTGGAACGTGCGTACCCATACCGCCAGCGGGTTGGTGGAGCGAGTGAAAGCCAGTCGCGTTGACGAAGACGCGGCGCAGCGGGAAACCATTGCCTTCCTGCAACAGTGGGTACCGGCGGGCAAATCGCCGATTTGCGGCAACAGCATCGGGCAGGATCGTCGTTTCCTGTTCCGCTACATGCCGGAACTGGAAGCCTACTTCCACTACCGCTATCTGGATGTCAGTACGCTCAAGGAACTGGCGCGCCGCTGGAAACCCGAGATTCTGGCGGGCTTTAAAAAGCGCAATACTCACCAGGCGCTGGACGATATCCGTGAATCGGTCGCGGAACTGGCGTACTACCGCGAGCACTTTATTCAGTTGTAACGGTTGGCTGTCGCGGAGATTTTCAGCGTATTGCTGATTTTGTCGGCACTTGCACACAATTTTTTGTCAGGGGGGTTGCGGGAGAGAAAGTTTCTCGTATAATGCGCTCCCCGTAACGACAGTAAATTACGTTACGTCACACCCCTGCGGGAATAGCTCAGTTGGTAGAGCACGACCTTGCCAAGGTCGGGGTCGCGAGTTCGAGTCTCGTTTCCCGCTCCAAATTCAGTTGTGCAGATGAATGTCTGCATAATGCAGAAAGCCACCGAAAGGTGGTTTTTTTGTGCCTGCGGTTTGGTGCTCGCTAATCATATTGCTTGTGCTCTGTCGTCTGGCGATTACGTCGTTGTTGATCCTCTCAGCAAATTCATAACCTGATTCTATCTCTCATCGCATTCCCGTTTCTGCTGATTGACTATACTTGCCAAAATAACCAGGGCTAATCGGTGAAAATTCAGGGGCTTGTTCTTGATGTCTTCTGATGGGTACACATCTTTGCGCAACCAAGGCAGGTTAGTGTGAACAATTTCAATCACGCCGTTTTCCGTCGGGCGCTTGGGCTGATGGCGGTTTGTGCTCTGGCTTATCATGTGCAGGCGCAGGCTGATGACCCGCTATTGATTAATCCGGCTCATCCAAATCAGATGGCGGCATCGTCGGACAATCAGGCGCGTGGAATAGTGGTGGCGGTGGATCAGGCGACCATTTCCAGCGACCTGGCCGGACGCATTGTGGAGATGCCGTTCAGAGAAGGGGAGTCGTTTAAAAAAGGCGATCTGCTGGCGCGTTTTGATTGCGCTATCTATCAGGCGCAATTGTCGGCATCGCAGGCGGCGATGCGGGCGGCGGAAGCAGAACTGAGCCAGAACCAGCAACTGGCGGAGCTCAAATCGGTGGGCAGACACGCTGTAGCTTTATCTGCCGCTCGTCTGGCGCAGGCGCAGGCAGAAAGTCAGGTCTACCAGATTCAGGTCAACCGTTGCCGCATTCTGGCACCGTTTGACGGCCAGGTGGTCAGGCGTCGTGCGCAGGCGTATGAAAGCGTAGCGCCGGGGGCGCCAGTGCTGGATATCGTCAACAATCGCCATCTGGAAATTAACCTGCTGGTGCCATCTCGTTGGTTGCCCATACTCAAGTCCGGCCTGGCCTTCACCTTTACGCCAGATGAAACCGGCACGCCGTTACAAGCCCGCGTTGCCCGACTAGGTGCACGCATTGATGAAAGCAGCCAGACACTTAGCCTGACGGGGGTGATTGAAACCAAAGACGCCGCGCTGATGGCTGGGATGAGCGGCACGGCACATTTTCCGGAGAAACCGTGAGTACTACGCCCCCCGTTTCCGGCGAACGCATCTTCGCCCGTTTTCTCGATATCGAACGTCAGGCGCGTTCGGCTGACACGGTCGACGAGCTGGCGTATTGCATCGTCAATGACAGCCAGACGTTGTTTGGCTTTCGTCATGCCGCGTTGGTGATCAACGGCACGGTGCGAGCGGTGACCGGCGTGACCCAGCCTGCGCCCCATGCCCCTTTTGTGGCGTTTGTTGAACGCGCCTGCACGCAACTGCTGCGAGAACCGCAATACGAGCAGTGTGTGGTGGTGGAAGCGACAGCGTTAGATGATCAAAGCCGTAACGACTGGCTGGCGTTATCGGTGCCCGAAGTGCTGTGGGCACCGCTGAAAGACAGGCAAGGGCGTTTGTTTGGCGGCATCTGGTATGCCCGTGAGCAGCCCTGGCAGCCCGCCGAGCAATTGCTGTCGGAACAACTGGCCCATGCGTTCAGCCACGCCTGGCTGGCGCTGGAGCCGCAACCGGTCTGGCGGCGCACGCGCTGGCGCTGGAAACTGGCTATCCCGCTTTTGGTTGTGGTGGGGTGTCTGTTTATTCCGGTGCGGCAGTCGGTGCTGGCACCAGCCGAAGTGATCCCGCTTAACGGGCGTGTGGTCGCCGCACCGCTGGATGGGGTGATTCAGGCGTTTGCCGTTCAACCTAATCAGAATGTGCGAAAAGGCGATGTGCTGGTGCGTATCGACGATACCACACTGAAAGCGCAGGCGGATGTGGCTGAAAGATCGTTGAACGTGGCGGAAGCGGAGTACCGTGCCAGCTCGCAACGCGCTTTTCAGGATGCTGACTCCAAAGCCCGGCTGGATTTTCTTGCCGCGCAGGTGGCGCAGAAGCGTGCCGAGCGCGATTATGCCAACGCGTTGCTGAGCCGTACCGAGATTCGGGCGGAGCGGGATGGTATCGCGGTATTTGCCGATGCCGAACGCTGGACCGGTAAACCGGTCCGCACCGGCGAACGGCTGATGGATTTGGCCGACCCGGCTTCCGTCTCCTTGCGTATTGAGCTGGATGTCGGCGATGCGATCCGGCTGGCGCCGGATGCGCCGATCACCTTGTTTCTTGATAGCGATCCGATAACGCCGCATGGCGCACTGCTGGATCGTATTGCGTATGAATCGGAACTGACCCCGTCGGGCAACCTGGCTTACCGGCTGGATGCGCGTTTCACCGGTGAGCCGCCGCGCATTGGGCTGCGTGGTACGGCGAAAATTTCTGGTGAATATGTACCGCTGGCAGTGTATCTGTTCCGACGGCCACTCGCCGTTTTACGTCAGTCGGTTGGATTATGACCCGTAGCGGAACGGGGCAGCTTTTGCCCGCGCTGAGAACAGATTTGCAATTGGTGGAGTCGGCGACCGGTCTCGATGGCGCACCGCAATGGGTGCTGGCCGACCCGGTGACCGGACGTTATTTCACACTAACACCTTCGGCAATACGTCTGTTACGGCACTGGTCGTTGCGTCATCCCCAATCGGTGTTGGAGGCGGCTAACCGTGAGCCGGGCTTGCCGTTGCAGAGCCGCGAGCTGGAGCAGTTATTGCGGTTTCTGCGTAATTACGACTTGATAGCCGCCAGTGACCCGGTGCAACGACAAGGGTATGCCATCAAAGCAGCGGCATGGCGTGTCAGCCTGTGGAAAACCCTTCTACATCAATATTTGTTTTTCCGCATTCCGCTATGGCGCCCTGATCCGGTGCTCAACCGTTGCTGGCCCTGGCTGCAACGTTACGGCCTGCTATTTTTGCGGGTGGTGTTACCGTTAATACTGCTACTGGGGGGCTTTCTGGTGAGCCGTGACTGGGTGCGTTATACCCACTCGTTTCCTCACTTGTTCAGCCTGCAAGGGGCCGCGGCCTTTGGTGTCGCATTGGTCTTCGCCAAGTTTATCCACGAACTGGGGCATGCTTTCATGGCTAAGCGTGCCGGTTGCCGGGTGCAGACCATGGGCGTGGCGTTTATCGTGCTGTTCCCGTTGTTTTATACCGATGTCAGTGATGCCTGGAAACTGAAAGAGCAGCGCGCCCGATTATTGATTAGCGCAGGCGGTATTCTGGCGGAACTGATGCTGGCTGGTGTTGCGTTACTGGCCTGGGCGCTGTTACCGGATGGTCCATTGCGTACTGCGGCCTTCATGCTCTCCAGCGCCACCTGGATAACAACGCTGGTGGTTAACCTCAACCCGCTGATGCGTTTTGACGGGTACTTTTTGCTGAGCGATTTCTGGCGGGTGGAAAACCTGCAGGAGCGCGCCTATGCCCTGTGCCGATGGCGGCTGCGCGAGGCGTTGTTTGGTTATGGTCATCCGGCACCGCATACCTGGTCGCCATCGATGCAGCGCAAGCTGTTGATATGGGGTTATGCCTCGTGGGTATGGCGCTTTTTTCTGTTTTTCGGCATTGCGCTGATGGTGTACCACTTTTTCATTAAGGTGGTTGGTATTGTGTTGATGTCGGTGGAAATTGGCTGGTTTATCGCGCTTCCGGTGGTGAAGGAGGCCCGTATCTGGTGGTCCATGCGTAAGAATGCTCATCCCGTTAACCTGTTGCGTTCAGGGTTAATTGTGGCGGCGGTATTAGTACTGCTGCTGTTTCCCTGGCGCGGCAGCATCCGTATTCCCGCTGTGCTGGAGGCAGAAAATGTCAGCGCGCTGTATGCCCCTATTCCTGCGCAGGTCAAAGCGCTGTATGTCGCTGACGGTCAGCAGGTGCAAGCCGGTGAAAAACTGCTGGATCTCACCTCGTCCGATTTGGACTACCGCATCAATATCGAACGTCAACAAATTGCCATTTTGCAACAGCAGCGGCAGCGGGGAGCCGGGCGTCAGGAAACTGCCAGTGAAACCCAGGTGCTTGATCGCCAGCTGGCGGAATCATTGGCCCGCTATCGGGGGCTGGATGCGCAACGCCAGCGTTTGTCTCTCACCGCGCCGCAGGCAGGCCAGGTGAGGGATGTGGTGCGAGATATGACGGAAGGCCGTTGGCTGACGTCGGATATGCCATTGCTGCGTGTGGTCGGGCTGGGGGCTGGCAAAGTGCAGGGGTATTTACCCGACGACACGCTAAAACGCGCGAAAGTGGGGATGCAAGGCTATTTTATCGCCGATGACCCCGCGTATCCCCGCCTGGTCGTACAACTGAAAGAGATTGCGCCCACCGGTACCGCCTGGTTACAGCAGGAAATGCTGGCGTCGGATCGCCACGGCCCGATCGCTGTGCGTCGCGACCGCGACCACAATCCTCAACCCGTGCAGGCGCAGTACCGTGTACGTTTCGCGGTGCAGGAGGGGCAATTCTCGCCACCGCAACAGCCGTTACGGGGCAGCGTGATGCTGGAAGGGGAAACAGAATCCATTCTTGGCGCGGTGTGGCGTCGGATTGCTGCATTGGGTATCCGGGAAAGCGGATTTTGACACGTTGAAAGTAAAACCTGTCGATAGTGATAAATGTATTATTCGGTTAATTCTATTAAATAGTTTTTTATGTGACGCTATAAGAAATAATTTATTCTGCCAGCGGAAAATCTCTCCCACCTGGACTATGTTCTTATTGTGGTTGGGTTTCTAACCACATCACCGTTTTACGACATGACATCCTGATTGCCCCGCCCTCTGGGGGTTACAACAATATGATTAAAATTATCAGATGCGCTTCACTATGCGGTGAGGCCGCCATCTGCCTAAGGAGAGATGTGTAATGAAGCGAGTTCAGCGTTTGCTTATCAAATCAGTTCTTGCTGGCGCATTAGGTTTTGCCATGCTTCCGACGTCAGCAAATGCGTGTGCTTACGAGCCTTATTTGGGTTCCGTTTGTTACATGGCGAGCAATTATTGCCCAGAGTCCTACTTGCCTGCCGATGGTCGAACGCTGAACGTATCTCAAAATCAGGCGCTCTATGCAGTGATTGGCAACCTTTACGGTGGTAGCGCGCCTAATACCTTCGCGTTGCCTGATTTGCGGGGAAGGACGGCGATAGGTACTGGTCCACTGAATGGTTCTGTTCCAGTTTATAGTTCTGGGCAGAAAGTCGGGCAGGAAGGTTCAACGGTTATTGCGTCTACATCAGTCACGCTGGCTGCTCCTCAGGTACCACCGCATACTCACCCCGCCACCCTGACGTTGAATGGGACTGCCGGTACGACGCCTGTGGCCAGCGGTTCCGTTTCGTTGGCGCTTTCTGGCAGTATCACCAACCTGCCTTTTAGCGCCGTAGCCAGTCTTCCTGTCACCGGTATCGCCAAAATTGGTTCGTCCACCACCACCGCGCGTAGCGCTAACCTGACCGATAAAGCCTTGTTGACCACGGTTGTTGGGCCGGCGGCCCAAATCTACGCCCCTTCTGGCACCAACGATCGGCAGGTGGGGCCGGATGGCGGCGTGACGGGTACCGCGAGTGGCTCGGTCAGTGGTACGGCTAATGGCGGGCAGTTGTCGGGAACGGCGTCTGGCAATGTCAGTCTGCCGTTAACCGCTGCCGTTTCGGTGGGGCCGAATGCGACGGCTCCTGCTCCGGTAGTCATTCAAGTGCCCGTACCGTTGCCGGTGCGCGATCCGTCGTTAGCGTTGACAGCCTGTATCGCGGTGAATGGTATTTATCCGGTTCGCCCTTGATGTGACGGCTTTCACAAGGAAAGCAGGTAACCTGCTTTCCTTTTGAGTAGATGGCAACGCGTTGCTAAAGTAATACATACAAAAATACAAATTGAAAAAAAGTACCTTGCTTGCAAGGTGGATATCGATGACATCCTTCTTGTAAATCCCAACTGTCATTCCCGATTTAAATGGTTATGTTTTTATTATTTAACGGTTTTTTAATTATAACCTTTTTGTGAGCAGTTATTTCTGGTGTCGGGGTGTTTTTATGTTATGGCGTCATTTGTTTCGTAAGAAAAGCAGCCATCCGGCTTGCTCTGTTGAACCGGTTTCCGACATCCCGATAGGGTATGCACTGGAAGCCCGTATGTTATTTGATGGCGCGATTGTCGCTACGGCCGAGCAAACCACAGAAACGCAAACGACGACTTCGCAAACAACAACCACGCAAACCGCCTCGGCTGATACAGCAACTCAGTCCGACAATAGCCACGCCGATGGCACAACCGATCAATCCGATACCTCTTCTCAACATACCAGCACGCAGAGCGCCACGGCTGATAGTCACGATGTGGCAGCCGTAGCGACGGGGGCAACGGCCCACAAAGAAGTGGTGTTTATCGATACCTCAGTGGCGGATTACCAGACCTTGGTTGACCAGGTGCCTGCCGGAACGGAAGTCGTATTGCTAGACAGCAGCAAAGACGGACTGACCCAGATGGTGGAATGGGCGCAAACACACAGCGGCTATGATGCGATCCATATCATCAGCCATGGCAGTGAAGGGCAGGTTTCGCTGGGGACGCTGACGTTAAATACGACGACGGCAGCGTCACGCTCTGCTGATTTAGCGACGCTGGGTTCCGCGTTGACGGAAGATGGGGATCTGTTGCTGTACGGATGTGATATCGGTGCCACGGGTAGCGGCGCGTTTCTGCAATTGCTGCATGATACAACAGGCGCTGACATTGCGGCTTCCAACGATAACACCGGTGCTGCTGCGCTAGGCGGCGACTGGGTACTCGAAACCTCCGTGGGCGATATTCAGGCCCATTCCCTGAGTGTATCCGATTACTCACATTTGCTCTCAACGGTGACATTTGTCGACGGTTCGCAAGAAGATAGCGATGCGAATAGTAATAACATGTTCGTGCGCACTATCGACGGGGCGAGTTTCACGTTTAAAGCAGGCTCAACGATCACAGGAAAGAACGCGAGTTATCTCGATATTCAGGAAGATACAAACCCTAATTATCAGACCTCTGGTGGTGGGATCGGCCCGGGGATCTATTCGCTATCTGACCGTAATGGCGGCAGTGGTATAGATTTCGAGATCTCGGTACAAAGTGGCTATACCTTTGATGTGACGGGATTCGAAACGCAGCTTCGAACCGGCACCGTGACGATTTATTATGTTAAAGATGGCGTTACCAGTTCTTTCTCTCTTACTCCTGGCGCGGATGCATTTCATACCTACAGTGGCTTAACCACGCTGAATGATGTCACGTCGGTGGTATTTACCTCAGAAGACTATGGCCTTTTTCAAAACATCATTATCACCGATGTTAAAACTGCTGCGCCAAAAGACTCGACCTCCACGCTGACTGCGGGTGCTGCCAGCGAGGCGACCACGTTTTCTACCACGGCGACGTCAGTGGGCAGCGCGACGTCACTGATGGATTTCACGATTACGGATACCGGTGCGTCGGACGGGGTAGCCACGACCGTCAGCGCGTTATACGCCAACGTCAGTGGAAGCGCGACATCATCAGAATTGAGCAAGATGACCTTTCTGCTCAGTGGGCCTGATGCCACTAACGTCGCGGGTACATACGACAGCAGCACCGGGCGAGTCACGTTTTCCGGGCTGAATGTGTCGATTGCTGATGGCGGTAGCGAAACTTACACCATTAAGGCGTATTACAACGACAACACCAGTAGTAATGACATTACCGATCACCACACGGTGGTACTGTCTATCAATGCCAGTAATGTGACCACCGGGTCGGGAAGCTCCACCTTTGCGGGTGCCCAGAGCAGCGTGACCAACGGTAGCGGTGCCAGCATTGATGTGGCGGCAACCCAACTGATTTACAGTCAGTCGCCATCCACCTCAGTGGTCAGTGGTATTAATTTCACTACTCAGCCGGTGGTGTACGCGGTTGACGCTCGAGGCAATATCGACACCGATTTCAATGGCTCGGTAACGCTAAGCGAAAATGGCAGCGGCTCGCTGACCGGTACCACTCAGGTGACCGCTTCAAACGGTATTGCTACCTTTAGCGGTGTGAAGTACACCTCGGCCAGCGATGCTGACGCTAACTTCGTGCTGACGGCGGCATCTGCTAGCCTGGCCAGCGTCACATCCGCATCGATCAATCCGGATGTGGTAGCGACACGACTGGTTTTTTCCACCCAGCCAGTCCCCACAACGATTCAGAACGGACAAAGCACCAGTTTTACCACGGTACCTGTCGTTCAGGCGGTCGATGCGAATGGCATGGTGGATCAGGATTACACCACCAATATCGTGCTCTCGGTGACTGACCCTAACGACAGTGTCGTCGATGGTACCGTCAATAGCCTGACGGTCACCTCGGGCGATAATGATGGCAGCGCTACGACGGTAACATTAACGCCGTCTGGCGGTATCGCCACCTACACGGGACTCATCATTCAGTACACCAACAGCGGCAGTTCCAATACGCTGGCGCTACGTGCCACATCAGGCGGCCTGACGGCGATTAACAGTTCGTCGATAACCTCAACCACCAACACCGCCCCCGTATTCAGCAACCTGAACGGCGGAGCCACCTATACCGAAAATGGCAGCGCGGTGGTGATAGACAATGATGTCACGGTCGCAGATACCGAGCTGAATAACCAAGGCAACTATAACGGTGCGTCTATTTCAATCGCCCGTAACGGTGGGGCGAACAGTGTCGATACCTTCGGCAATAGTGGGCTGCTGGGGACGCTGACTCAAGGGCAAAACTTCACCTATAACGGTACGGCGGTGGGCAGTGTCACAACGAATTCCTCCGGCACGCTGACGCTGACGTTCAATAGCAATGCAACGTCGGCGATAGTGAATGCGGTACTGCAATCCCTGACCTATGCCAACACTTCTGACGACCCACCGGCCAGTGTGACGCTCAACTGGACCTTTAATGACGGTTCGCTCAACAGCACGGGTACCAATCAGGCGGTGCTGAGTATCACGCCGGTCAACGACTCACCAACGCTATCCAGTGGTGCGACGGTCACCCTGACTTCCACGACGGAAGACGTTACCTCGTCGTCCACGACAGTGTCGTCGTTGCTGAGTTCTGCTGGCTACGCGGATGTGGACAGTGGTTCTGTGAGCGGTATTGCGCTGACGGCACTGACCGGCAACGGAACGTGGCAATACTCGACGGACAGCGGGACTAACTGGTTTAGCGTCGGTACGGTATCCAGCTCGTCGGCGCTGCTGCTCAGTTCGACGGCACGAGTCCGCTACGTGCCGGACAGCGTTAACGGCGAAACCGCTACCTTCAGTTTCAGAGCCTGGGATCAGACCAGTGGTACAGCAACAACGGGGGCGACCAAGGGGCTGGCGGATACCTCGACCACGGGCGGCAGCAGTGCGTTCTCTACCAATAGCGCGCACGCGTCACTGTCGGTGAGCGACGTCAACGATGCGCCGACGTTAGTCCAGTGGCACGACGGTGACGTTGACCACCACGACGGAAGACGTTGCATCATCGTCCACGACGGTATCGTCGTTGCTGAGCTCTGCTGGCTACGCCGATGTGGACAGTGGTGCTGTGAGCGGTATCGCGCTGACGGCGCTGACCGGCAACGGAACGTGGCAATACTCGACGGACAGCGGGACCAACTGGTTCAGCGTCGGTACGGTATCCAGCTCGTCGGCGTTGCTGCTCAGTGCGACGGCGCAAATTCGCTACATGCCAGACAGCGCCAATGGCGAAACCGCCACCTTCAGTTTCAGAGCCTGGGATCAAACCAGCGGTACGGCAACCAACGGTGCCACCAAAGGGCTGGCGAATGCCTCGACCTCCGGCGGTAGCAGTGCGTTCTCCGCCAACAGTGCACAGGCATCACTGACGGTGAGCAGCGTTAACGATGCGCCAACGTTATCCAGCGGCGTGACGGTCACCCTGACATCAACGACGGAAGATGTGACATCGTCTGCTACTACCGTCTCGTCGTTGCTCAGCAATGCGGGTTATGGGGATGTCGACAGTGGGGCGTCCAGCGGCATTGCGATTACGGCGACGGCAGGGAACGGTGGCTGGCAGTATTCCACGGATAGTGGCGCGAACTGGTTTTCTATCGGGACGGTATCAGGCTCATCGGCATTGCTGTTAGGGTCGACGGCGCAGGTTCGCTATGTGCCGGACAGCGCCAACGGTGAAACCGCAACCCTGAGTTTCCGCGCGTGGGATCACACCAGCGGTATCGCGACGACGGGGAGCAGCAAAGGCCTGGCGGATACCTCGACCACTGGCGGCAGCAGTGCGTTCTCTACCAATAGTGCGCAGGCATCGCTGGTGGTAACCAGCGTGAATGACGCTCCTACCGTGGGGAGCCCGGTCAGTATCCAAAGCGCCACCAAAGACACGGCGTTCAGTTTCACCGTGCCTGGCGGTACCTTTGTCGATGTGGATAGCGGCGGTACCTTGACGCTGAGCGCGACACAGTCGGATGGCTCGGCACTGCCGACCTGGTTGAGCTTTAACCCGTCCACCCGTACCTTCTCCGGCACGCCGGGCCACAGTGATGTCGGCAACCTGACGATCCGGATAACCGCGACGGATGGCAGTAATGCATCGGTCAGCACCACCTTCGGGCTGACGGTGAATAACAGTAATCTCCCGCCGGTGGTGTCCAACCCGGTTACCGATCAGTCCATCGCACAAAATGGCAGCTTCAACTTCACTGTTCCTGGGGGGACTTTCACCGACCCGGATACCGGCGACACGCTGACGCTGAGTGCGACTCAGGCAGATGGCTCGGCACTGCCGGGTTGGCTGAGCTTTAACCCGGCTACCCGCACCTTC